>CBDUYD010000103.1:0-10693 GCA_965371355.1 uncultured Ilumatobacteraceae bacterium
GATGGTACTTGGGGAGTGATCCCCTGGGAGAGTAGGACGTCGCCGGATTTCGATCGATGAACGCACCGCCCGGGTTTGCCGGCGGTGCGTTCGTCGCGTTTTCGGCCGGGTGAGCGCAGCGCAGCCGTAGCATGGGCGCCGATGTCCTCAGAGTCCAGTTCCAAGCAGAACCGAGGCGCACAGCGGGGCCGTGGTGCGTCGGGCTCCGGGCAAGGTCGGTCGTCGGGTCGTGAGGCGAAGGGCGGCGCCTCACAAGGTCGTCCCGGTCAGCGATCCGACGGCTCGCGGGGCGGTGGCTCGGGGCAGCGTTCGGGCGGTTCGAGAAGTAGTGGTTCCGGCCGGGATTCCGGTGGTTCGAGAGGTGGTGGCTCGGGGCAGCGTTCGGGCGGCCGTGGCCGGTCGTACTCGAAGGGCGACAATCGAGGCGGCCGAGGTGGCGGGTATGACGGTCAGCGCGACCGGCGTTCGACCGATGGTGACGAGCGCCCGTTGACCGCAGCCGAACAGCGCTCCCGCGAGGTGAAGGCGCGGCGCGCGCCGCGGTCCCCGATCGACCCCGATCACGAGCGAGCCAAGATCGAGGCCCGCACGACCGAGGAGTGGATCGACGATGGCTCCGTGCGAGAGGCCGCGCGCGCGGCTTCGGCCCGTGCGTCGACGGGGGAGGCTCGGTCGACGAAGCGTCCCGCACCGCGTCCGGTCGATCCCGAGGTGTCCGTCGAGCTCCGCGACGCGGTCGGATCGCAGAAGGGCGAACGGCTCTCCGAGCGTCTCGCCCAGGCTTCGGAGGCACTCGATCGCGAGCGCTTCGACGAAGCCCGACGCGTATCGGTGGCGATCATCAAGGACGCCCCCGACGTGGCCGCGGTGCAGGAGGTGCTGGGACTCTCGTGCTACCGGCTCGGCCGGTACAAGCAGGCCGTGTCGGCGCTCCGGTATGCCCACGAACTCCGGCCGAGTGTCGCGCTCCTGCCGGTGCTCGCCGACTGCTATCGCGCTCTCGAACGCTGGCAGTCGGTCGACCGTGTCTGGCTCGAGATCCGTCAGGCCTCGCCGTCGCACGAGATCCTGGCCGAGGGTCGCATCGTGGCTGCGAGCGCGCTCGCCGACCAGGGCGATCTGCGGGGAGCGGTGAAGGTGATGAACTCCGCCAAGCCCGGTAAGCGGGTACGCGAGCATCATCTCCGCGAGTGGTACGTCCTCGGCGATCTCTACGATCGTGTCGGCGACCCGATCAACGCACGGCGCACGTTCGAGACCATCGCCGAGCACGACCCCGACTTCGCGGACGTGCGCCAGCGGCTCCGGACACTCGGCCACTGACCCGTCTCCGCCGTCGGCCGTCGACGTATGGGCGCGATCGGCTGGGTACGATCGGCGCGATGCCGAGCATGCACTTCCGCGCCGGAGTCGTCGCCGTGGTAATCGGCTCGTCCGGCCAGATAATGGCCTTCGAGCGTGGTGACGTCCCAGGTCAGTGGCAACTTCCCCAGGGCGGGATCGACGTCGGAGAGGAACCTCTCGCAGCGGCGTGGCGCGAGTTGCGCGAGGAGACCGGTCTCGGGCCCGAACACGTCTCGCTCGTCGACGAGTTCTCGGACTGGACCGTCTACGAATGGCCGAGTCGGGTTCGCAAGTCCGGGAAGCGACTCGGACAGGCTCAACGGTGGTTCACCTTCCGCGTCGACGACGATACGACCGAGCCGACCCCGGACGGCGACGAGTTCGTCGCGTGGAAGTGGGTCGACCGCGACTGGTTGATCGACCAGATCGTCGACTTCCGTCGCGGCCCCTACGAGCGGGTGCTCGGAGGTCGGGCCGCGGTGGACACCCGGTGACCGACGACCTCTTCGCCGCAGCGGCCGAGGAGCACCGCCGGGCGCGCGCCCCATTGGCGGCGCGCCTGCGACCGGCCACGATCGACGATGTCGTCGGACAAGACCACCTGGTCGGCGAGGGGCGTCCCCTCCGGCGGCTGGTCGAGACCGACCGCCTCAGCTCGGCGCTCTTCTGGGGTCCCCCGGGGACGGGCAAGACGACGCTCGCGCTCGCCGTCGCCGGTTCGACCGATCGGGCATTCGTTCAACTCTCGGCGGTCAACGCCGGCGTGAAGGACGTTCGGGAGACGATCGAGCAGGCCCGGCAGCGCCTCGGCGAGCGCGGCCAGGGAACGATCCTGTTTCTCGACGAGATCCACCGGTTCAACAAGGCGCAGCAGGACGCGCTGCTGCCGGCGGTCGAGGACGGCACGCTCACCCTGATCGGGGCGACCACCGAGAATCCGTTCTTCGAGGTGAATGCTCCGCTGCGGAGCCGATCCACCCTGTTCCGTCTCGAGCCCCTCGATCGGACAGCGATCGAGCATCTCGTTCATCGCGGACTCGAGGCGGAAGGACGCTCCGCGACCGACGAGGCGATCGGTCTCCTCGTCGAGCGCGCCGGAGGGGACGGCCGGCAGGTCCTGACGGCGCTCGAGGTGTCGTGCGCGCTCGCCGCGCGCTCACGCGTGGAACTCGAGCACGTCGAGTCCGCGCTCGGGACGAGCGCCCTACGCTACGGCCGCGACGATCACTACGACGTCGTCAGCGCGTTCATCAAGTCGATGCGCGGCTCGGACCCCGACGCGACCGTCTACTGGCTGGCGCGAATGTTGGAGGCGGGTGAGGACGCCCGCTTCATCGTCCGGCGGATGATCATCTTCGCCAGCGAGGACATCGGGCTCGCCGACGCCCGTTCGCTCGAGGTGGCCGTCGCCGCCGCCCACGCCCTCGAACACGTGGGACTCCCAGAAGCACAGCTCAATCTGTCGCATGCCGCGATCCACTTGGCTACCGCCCCGAAGAGCAACCGTGCCGCACTCGCCATCTGGAACGCCCGCCAGGCCGTTCGCGACGGAGCGGTCGGAGAGGTTCCGCCCCATCTCCGCGACGCTCACTATCAAGGTGCGTCGTCGCTGGGTCACGGGGTCGGCTACGAGTATCCTCACGACCATGCCTCAGCCTGGGTCGATCAGAGCCATCTGCCCGCTGAACTCAGCGAACAGCACTGGTACGAACCGAGCGACCATGGCGACGAGATCGACGTCGCGCACCGCATGAAGAATCGCCGACAGATGTCCGAGAACCGGGAAGATCTCGACGACGAGGCCGGCCGATGACGGCCGGTGAACTGGTCGTCGTACTCTCAGCGCTGCTCCTTGCGATCGGGTTCGCGGCCCTCGTCGTCGTGTTGATGCGCGTGCTCGACGCACTCCGTGACCTGCACTACGAGGTCGCCGATCTACGCACCGAGACCAAACCACTGATCACCGAACTCCGCGAGACGACAGACGAGGCCCGCACAACCGTCGACGCGGCCCGCACCGATCTCGAGCGCTTCGATCGCGTGCTCGGCTCGGCCGAGGCGATCGGCGATGCCGTTTCCGGACGAGTCGCCCGCACGGCCTTCTCGTCACCGGTGATCAAGGCGACCGGGCTGGCGAAGGGCACGTCACGTGTGTTCCTCCGGCTCCGGGGAGCGCCGGTTCCAAGCGCTCGGAGCCGGCGGGCCGATCTCGATATCGCCCGCGGCGACGATCTCCGCCCGCGCCGGAGGAGGCGTCGGCGATGATCAAGAGGGTGACGTGGTTCGCGGGGGGCGTCGCGGTGGGGATCGCCGGCGCCGGCTACGCCAAGAAGAAGGTCAAGCAGACCGCTGCCCAGCTGACCCCGTCGACCGTCGCCCGCACGGCTGCCGACCGCATGGGCGCGATGGGCCGGGAGGTCGCCGAGGCGCTGCGCGAGGGCCGTCGGGTCATGCGCCAGCACGAGGAAGAGGTCGACGCAATACGAGATGGCCGCCTGATCGCGCTCGGGGATCACGTGGCTCCGGGCGACGAGGTCTACGTCGATGGTGAACTCGTCGAGTCCGATCGCGTCATCGTGATGCGTCCCCGGTAGCAGCCGTGCACCGGCGCCGCCGCGTTCCCGACGACCAGCTGTCAGAGCAACTGACGTCTGTCGCCGCAGCGCTTCGCGAACGGCTGCGCCCCGACCAGGTACGAACGGGCCGCACCGAGACGAACCTCTATCGGCGCGACGCGTCGAACATGTCGAATCCAGCGGGCATCGTGTGCTTCGCCGAGTCGACGAGCGACGTCAGCGCGATCGTCGAGATCGCGGACCGGACGGGGACGGCGTTCGTCGCGCGAGGTTCGGGCACCGGACTCGCCGGCGGCGCGGTGCCTCCAGAGGGTGCGATCGTCATCTCGACTTCGAAGATGAAGCGGATCCACTCGATCGACCCCGTCAATCGGCTGGCTTGGGTCGAGCCGGGCCTGTTCAACCTCGACCTGTCGAGGGGTATGGCCCACCTGGGTGTGCACTTCGCGCCCGATCCGAGCAGCCAGCAGACCTGCTCGATCGGCGGGAATGTCGCCAATAACGCCGGTGGTCCCCATTGTCTCGCGGACGGGGTCACGAGTGCCCACATCCACGCGATCGAGGTCGTGCTGCCCGACGGCACGGTCACCGTGCTCGGCGGTGAGGATCCCGAGCCCGACGGCTACGACCTGCGTGGCGCATTCGTCGGCAGTGAAGGCATGTTCGGAGTCGCTACCAACGTCTGCGTTCGGCTGATGCAGAATCCTCCGGAGGTGGCGACACTGCTGCTCGATTTCGCCACGGTGAACGACGGCGCCCAGCTCGTGAGCGATGTCATCGCCGACGGGATCGTGCCGGCGGCGATGGAGATGATGGACCAGCTCTGCCTGCGCGCCGTCGAGCAGTTCATCCACGCCGGGCTGCCGGTCGACCAGGCGGCCGCGCTGCTGATCGAGGTCGTCGGCCTACCAGCCGGCGTGGCGGCCGACGTCGCGCGCATCGGTGAACTCGCGCGGGCGCGTGACGTGGGGACGATCCGCGTCGCAGCCGACGAAGACGAACGGGCGTTGCTGTGGAAGGGACGCAAGTCGGCGTTCGGGGCGATCGCCAACATCGCACCGAACTACTACCTGCACGACACGGTCGTTCCGCGACACCGGCTGCCCGAAGTACTCGAACAGGTCTACGAGATCGCCGAGCGGCACGAGTTGCAGGTGCTCAACGTGTTCCACGCCGGCGACGGCAATCTGCACCCGCTGTTGTTGTTCGACGCCGCCGAGCCGGGGGTCAAGGCCCGCGTGCAGGCCGCCGGTATCGAGATCGTACGCGCCTCGGTCGAAGCCGGAGGCGTGCTGTCGGGTGAGCACGGGATCGGACTCGAGAAACGCGATCTCATGCCGCTGATGTTCTCCGAGGTCGATCTCGGTGCGCAGGAGGCGATGCGTCGGGCATTCGACCCGGCGCTGCTGGCCAACCCGGACAAGGTGCTACCCAATCCGGCCACGTGCGGCGACATCCAGCGGATCCCGGAGGGTGCGTGGATCTGACGCTCGACGAGTTCGCGTCGCAAGTCGGCTCGGCGGGCGAGGTCACCATCAGCGGTGGGGGCACGCGCGGCGGCCCGGTCGACGGGGTGCGCTGCGTCACGGCTCCTGCCGGTCTCGTGTCGATCGATCCCGCAGAGATGACGGTTCGCTGCGGCGCCGGCACGGCGGTCGATGATCTCTCCGCAGCGCTGGCAGAGCATCGCCAGCGTATTGCCCTGCCGCCGGGTGGGACGGTCGGAGGTGCGCTGGCGGTCGGCCGCAGCGGCACCCGCCGCCTCGGCGATGGTGCGATGCGCGACTCGGTCCTGCAGATCCAGTACGTCTCCGCGTCGGGTGACGTCGTCAAGGCGGGCGGTCCGACGGTGAAGAACGTGAGCGGGTTCGATCTGTGCAGACTCCTCGTCGGCTCTCTCGGCACGCTCGGATTCCTCGGCGAGGTGATCTTGCGCACCCGTCCCGTGGCGACGAGCGCGCGGTGGTTCGCGAGCGATGGTGATCCGTGGCGACTGCTCGCCGACCTGTACCGGCCGACGACGTTGCTGTGGAGCGGCACGCGCACCTGGGTGCTGCTCGAGGGGCACCCCCGCGACGTCGAGGTGCAGGCCGAACGGCTCGGACTCGCCGTGGTCGACGGGCCACCCGAACTGCCCACGGGAGGGCGATGGTCGCTTCCGCCGTCCGAGCTTGCGTCGCTCCGGCCGACGGACGGCGCCTTCGTCGCCGAAGTCGGTGTCGGAATCGTGCATCACAGCGCACCCGCTCCGGCGCGCACGCCAGACGTTGCCAAGCGCGAACTCCACCTGCGCCTGAAGCACGAGTTCGACCCCGAACTGCGTCTCAACCCCGGCTTGTCGCCACTGCGCGGGTGATCGATGCATCCGCTCGATCCGGTGGCCCCGATCCGCCCTTACGTCGACCATCCGGTCACCGACATCGTGGCTGCAACGCGTGCCGCGGGCATCGCCGCACGCGAGTGGGGCCTCGACGAACCACGGCTGCTGCGCCTGGGGATGAACGGCATCTTCGTCGCCGGCAACGAGGTCCTGCGCGTCAGCTCGCCGACCGTCGACGCGGTCCGATCGATCGATCTCGCGAGGATGCTGCTCGATCGCGGCCTCAGGGTCGCCCGTCCCCGACGGCCCGAGGCCGTCCGTTCGGGCGGGTTCGACGTGACCTGCTGGGAGCACATCGCGGCGGTCGACCAACCGATCGACTGGTGCGCCGTCGGCGCGATGGTTCGCCGCGTTCACGAGATCGACATCGGGGACGTGCCGTCGGGGTATCCCGTCCCGACGCCGGCTGCGTTCCCCTGGTGGGACTTCGACGCGCTGATCGCCGAGGCCCGCGAGGCGATCGATCCCGCGGCGCTCGATGGACTCCTCGACGCGATCGAGCGGTGGCCGGGCTGGGAAGACTTCGACGACACGGTCGTGTGCCACGGTGACGTGCATCCGGGAAACGTCGTGATGGCGCAGGATGGCCCGGTGCTGATCGATTGGGATCTGCTGTGCCGGGCGCCGGCGGGATGGGATCACGCACCGCTGATGACCTGGGGCGATCGGTGGGGTGGCTGCGGCGACGAGTACATCGCGTTTGCCGCGGGCTATGGCCGCTCGATGGTCGGCGAACCCTCGGCCGAGGCATTCGCCGAACTCCGCCTGGTCGCCGCGACCCTGATGCGCGTCAGAGCCGGCCTCACCGATTCCGACGCGGAGACCGAGGCCAAGCGCCGGCTCCGATACTGGGCGGGCGATCCCGACGCGCCGGCATGGCGTGCGCAATGACCGGGGGTCGTACGCTTCGACGCCGATGGATTCTGTGATGGAGCGCGCACGGTGACCGCACGCCCGGTGCTCGGCCTCGACCCGGCCGAACTGTCGGCCTGTGTCTCGTGTGGGCTGTGCCTCCCGCACTGTCCGACGTACCGCGTCAGCGGAGAGGAGTCGTACTCGCCTCGCGGCCGTATCGACGCGATGCGCGGCGTGCAGAACGACGGACTCCCGGTCGACGACACGTTCGTCGACTTCATCGAGACGTGCGTGCAGTGCCGGGGATGCGAGCCGGCGTGCCCGAGTGGCGTGCCGTTCGGGTCGCTGATGGAACACACCCGGGCGACCCTCGCTCGGGATGGTCGCATCGTTCCCTGGTGGCAGCGAGTCGGCTACTCGATGCTCGGGCGCCATCGGCTCCTGCTGGCCGGTTCGACCGCCCTCGCGGTGGCGCAACGATTGCAGCTCGTGCCGCGGCGCGCCGGTCTTCCGCGGCTGCCGATCCGCCGGTCTGCGCCGATCGAGTCCACCGGAACCGACGTCTGGCTGTTCACCGGTTGCGTGATGGACGCGTGGCAGCGTGACACGCACCACAACACCGCCGAACTGGTCACGCTCGTCGGCGCCACCTACGCCGTGCCGTCATCGGGTGGCGCCTGCTGCGGAGCGTTGCACGTACACGCCGGGCTACACGACGAGGCTGCCGAGCTGGCGCGGCGCGTGATGGCGTCGATGCCCGGTGGTGCGCCGATCGTTGTCAACTCGGCCGGCTGTGGAGCGGCCCTCGGCGACTACGGAACACTGCTGGACACACCGGAGGCCGAGGCCTTCGCCGGCAGGGTCGTCGACGTACTCGAGTGGCTGGCCGGGCACGCCGACCAACTCCCGATCACGGAACGACCGCGCCCGCCGGTGATCATCCAGGATCCGTGTCACCTCCGCCATGTCCAGCGTCTCACCGAACCGACGCGCCAGGTGCTCGGACGTGTCGCCGAGATCGTCGAACTCGACGACGACGGTCTGTGCTGCGGCGCCGGCGGCGCGTACTCCGCGCTCCAGCCCGAACTCGCCGGCGAGATCCGCGACCGCAAGCTGGCGGCGATCGCGCGCGCGGTGACGGCGAGCGGCGCCTCGATCGTCGCCAGTGCGAACCCGGGCTGCTCGATGCACCTCGCCGCAGCACTCACCGAAACCGGAATGTCGGTCCGTCATCCCGTCGACATCATCGCCGAAGCGGGTCGTGGGCGCCGGCCTGCGCCTTCGGAGTGACCCGATGTCCGACTTCCACACGCTGATCGATCGTCTCGAGTCGATCGCCGCCGACGTCGATGAGATCGCGTTCGATCGGCTCCGCGAGGCGGTGGCGGAAGGAGCGGGCGAGCGTCCACCCGACGACAAGACGCTGATGCAGGTGCGCCGGGCGCTCGAGAAGGCGGCGACCCTGCTGCGCCAGCTCGATGGTTCGACATCCGACGACGCGTGGGACGGTTCGTGAGCGCAGCGGGCGTGCTCGAAACGTGCGAAACGGGTCGGTTCAGCGAACGAACAATCTCGGAAACTCCCACGTCCGGTCGTGGTTCCGGCCGCGCCGGGGTCGTGACGCCGGTAGCTCTGAGGCCATGAAGGCGACGTCATCCTCCGATCGGCTGGAGGAACGAGAACTACAGGCGGCCGGACCCGCTGCGACCGACGCTGAAGCGGTCGATCCTGCGACCGTCGGTGGTCGACGGATGACCGGTACGGCGGGGAAGCGGTGGTACGGCGTCCTGCTCGGGCTGCTGGCGACCGGCGCCGGTCTCGCTGTTGCCGAGTTGGTGAGCGGGATCGTCCGCGACACCGCGTCGCCGGTCGTGCCGGTCGGGCAGGTCTTCATCGACTGGATCCCGCCCGAGGTGAAGGACTGGGCGATCGGTTTGTTCGGTACCGCCGACAAGGCGGTACTCGTCTTCGGTGCGCTGCTGGTGATCCTCGGACTCGGGGCGATCATCGGCATGCTCGCGATCCGCGGTGAGATGGTCGCCGCGTACTCGCTGACCGGCCTGATCGGGGTAGTCGGCTCATTCGCGATCATCATCCGGCCCGATCCGTCGCTTGCCAAACTGCTGCCGACGATCCTCGGCACAGCGGTCTCGATGCTCGTGTTGTGGTGGCTTTCGCCCAAGCGCGTGACCGACATCGCCGGCCAACCAGCGCTGATGGGTGTCGACCGCCGCCAGTTTCTCTACGGCGCCGCCGGGATCGGCACGGCGGCGGTCGTCACCGGAGGCTTCGGGCGGATGCTTCGCGAGCGGTTCGAGGTGAGTGCAGAGCGCGAGGCGCTCGTGCTGCCGGGCGCCGATTCGTCGGCGCCATCGTTGCCGGCGAACGTGTCGCTCGGCGTCGATGGGATCGAGTCGTTCATCGTGCCGAACAACTCCTTCTACCGGATCGACACGGCGCTCGTCGTTCCGCAGGTCCGCAAGGACTCGTGGAAGCTCAAGATCCACGGGCTGGTCGACGACGAGATCGAGATGAGCTTCGACGATCTCCTATCGCGACCTCAGGTCGAGCGTTACATCACCCTCTCCTGTGTGTCGAACGAGGTGGGCGGCCAACTGGTCGGCAATGCGCTCTGGCAGGGGGTGCTGCTCCGCGACATCCTCGACGAGGCGGGATTGCAGGAAGGCGCCGAGCAGGTTGTCAGCCGCTCGGTCGACGGCTGGACCTGCGGGGCACCGATCGAGGCGATCATGGACGGTCGTGATGCGATGCTGGCCGTGGCGATGAACGGCGAGCCGCTCCCGGCGCGCCATGGTTACCCGGTGCGGATGGTGGTTCCGGGGCTGTACGGCTATGTCTCGGCGACGAAATGGGTGACCGACATCCGGCTCACCCGCTGGGACGAGTACGACGCGTACTGGATCTCGCGCGGCTGGTCGAAGCGCGGACCGGTCAAGACGATGACCCGTATCGATACTCCGCGCAGCGGCAGCTCCCATGCCGGCGAGGTGGCGATCGGCGGTGTTGCATGGGCGGTCCATCGAGGGATTTCGGCCGTGCAGGTGCGGATCGACGAGGGGGAATGGCTCGACGCCGAGATCGGCGGGGTTCCGTCCGGCGATACGTGGGTCCAGTGGGTGTACCGCTACACGGGCGAGCCGGGTCGCCATGTGATCGAGGCCCGGGCGATCGACGGTTCAGGCGAGCTGCAGCCCGAGGAGCCCAAGCCCGTCGGCCCCGACGGGGCACAGGGATACCACCGCATCTCGATCGACATCGACACCGCCTGATCCCACCATCTCGGCTCCCACCCCGAAATTTGTACGCAGGGTCGCGCTCAGCGGGATGATTCGTACACAGAACGGGTGAGGTCCCGAAATTTGTACGCAGGGTCGCGCTCAGCGGGAAGATTCGTACACAGAACGGATGAGGTCCCGAAACTTGGACGAAAGATCGCGCTCAGCGGGAAGATTCGTACACAGAAACGGGTGACCGAGAGCGCTCAGGGGCGAAGGTCGGCGGCTTTGGTATCGAGGGC
>CBDUYD010000104.1:0-10410 GCA_965371355.1 uncultured Ilumatobacteraceae bacterium
CGGGCGAAGTTACCGATCGCCCTCTGGGGAACTCTCGGGGCGCGATCGCAGCCTTCGCCACGGCAGCCTTTTCCACGGCATGAGGTGTCCGTACCGGCGCGGCGCGGCGATCGCGCCCGCCCGGTCGGCGATGATCTCGTTCAGCTCGGCGCCGAGGAGGAACACCAGGCAGGCGGCCCACAGCCAGGTCAGCGCGAGGAGTGCTGCCCCGGCCGCTCCGACGATCTCGTTGCCCGAACCGGCGAACCGGACGTACCACCCGAACCCGACCGACAGGACGAGCCACCCGGCGGCCGCGAACAGTGCGCCGGGGAGGTCGTATCGCCACGGCGTCCGGTGGTGCGGGCCGATGTGGAACATCGTCGCCGACCAGACGATCAGGAGACCGAGCGCGGCGACCAGTCGGATGATCGTCGGGACTCCGACGCCTCGGGAGGCGACCCACACGTAGGTCGCGCCGGCCATCGTGGCAAACGTGCCGATCGCGAGCCCGAGAGCGGTGAGCCGCAGCCGGACCGCGCCGCGTGACTCGTCGACGTCGTAGGCCACGTCGAGCGCACGAATGAGCCCCGCGAATCCACGCGAAACGGTGAACAGGGCGATCGCGATCGAGACGCTGAACAGCCCCGGCCGCTGCATGAGGAAGACGCCGTCGACCGCATCGCGCAGCCCGTCGGCCTCGCTCGTGAACGTCTGGTCGATGAAGCGGTTGATCGCCTCGTGGAGGTCGGCGGCGAGAGAGTCTCCGAGGAGGGAGACCGAGGCGAGCAGCGCGAGCGCTGCCGCAGGCAGGCTCAACAGGAGCCAGAAGGCGACGCCGGCAGCAGCGTCGACGAGCCCGTCGGCGCGCATCTCGGTGCGCATCTCGCCGGAGATCTCACGCGCCGCGCGCCGGCGCGTGGGCCGGCCGCCGGTGGTCTCACTCATCGCGCGGGCAGTGTACGGATGAGCCCGGTGTTCGGATGGGTGCGGTCAGGGCAGCCGCTTGGCGAGTTCGGCCCGGTACACCTTCGCCCGTCGCAGCTTGATCTCCTCGTAACCGCGGACCTGGTCGGGGAGCCAAGCGATCGCGATCGCCTCTCCCAACGTGTCCGCCGTCAACCGCGCCGACAGTCGCTCGACGGCGTCGATGTACTCGGGGATCATCTTGCGCTCGAGGCGGCGGACCGCCCCCCATCTGAACGGGTCGGCAGGGGTGCCGCGCAGGCCCTTCATCGAGCGGAGCGCGCGGAGCGCGGGACCGGCCGATCGGCGGAGCTCGATCTTGCGGTCGAGCCCGAGCGCACGGAGCATCGGCGGGTGCAGGAGGTAGGTGACGGTGGTATCGGCCCCGCCGACCGCTTGATAGCCGCGCTCGGCCCCGTCGTCGAGCAGCAGCCTCGCTACCTCGTACTCGTCCTTGTAGGCCATCAGCTTGTGCAGGTTGCGGGCGACCGCTTCGGTGAACTCCGACCCGGCGACGAGCGCGCGTTCGGCAGCGCGTGCGCGTTCGACCGTCTCGGTGAACCGTTGGGCGTACCGCTCGGACTGGTAGAGCACGAGGTCGTTCCTCAGGCGCTCGATCAATTCGTCGGTCGACTCCGCAGGAGGGCGCGGCGGCAGGTCGGCGGCGATCTCGACCGCCTCGTGATCGAGCACCCAGGCACGGCCCCAGCGGAGCGCCGCGAGATTGCTGTCGACGGCGACGCCGTTGAGTTCGATCGCCCGTTCGATGTGCTCGACCGGCACCGGAATCGAGCCGATCTGCACGGCTGCACCGAGGAGGAGGACGTTCGCCATCGTGGTCGACCCGAGCAGACCGCTCGACAGTGCGGCCGCGTCGAGGAAGATGTTCTCGCCGCCGCGGGTGACCTCGGCGACGCGATCGAGCATCGTGGCGCTCGGCGGCAGGGAGATGTCGGGGTGGGTCACCATCTGCCCCGTCGGGACGGCGTTCGTCGACGCGACCGCGACGGTCCGCTCCGGATCGGCCCCGACGAGGTTGGTGTCGCTCGCCCCGACGAGCAGATCGAACGAGAGCAGGCAGTCGATCCCCGACGAACTGGCGTGGTTCGAGATCGGTGTGTCCGCGGAGGTGATCCGCAGGTCGCTCACCACGGGTCCGGCCTTCTGCGACAGCCCTGTCTGGTCGAGTCCGCGCACGCGGAGACCGCCGAGCATCGCCGCCGTGCCGAGGATCTGGCTGATCGTGATCACACCCGTTCCGCCGATGCCGGTCAGCCGGACGATGAACCGATCGGTCGGCACGATCGGCGCGGCAGGAGCCGGCAGCTCGTCGGGCGGGCGGGGGAGTGGCCGCGCGTCCGAGCGCCCCTGCGGCGCAGCGGTCGTCACCTTCGCGAACGCCGGGCAGTCGCCCCTCATGCACGAGAAGTCGAAGTTGCAGCTCGTCTGGTGGATCCGCGTCTTGCGGCCGTAGGCGGTCTGCACCGGCTGCACGGAGAGGCAGTTCGACTTGTCGCCGCAGTCGCCGCAGCCCTCGCAGACGCGCTCGTTGATCACGACCCGGAAACCGGGTGTCGTCGCGGTTCCCCTCGCCCGCGCCCTGCGCAGTTCGGCTGCGCAGGCCTGATCGTGGATCAGGACCGTGACGCCCTTCGTCGCCGCGAGAACGGACTGGGCCTCGTCGATTCGGCTGCGGTCCCAGATGTCGACGCCGACGGGGAAGTCACCTCGATCGTGGCGATCGGGATCGTCGCTGGTGACGATCACGCGGGCGACCCCTTCGATCAGCAGCAGCGCGGCGACGTCGGGCACGGAGAGCTGGCCCTCGGGGTCCTGACCGCCGGTCATCGCGACCGTGCCGTTGTAGAGCAGCTTGTAGGTGATGTCGATGTCGGCGGCGACCGCCGCGCGCACCGCGAGCGAGCCGGAGTGGAAGAAAGTCCCGTCGCCGATGTTCTGGACGAGATGGTCGCGATCGACGAACGGTGACATGCCGATCCACTGGGCGCCCTCGCCGCCCATCTGGGTGAGTCCGACGATGTTGCCGACCCTTTCCTCGTCCATCATCGCGACCATCGCGTGGCAGCCGATTCCGCCCCCGACGAGCGTGTCCGCGCTGGCGCGTGTGCTCGTGTTGTGGGGGCAGCCCGAGCAGTAGTACGGGGTCCGCGTGACCGCGAGCGGGATTCGGGGCCGCTTCGGGTTGGTCACAGCTTCGATCGGTCGGAGGCGATCGGCGAGGCGGGCGCTCAATCGACGATGGAGCGGTGCGAGGAGCTTGTCGACGTCGAGCATGCCCGAGCCGTCGATCAGCAGCTCGCCGTGCTCGTCGTGGCGACCAACCACCCGCGGATGGTGGTCGCCGTCGTACAGCGCGGACTTGACGAGACCCTCCAACGTGGGGTTCTTCTCCTCGACCACGATGACCTCGTCGAGGCCGACGGCGAAGTCGCGGACCTGGCCGGGGTCGATCGGGACCGGCATCAGGATCTGGAACAGTCGCACGCCGGCGGCCCGGAGGTCGTCGTCGGTGGCGAGACCGAGCACGCTCAGCGCCTCGCGCAGCTCGTGGTACGTCTGGCCCGACGCGGCGATGCCGATCCAGTCGTCCGCCGTGCGCACGGCGACGCGGTTGAGGTTGTTGTCGACGCCGTACCTGCGGGCGAGGACCGAACGGACCTGCTGGAACTCGCGCTCCATGTCGAGCGTGTACGGGGTGAGGAGCCGCCCGTTCGGTGTCGGTTGGAACGGCTTGCCGTCGACCTCGACGACGGGGGCGGTAGGCCGCACACGGTCGGGATGGATGTCGACCGTGCCCGTGCCGTCGGCGACCGCGGTGACGAGTTTGAAGCCCGCCCACAGCCCGCACGTGCGCGAGAGCGCTACCGCGTGCCGGCCGAGATCGAGGGCCTCCTGGACATCGCCGGGGAACAGGATCGGCATGTGCAGGTCGACCATCGTCGCGTCGCTCGACGACGGCACGGTCGACGACTTGGCCGCCGGATCGTCGCCGACGACCGCGACCACGCCTCCATGCGGGGAGGTACCGGCGAAGACCGCGTGACGGATCGCGTCGCTGCTGCGATCGAATCCCGGGCCCTTGCCGTACCAGATGCCCACGACACCATCGAAACGCGCGTCGTCGAGGGTCATCGCGAGCTGGCTGCCCATCACCGATGTCGCCGCCAGTTCCTCGTTGACACCGGGTCGCACGACGATCGGGAGATCGGGAACGGTCGCCGCCGCGCGCCGCAGTTCCTCGGTGAACGTACCGACGGGCGATCCCTGGTAGCCGGAGGCGAACGCCGCGGTCGACAGGCCGAGGCGGCGATCGATGCGCAGCTGATCGACGGGCAGTCGGGCGACGGCTTGCACACCGGACAGGAAGACGGTGCCCTCCTCGAGGCGGAACCTGTCCGCCAGTTCGTACGTCTCGGTGTTCGCCACGTGTTCCCCTTCTCCGCTCGGGCCATTCTTCCACGGTTGTAGTCGATAGGGGTCCGCCGGTCGAGAGAAGATGTGAGGATTGACGCCATGCTGTCATTCGTCGGCGAGGCGCTGGTCGATCTCGTCGTCGATGTCGCCGGCGATTCCGTGTCGATGCTCGGCGGAGGGCCGTTCAACGCCGCCCGCGCCGCCGCTCGGCTGGGTTCCGACGTCGAGTTCGCCGGCGCGGTCTCGACCGATGGATACGGCGGTCGTATCCGGCGCCGTCTGGCCGCCGACGGCGTCGGGACCCGCTGGGTCACGACCTCGATGCTTCCCACGACGCAGGCGGTCGCCCGGGTCGACGCCCGAGGGGACGTCACGTACTCCTTCTCGATCGAGGGGACGACCGTGCCCTCGTTCGCGCCGGCTGCGAGCGTCGCGTCGCCGTCGGCGGCGCTGTTCACGGGAGGGCTCGCGCTCGCGCTCGAGCCCCTCGCCGGCCTGATGCTCGACGCTCTCGGAGGCGTCGGGTCGAGCAGGATCGTGATGATCGACCTCAACTGCCGACCGGCCGCCGTCGCCTCCCGGGCGGCGTATGTGACGAGGCTCGAACGTGCCGCGGCGATGGCCACGATCGTCAAGGCGAGTGACGAGGACCTCGACTACCTCGCTCCCGGGGTCGCCGTCGACGATGTCGCACGGCGCCTACTGGTGCTCGGGGCCGCAGCGGTGTTGATCACGCGCGGCGACGAAGCGACGGTCGTGCACACCGCCGGAGCATCAGCGGCGGTCCCGACGGCGCGCCCTCCTGCGCCGATCGTCGACACGATCGGTGCCGGCGACACGTTCGGCGGCGCGCTGCTCGCCGCGCTGACCGGCTCGGGGATCGATGGCCGCGACCTGCGCGGCGATCGCGCGCTCGCACCGCTCTCCGACGCCGTGCGATCGGCGCACGAGGCGGCCGCGGTCGTCGTCACGCGTCGGGGGGCGGATCCACCATGGGCCCGCGAACTCGCCTCGCCCGGCCGATCCACCGGTCACAGCAGCGATCACACGAGGTAGTGGCGCACCGCGAGTCGTTCCGCCGAGTCGTCGCCGGGGACCGGGAGTTGAGCGACGACGCGGAGGTTCGGCCACTCGGCGGGAGCGAGTTGCTGGTACTCGAAGGTGAGCATCCCAGCGGCCGGATGCTGGAAGCGCCGCAGCCTCGTCTCGAATCCCGAGACATCGTGCTCGGGCCACCACTCGGCGAACTCCTCGCTCTCCTCCGCGAGCATTTCGACGAGCCTGTTCATCGACTCGTCGTGTCGGACCGCCGAGGTCGCGGATCGGAACTCGGCGAGCGCCTGGCGCGCATGGATGTCCCAGTCGACGATCAGCGACCGTGTTTCGAGGTCGCAGAAGAGCACCCAGAGCAGATTCAGCCGGGGCGGTTCGAGTTCTGCGATCCGCGGGTACAGCCGCTGTTCGGCGGTGTTCCAGGCGACGAACTCCCAGTGCGGCCCGAGTACGTATGCCGGGGCGGGCATCAGGGAATCGATCAGCCGGAGCAGCGCGCTCGGCGCCTCGGTGGGTGCCTCCACATTCGCCGTGCCCGGGTCGGTGAGCGCGATCAGGTGGTCGAGTTGCGCCCCGTCGAGTCGGAGCGCCCTGCCGATCGCGTGCAGCACGTCGTGGGAGGCGTTGATGCGCCGGCCCTGTTCGAGCCACGTGTACCAGGTGACCGACACGCCGGCGAGCATCGCCACCTCCTCGCGTCGGAGTCCCGGCGTGCGTCGCCCGCGCCCCGCCGGGAGGCCGACCGTCTCCGGCCGCGTCGCCTCGCGACGGGCGCGCAGGAACTCGGCGAGTTCCTTGCGATGGTCGCTCGGGGCGGTCACTCGATCAGTCTCGCCGTTCGTCGCCGGGCCGGCGCGCGAGATCTGACCGCGGTCGGGCCGCGGTCGGACCGCGGTCGGCAGCACGATCGGGCGCGAGCGCCGTCTACCGTGATCGAGATGGCCGACCAGTTCCCGCTCGACGACATGCTGGACGACCTGCGCACGCTCGTCGAGATCGAGTCACCGTCCAACGACGTCGTCGCACTCCAGCGCTCGGCGGAGGCGGTCGCGGCGATGATCGAACGACACCTCGGGCGTCCCGCGACACTGGTCGACAGCCCGGTCGGACCGCACGTCCTCTGGAGCGGGGGCGGTGAGCCGCGCGTGCTCCTGCTCGGGCACCACGACACCGTCTTTCCGGTCGGCGCGCTCTCCGCGCGGCCCTTCCGGGTCACCGACGGGCACGTGACCGGGCCGGGTGTCTTCGACATGCTCGGCGGTCTCGTTCAGGCGTTGTACGGCCTCGCCTCGCTCGACGACATCTCCGGGGTCGAAATATTGATCAGCTCCGACGAGGAGGTCGGCTCCGCAGCGTCGCGCGACCTGATCGTCGAACGAGCGCTCGCCTGCGGTGCCGTTCTCGTGCTCGAACCCTCGGCGGACGGCGGCGCGCTCAAGACGGGCCGCAAGGGATGCGGCACGTTCGAGGTGGTCGTCGGCGGCAGGGCGGCGCATGCCGGTCTCGAGCCCGAGAACGGTGTAAACGCGCTGGTCGAGGCAGCCCACCAGGTGATCGAGATCGACGGGTTCGGTGACCCGATGGCCGGAACGACGGTCACGCCGACCGTCGCTTCGTCGGGCACCGCCGACAACGTCGTGCCGGCCGAGGCGCGGATCCGCGTCGACGTGCGCGTCGAATCGGCCGACGAGAAGGACCGCGTCGAGACTTCGATGACGCGGCTACGGCCTCGCCATCCCGACGCGACCCTCGAGGTGCGCGGCGGCGTCAACCGTCCGGCGATGCCGGAAGCGGCGTCGGCCACCCTGTTCCCGCTGGCGCTCGCCGTCGATCCCGCGGTCAAGGGAGTGGCGGTCGGCGGGGGGAGCGACGGCAACTTCACGGCCGCCGCCGGGGTGCCGACCCTCGACGGACTCGGAGCCGTCGGCGGCGGAGCGCACGCCGATCACGAGTACGTCGTCGTGGCGACGATGCCCGAGCGGGCCGCGCTGGTAGCAGGAATCGTCGAACAGATCATCCGCTGAGCCCGAGCGGCCGACCGCCTGGCCGAGCCGGCCGGTTCGGCCGCTGTTCGTCGCCCACTATTCGTCGCCCACCAATCGTCGCCCACTATTCGTCGCCCACTAATCGTCGGAGGGATCGAGCGCCGGGGTGACGTCGCCGGGGTGCAGCGTGCCGACACTGCGGTAGACGTCGAGCTTGCGCCGCGTGTCGGCGATGTCGAGGTTGCGCATCGTGAGCTGGCCGATCCGGTCGAGTGGGCCGAACGAAGCATCGTCGACCCGCTCCATCGACAAGCGGTCGGGCTCGTAGGTCAGGTCGGGTCCGGTCGTGTCGAGGATCGTGTAGTCGTCGCCCCGCCGCAGCCGCAGCGTGACCTCACCGGTCACCGCGGAGCCGACCCACCGCAGTAGGGGCTCGCGCAACATGAGACTCTGCGGGTCGAACCAGCGGCCCTCGTACAGCAACCGCCCGAGCCGTCGGCCCATCGTGTGGTAATTCTCGAGCGTGTTCTCGTTGTGGATCGCGCTCACGAGGCGCTCGTAGCAGATGTGCAGCAGAGCGAGCGCCGGGCCCTCGTAGATGCCGCGGCTCTTCGCCTCGATGATGCGGTTCTCGATCTGATCGCTCATCCCGAGTCCGTGCCGGCCGCCGATCGCGTTCGCCTCGAGGACGAGTTCGACGGGAGAGGAGAACGTCGTGCCGTCGATCGCCACCGGCCAGCCCTCCTCGAACCGCACGGTGACGTCCTCGGACGGGATGTCGACGGCGGGGTCCCAGTGGGCGACACCCATGATCGGCGAGACGATCTCCATCGACGTGTCGAGCTCTTCCAGTGCCTTCGCCTCGTGCGTCGCCCCCCAGATGTTGGCGTCGGTCGAGTAGGCCTTCTCGGTCGGGTCGCGGTATGGGAGGTCGTGGGCGACGAGGAACTCGCTCATGCCCCGGCGGCCACCGAGCTCGTCGACGAAGTCGGGGTCGAGCCATGGCTTGTAGATCCGCAGGTCGGGGTTGACGAGCAGCCCGTAGCGGTAGAAACGCTCGATGTCGTTGCCCTTGTACGTCGAACCGTCGCCCCAGATGTCGACCCCGTCGTCGCGCATCGCCCGGACGAGCAGCGTTCCGGTGACCGCCCGGCCGAGCGGGGTCGTGTTGAAGTACGTGCGACCGGCCGACCTGATGTGGAACGCCCCGCATTGGAGGGCGATGAGGCCCTCGCGGACCAGTTCGTCACGGCAGTCGACGAGACGGGCCTCCTCGGCGCCGTAGAGCTTCGCCCGATCGGTCACGGTGTCGAGTTCGGGCTCGTCGTACTGGCCGAGGTCGGCGGTGTAGGCGTAGGGGATCGCCCCGCGATCGCGCATCCATGCGACCGCCGCCGACGTGTCGAGACCGCCGGAGAAGGCGATACCGACGCGCTCGCCGATCGGGAGCGACATCAGGACCTTGGCGTTCGAGGCAGAGCTGTTCGAGCTGGCGCGTTGTGCGCCCGACGCATCCGACATGGCGGTCGACGCTACCCGTGCGCGTCCGGCCCGGTACCGGTGTTCTCGAGCGGATCGTCGTCGCCGGCGTCGATCGACGGCGTGGTTCCTGCGGGGCGCGCCCGGTAGCGCCCGCTGAACGACGCGGTGGTCACGAGTGCCGCCGCGCCGGCGATCGCGTACTCGACCGCCGCCAGACCGGTCGACCGTGACACGTCGAGCGTGGCGAGCAGAGCGATCACGGCGGCACCACCGAGCGAGACCCAGACCGCCTCGCGCCGGTTGTAGATCACGACGAGTCCGATCGCGAGCGAGAGCGCGAACGGCGACAGCCGGATCAGCAACGGCTGCGGGTCGGACCGCGGCCCGAGCCACCACGTCGCGATACCGATCTCCTCACTCGCCTTCCAGACTGCGGCGAAGGCGAAGAAGACGCCGACCCAGCAGGCGGCGAGCACGGCCCGCCACACGGTGTCGAGTTGACCGGCGTGGACGACGGGCGCGGCGGGACGGGAGGGCGGCGGCCAACCGGCGGTCTCGTCGGCCGCGTCGGAGACCGCAGGGCGGACGCTCGTCACGTCGAGCACTGTATGCGCGGGTCGTCGCGCCGCCTCGGCGGCTACCCTGCGGCGACGATGTCGTCCGTCACGCGGAGCGCGCCGTTCGAGCGCCTGTCGATCTTCTATCCGATGTGGAACGAGCAGGAGTATGTCGAGCGCGCGCTGATCGCGGGTCACCGGGCAGCGTCGGGGTTGATCGAGTCGGGCGACATCGGCGACTACGAACTGATCATCGTCGACGATCATTCCACCGACGAAACCGGTGCGATCGCCGATCGCATGGCCGCGGAAAACGATCGCGTGCGCGTCGTGCACCACGACCGCAACCGCAAGCTCGGCGGCGCGATGAAGACCGGCTTCGCCGCCGCGACCGGCGACCTGATCCTCTACACCGACGCAGACCTCCCGTTCGACATGGCCGAGGTCGCCCGCGCCGTCAGGCTGATGCGCGACTACGACGCCGACATCGTCAGCGCGTACCGGTTCGACCGCACGGGCGAGGGCTACACCCGCAGGTTGTACACGATCGTTTACAACCTGCTCGTCCGCACGGTGTTCGGGGTGCGCGCCCGCGACATCAACTTCGCGTTCAAGCTCTGTCGCGCTCGGATCTTCGAGCATGTCGAGCTCAAGAGCGAGGGCTCGTTCATCGATGCCGAGCTGATCATCCGGGCAACGCGGCTCGGGTACGAGATGCTGCAGTTCGGCGTCGACTACTTCCCGCGCACGCGGGGCGAGTCGACGCTGAGTTCGGCAGGCGTGATCCTCACGATCCTGAAGGAGATGCGCGAGCTGCGGGGCGACCTCGAGGGGATCCGCCCACTCGACCTCGAATCCTGAATCCCGGGGAATCCTGAATCCCTGTGTCTCGACCGGATCTGTCCAGAGTCGAAAATGTGACGGAGGGCCACCGAAACGACCCCCGTTCGGAC
>CBDUYD010000105.1:0-9899 GCA_965371355.1 uncultured Ilumatobacteraceae bacterium
GCCGCCCATGTCGCTCCACCGCGAGTCCAGCCGCAGACCGGCGTGCGCGGCCATGCGATCGAGTTCGGCGGGTGAGGCCCAACGGATCGCCCACGGTCGGAGCCGAACGCCACCGGCCTCGGTGAACTCGACGTACTGGCCGTGCGCCCGCTGCTGGTCGGGATCGTGCTGCGAGACCGAGAGGACCACCCGATCGACGCTGATCGATCTCACCGTCACCTGTGAACCGCTGTCGAGGGCGCGTTCGGGGACGTACGCCTCGACGACGAACCGCCCGGCGGCCGCGAGCCGCTGCGCGACCGAGGTGAAGCAGGCCTGCTGGCGCTCGGCCGTGAGCAGGTTGAAGAACGTGTTGTAGGCCGCCAGCACGACGTCGAACCGACGATCGGGCAGATCGTCGACCATGTCGCCGAGACGGGTGTCGACCGAGCGGTCGCTGTCGTTCTCGGCCAGCTTGGAGAGCATCGTCGCGCTCGCATCGACGCCGGTAACGGAGAGTCCGGCGGCGGCCATCGGGATCGCGAGGCGGCCGGTGCCGACGCCCAGTTCGAGCACCCGGCCCTCGGGCCCGGCGAGCTCGAGGATGCGTGCGACCGTGGCATCCACCTCGGTTACGTCCGCATACCAGTCGTCGTACACGTCGGCGAACGCGTCGCCGTACGTGGCGTCGCGGTAACCCTCCATCGGATCAGAACGTCCAGTAGAGGCTGTCCCGGCTCAGGAACGCGCTGATCCAGAGTCGGGGTGAGCCATCGCCAACCTCTAACACGACAAACGACACGTTGCCGTCAGCGCCCGCCGATCGGACCGTGAGCCAGTCGGCCCACGGGCGACGCGTTGTTGCCGACGTCCCTGTCTCGATCATCGATCGGAGCCGCTCGACGTTCGTCGTCGCCTGTTCTTCGTCACCGTGGGCGAACGCTGCGACCACCAGATGCTGGCCGTCGTCGACCGCGACCCCGGCGCCGAGCAGTTCGTACGGTTCGAGACCGGGACCGAAGTCGCCCCGATCGATCGCGGCCTGCAAGGCTTCAGCGACGTCCGTGGCATCGTTCGAAACTGCAAGCTGGTCGGGCACCACGACTTCGTCGGACAGGAAGAAGCTGTGAACGTCGTTCTTTACGAGTACGTCGAGCACAGCGGCGACCGCGGGCAGCTCGAGTACCGAGCCGCCATTCGCTCCGGCCTCGAGCGCCTGATCGAACGGCTCCCCCAGCGTGCCGCGAACCACGGTGTCGTCGCGCACCGCCATCAGACCGCCGATCCCGAGTACTCGGACCGCGCTGCGGCGCTCCAGGTCAGGCGCATTGTCGTCGGACCAGAAGTAGTAGGGCCCGCCCGGGCCGTCTCGCTCCTCCAGTACGTCGCCCCAGTTGGGGTCGGCTCTTACCACGGCGTCGATACCGTCAGCGGAATCACCGACGGCGAACACCGCGACGTCGCCCGGCGCTGACCCCGAGGACAACGACGCTCGTGTGTCGAGCACGGAGAAACCGAACTCGTTGCGCCACTGTTCGACATCTTGAGCCGGATCGAATCCGGGAAGGACGGCCGCGGCTCCGACGTAGCCGTCCCCTTCGTCAACCGCGCCCGCCAGCCGCTGGAGCCAATCGATCGTCTCCTCTGCATCGGTCCCATCGGGCTTCTGGGCGCCCGTCGCCCCGGCTGCCAGGTCGTAGTCGGTGGCGACCAGGAAGTGCAGGGCGTCTTCGCTCTGGGGCACATAGCGAAGCAGATCGGTCATGGTGGTCTCGCCACCTGAGTCCGCGCTGCCGCCGTCACCGTCTCCATCGCTTCCACACGCACCGGCCAACAGCACGAGACCGCCGGCCACCACCATCCCTCGCAGGCTCGTTCCGCGGCTCACCATGCTCGGGACGGTACTCGTGGAGCGGCCCGGTCCTGAAGCCGGGTACCGCCCGACGCCGTCGATCGCGGCCGCACACGACCACCCTCACCAGGACCTGTTCGGGAAGGCACTGGATAGCCTCGACCCGGTGAGCACGATCCCTCTCACGTATCTCGACTGCGCGGCGACCAACCCGATGCGTCCGGAGGCGATCGAGGCGATGCTTCCGTTCCTCCGCGGCGACTACGCCAACCCGTCGGGATCGCACCGCTTCGCACGCCGTGCCCGCCGGGCGATCGACGAGTCGCGCGACACGGTCGCCGCCATCATCGGGTGCCGCCCCGGCGAGGTGGTCTTCACCAGCGGCGGCACCGAGAGCGACAACACCGCGGTCGCCGGCGCCGTGCGCCAGACCGGTGGAGCCGCCGTCTGCTCGGCGGTCGAACATCCCGCTGTGCTCGAGGTCGTCGAACGCCACGGCGGTGTCGTCGTCGGGGTCGACCAATTCGCCCGCATCGACCTGGCCGAACTCGAATCGGTGCTCGTGCGACTCGCTTCGGACGGCTCTGCGGTCGCCGTCGTCAGCGTCATGGCGGTCAACAACGAGGTGGGGACGATCAACGACATCGAGGCGGTCGGTCGGGTCGTCCGACGCCACGCTCCCGGCGCGTTGTTCCACACCGACGCCGTCCAGGCGGCGTGTTGGCTCGATCTGCGCGCGATCACGCCGCACGTCGACCTGATGTCGCTGAGCGCGCACAAGTTCGGTGGCCCGAAGGGTGTCGGGATCCTGATCGAGCGTGGCGGGCCGAACATCGATGCGCTGATCGTCGGTGGCGGCCAGGAGCGCGAACGCCGGAGCGGAACCCAGAACACCGCCGGCATCGTCGCCGCGGCGACGGCGCTCGCACTGACCGACGCAGAGCGGGCCGACGACGCGACCCGCATCGCGCCGCTGCGCGATCACCTGGTCGAACGCCTCGAGTCCGAGATCGACGGCTGCACCGAAACGCTCCCACCCGAGCACAAGGTCGCCGGATCTGCCCATGTCTGCATCGACGGGATCGAGTCCGAGGCGCTGCTCTTCCTCCTCGACGAGGAGGGCGTCTGTGCGTCAGCGGCGTCGTCGTGCGCGAGCGGGGCGATGGATCCCTCGCACGTCCTCGCCGCGATGGGCGTGTCGCGCGAGCGGGCGGTCGGCGCACTCCGGCTCACGCTCGGGCACGAGACGACCGGCGCCGAGGTCGAGCGGGCCGCCGACGTCGTCGCCGAAGCGGTCGCCAGGCTCCGACGGTGAGCGAGGGCCGATGAAGGTCATGTGCGCGATGAGCGGCGGTGTCGACTCGTCGGTCGCGGCGCACCTGCTCAGGTGCGACGGTCACGACGTCGTCGGCGTCACGATGAAGCTGTGGGGCGGCGAGTCCGACACCGGATGCTGCTCGATCTCCGACGTCGACGATGCCCGCCGTGTCGCACAGCAACTCGACATCGATCACCTCGTCTTCAACTTCGGCGAAGACTTCGACGAGCACGTAGTCGAGCCGTACGTCGCCGCCCACGCGCGGGGGATCACGCCGAATCCGTGCATCGAGTGCAACCGCTCGATCAAGTTCGCCCGCCTCGCCGAGCGCGCCGATCTGCTCGGATTCGACGCCGTCGCCACCGGCCATCACGTCAACATCGGGCGGATGGACGACGGCTCGTACACGATCGAGCGCGGGGCCGATGCGGCCAAGGACCAGAGCTACGTCGTGCACATGCTCGATCAGGCGCGTTTGGCCCGCACGATGTTCCCGGTCGGGCGTCTGCAGAAGTCCGAGCTGCGTGAGATCGCCGCGTCGATCGGACTGCGCACAGCCGACAAGCCCGACAGCCAGGATGTGTGCTTCATCACCTCGACGGGCGGGCGGACCGACTTCCTGGGCGAGCGCATCCCGTTCCGTCCGGGGAAGGTCGTCGACGAGGCCGGTCGTCGGCTCGGCGACGTCGAGGCGGTCGAGATGGTCACGATCGGCCAGCGCAGGGGACTCGGGCTCCCCGGAGGTGGTCCGAAGCGCTATGTCATCGACGTCGATGTCGATGCGGGGGTCGTCGCGGTTGGTCCCGAAGCGGCGCTCCTGCGCACCGGGCTCGAGGTCGGTGACGTGACCTGGGTCGACTCGCCGCCGGCCGACGGTCAGGTGCTCGTGCAGTGCAGTGCCCACGGAGAGGCCCGCCCAGGCGACCTCAGCGTGTCCGATCGATGCATCGACGTCTCCTGGCGCGAGCCGCAGCGCCGGGTCTCGCCGGGGCAGAGTGTGGTCTTCTACGACCTCGGCGACACGCGGGTGCTCGGCGGCGGCATCGCCCGCTGACGGGCCGATCAAGCGACGGGCAGGCCCCGCGCGGCCGCGACTTCGAGCGTGCGCCCGGGACGCGATGGGCTCACGAGGAAGGCCGTCATGTGGATCGACTTGCCGTTCGGTTCGGAGGGGGAGAATGCGAACACGGCGGAGACGGTCTCGGTGGTCGACACCTCGAGCGCATAGCCGCTCGCAGGACCTGTCAGGTCGGCGGCACCGGTGCCCGCCCGGGCGAGCGCGATCGAGGCGATCTGGCCGCTGCGGAGCATCAGGGTCTCGGCGAGCACGATCGGGTCGCGCACCACCAGACCAGCCGGGACGAGCACGAGCCATCGCTGCGAGAGCCGGTGCCACTTGGGGGCGAGGTACACGGCTCCGCCGATGGCAACGATCGCCGCGATGCCGCCGATCACCCACGACCGGGCGGCGAGGACTGGCGCTGCCGCCACGATCGCCGGTGCCCAGAGCAGCCAGGTGATCACGGCGGCGGCACCCGTTGCGGCCGGCGCGCGCAGCGGGAAGCGGTCCTCGTCGCCGTACGCCGATGCCTGCACGAACGCCAGACCGAACTCGGGGGTGAACATCGCCGCCACCGCGGCAAAGGCTGTGACGCCGAGCAGGAGTAGTTCGGTGGCGGGAGTCCCGGCGATCGCGGCGGCGACGCCGACGACGATCGACAGTGGTGCGACGACGCGGGCGGCGGTCAGCGAGCGCACCGAGGGGACCGCGAGCGCGAGCGCGACCACCGCCCAGCTCGTCCATCCCCCGATCGCGCAGACCCATCGCACCGCCGCCGAACGATCGGTGACGGCCGCCTCGATCGCCGCGCCGCCGATAGCGGCGACGAGTACCCAGCCGAGCCTCGCAACCCAGACGACCAGCGGCGCGGCCCGCCGCTTCTTCGCGCCGGTCTTCGCGCCGGTCGTCGCACGATTCATCGCACTAGGTTGCCCGATTTCGGGCAGCACCCACGGGATCGCGCCGATTCGGTAGCGGGGCCGCCGTCGTGCGACGATGCCAGCATCCCGTTCGGCCGGGGTGGGGGATGAGATGGTGAACCGACGGGGTGGAGCGATGGCGGGGGACGACGAGCGAGATGACGAGGAGGTGAGCGTTGGTGGCCAACCGCAATGATGCGTTCGCCGACGGCGCCGTCATCGGCGTCGGCGCGCTCCCACACCGCGACGTCGCGACGGCGGCTGCATTCTCGTTCGCCGAGTTCGGGATCGCCACGGTTCCGACGCTGCCCAGACGCTCGCCTGCCGAGGCATTGGTCGCTCAAGCGGTCGTCGGGCTTCCGGGGGTCTCGCTCGGGCAGTACGGCAGCATCGCGATCGACCCGACCCGTGTCGACGACTCGACGGCGATTCGCACCGATCTCGCCCAGGACGCCTTCGCGGGGATGCGCGGCTTCCTCGACCTCGCGGCGAGCCGGCAACTCGACGGTGCGCCGGTCAAGTGGCAGTTCGTGGGTCCGGTCACGCTCGGTGTCGCGCTGCACCGGGTCGGGCTCGACATCGACACCGCGTTCGACATCGCGCTGCGGGCGGTGCGGAGCCACCTCGCCCACATCGCGACCACGCTCTCCGATGCGTTGCCCCGTTCACCGCAGTTGATGCTCCTCGACGAGCCGCTGCTGGTCGACCTGATGCAGCCCGACTTCCCGATTCCCCCCGATCGCGCCGTCGACCTCATGTCGAGCGGGATGGCGGCGCTGCCGAACGACACGCTGGTCGGAGTGCACTGCTGCGGCACGGTCGATCTCGCCACCCTGCTGGCGACCGGTCCGCGGGCGATCTCGATCCCCGTCGGCGAGGGCTTGCTCGACTGGTCGGGTTACCTCGCCCGCTTCCTCGACGACGGAGGCGTCATCGCGTGGGGAGTCGTACCCACCGATGGTCCGTTGCCGGCCTCGTCCGAACGCTCATGGCGTGCGCTCAGCGACCTCTGGTGCTCGCTGGTGCAGCGTGGCTGCGACCCGGTGAAGCTCCGCCGGCAGAGCCTGGTCAGCCCGACGTGCGGACTCGGATCTCACTCGGTGTCGGTCGCCCGTCGGATCGCCCGCCTCACGACCGAGGTCGGCAAGCGAGTCAGCGATCAGGCCGACGCCACGCGATTCGCCCTCGGCGCCTAGAGCCGATGTCGGACGCGTCCGAGCGCGCCGAGTGGCTGCGCAGCCAGATCGCGTATCACAACGAGCGGTACCACACGCTCGACGATCCCGAGATCAGCGACGGCGACTTCGACCTGCTCGTACGCGAGCTGCGTCAGATCGAAGCGGATCACCCCGAGCTGGCGTCGGAATCGTCCCCGACCCGTTCGATCGGTGGAGCGACGAGCGCCACCTTCGACCCGGTCGAGCACGCGGTGCCGATGATGAGCCTCGACAACGCGATGGACGTCGAAGAGTTGCGGGCGTGGTTCGAACGCGTCGCGAAGGGCCTCGACGGCGACGCCGCGACATTCGTGTGCGAGCTCAAGTTCGACGGGTTGGCGATGAGCCTCCGCTACGAGGACGGCGACTTCGTCCGAGCCGCGACACGCGGCGACGGAAGCGTCGGGGAAGACGTCACCCCCAATGTCGCGACGATCGCCGACGTGCCGAAACGGCTCACCGGTCCGGACGTCCCCTCGGTGCTCGAGGTGCGCGGCGAGGTCTACATGACGAGGGCGAGCTTCGAACGGCTCAACGAGCGAACCGTAGAAGAAGGTGAGAAGCCGTTCGTCAACCCGCGCAACTCCGCCGCCGGCAGTCTGCGCCAGAAGAATCCCGAGATCACCGCCAGCCGTGAGCTCTCGTTCTGGAGCTATCAGCTCGGCGAGGTCGCCGGAACCCCTCCGTTCACGAGCCACATCGCGACGCTCGAGTTTCTGCGTGGACTCGGGTTCCCGGTCGACGGGCACGTCGCCACCTACACCGACGTCGATGACGTCGTGGCCCACTGTCTGCACTGGCAGGAGCACCGGCACGATCTCGACTACGAGATCGATGGCGTCGTCGTCAAGATCGACGACGAGGCGCAGCGCGAGCGGCTCGGGTTCACCTCGCGGGCGCCGCGGTGGGCGATCGCCTACAAGTTCCCGCCCGAGGAGCGCACCACGCTGCTGCTCGACATCGAGGTGTCGGTCGGGCGAACTGGACGGGTGACCCCGTTCGCGGTGCTCGAGCCGGTGTTCGTCGGCGGTTCGACCGTCGGCGTGGCGACGCTGCACAATCAGGATCAGGTCGCGTTGAAGGACGTTCGCCCCGGAGACACGGTCACGGTCCGCAAGGCGGGCGACGTCATCCCCGAGGTACTCGGACCCGTACTGTCACTGCGACCCGCCGGGACCGAGCCTTGGGTGTTCCCGAGCGAGTGCCCGGCGTGCGGGAATCCGCTCGTTCGTCCCGAGGGCGAGGCCGATACGCGCTGCGTCGCCGTCGACTGTCCTGCCCAGCGCGATCAGAAGATCGCGTACTTCGCGTCGCGGGGCGCGATGGACATCGAAGGTCTCGGCGAGCAGATGGTCGAGAAGCTCACCGCCGCCGGACTCGTCCACGACTCCGCCGACCTCTACGCGCTCACCGTCGAGCAGCTGGTCGAGCTCGATCGAGTCGGCTCGACCAGTGCGGGCAACCTGGTCGAGGCGATCGCCCAATCGCGCTCGCGCCCGCTCCCGAAGCTGCTGACCGCGCTCGGGATCCGTCACCTCGGTCCCGCCGCGGCGGTCGCGTTGACCGCCGAGTTCCACGCGCTCGATGTGATCGCCGACAAGAGCATCGAGGAGTTGGCCGCCGTCGAGGGTGTCGGCGAGGTGATCGCCCGCACGATCGTCGAGTGGTTCGAGCAACCCGCAAACCGGTCGTTCATCGATCGGTTGCGCGGCGCCGGCGTCGATCTCGGTGATCCCGATGCCGTGATCGGGTCGGCGCCGACGATCGAGCCGACGCTCATCGGACGGGCGGTCGTCGTGAGTGGCACGTTGAGCGACTATTCGCGTGATGAGGCCGCCGCGGCGATCGTCGAACGGGGCGGCAAGAGTCCCGGCAGCGTGAGCAAGAAGACGTTCGCCCTCGTCGTCGGCGAGAACCCCGGTGCCTCCAAGGTGACCAAGGCCGAGTCGCTCGGCGTCCCGATCCTCGACGAGACAGGTTTCGAACTCCTGCTCGAGACCGGCGAGATCAGACGACCGTGAAGCTCCAGCGGTACCGGCGCGCGCCATCGCGCCCGTCGACCGACTTCCAGTAGATCAGCTGCGCTTCGTGGCGGCCCTCGGTGAGCGACTCGATCGGCGCGCCCTCGACCGGGAGGAACGTGATCACACCGTTGGCGGTATCGAGGATCGCTGTTGGCGGGAGATCGACCTGGGCACCGGGAGCTGTCTCGATCTCGTTGAGCACGCTGGTCGGGATCTCGACGCCGTCGATCACGAGAATCGCCTCGTATCCGAACTCGAGATCGACGCGGATCTGCTCCTGCTGTAGCACCTGCACCGCGTTCTCGACCGGTGAGAGTGCCTCGATGGCGTCGGGACGGTCAACTCCGTCGTCGCCGGTGTTGGCGTTGAGGAATCCCCAGACGATCAGCACGAGACCGCCGGCGATGACGAGGCTGGCGAGCAGGAGACCCCAGTCGGGACGCCTTCTGCGGCGTTCGGTGCGCGGCGTCACGGGAGCATCACCGCACCATCATGCCGGGCCGCCGGCCGCACCCAACAGCGGCCGGTCAGGCGATAGCGTCTTCGCCTGGTGAACACCGATACGACCAACCGATCCGGCGGGAGGTTCGGCGCGCTCGAAGGTCGGGTGATCGCCGAGCGATTCCGCATCGCCAACGTCGTTTCCGCGGGCGCCAACACGATCATCGCCGATTCCTTCGACGAAGAGACGTCACTGCCCGTCACCGTCAAGATCGTCCAGCCGGTGCTCGCCGAGGACGACGAGTTCCGCGGGAGGTTCGAACGCGTCGCCGAGCTGTCGGCGGCGATCACACATCCGAACGTGGCGACGGTCATCGATTGGGGTCCGGTCGATCTCGATGGCCGACCGACCGTGTTCTGGGTCGTCGAGTACCTCGGTGGCGGCAGCCTCCGCGATCTGGGCGACCGGGGTCGCCTGCTCGAACCGTCGCAGGCGCTCGTCGTCGGACTCGAAGCCTGTCGCGCGCTCGACGCGGCACACCAGCACGGCCTGATCCACACCGAACTCACGCCGAGCAAGCTCGTGTTCGGTGACGACCGCCGGCTCCGGGTGGTCGACTTCGGGATGGCCCGTCTGCTCGGCGCCCGGGCGTGGAGCGATCCCGCACAGGTGGCGACGCACGTCGCCCGGTACTCGTCGCCCGAGCAGGCGCTCGGCAAGCCGATCGACTCGACCACCGACATCTACGCGCTATCGCTCTGCCTGATCGAGGCGGTGACCGGTTCCGTCCCGTTCGCCGCCGATTCGACCACCGCCACGCTTGCCGCCAGGGTCGGCAAGTTGATGCCGGTCTCCGCCGACCTCGGTTCGCTGGCCGCCGTGCTCGAACGCGCCGGGCGTCCCGAGGCGGCCGACCGCTACTCGGCCACCGAGTTCGGTCGCGCCCTGGTCGACGCCGCGTCGAAGCTGCCCCGACCCGATCCGATACCGATAGTGGCCGCGGGGTTGTTCGACACCTCCGAGATGCGCCGGCCGACCGATCCCACCGGCGGCATCGAGCGACCCGAGACGCCGACCCCGCCCGTCG
>CBDUYD010000106.1:0-9891 GCA_965371355.1 uncultured Ilumatobacteraceae bacterium
GTCGCCCACGCCTACGCGGCGAGCAAGTGGGCCGTGCGCGGGATGACCAAGTCGGCAGCCCAGGAACTCACACCACACGGTGTCCGCGTGAACTCGGTTCATCCCGGCTACATCGACACCGAGATGCTGAGGGCGTTGGGCAGAGACGCCGATCAGATGGGACAACGCGTCCCGATCGGCCGCACCGCTACGGCCGACGAGGTCGCCAAGCTCGTACTGTTCCTGGCATCGGACGAGTCGTCGTACTGCAGCGGCCACGAGTTCGTGATCGATGGTGCGATGATCGCGTAGTCACTCGCCGACAAGGGAGGTGCGCATGGTGGCCCAAGACGTCCAGTTCCTCGACTACTCGCTGACCGACCGATACACGCGCTCGGAAGGGCGGGTGTTGCTGTCGGGCGTCCAGGCGCTCGCCCGGATCCCGTTCGACCAGCTCCGACTCGACCGCGCGGCAGGTCTCGACACAGCGGCGTTCATCTCCGGTTACCCCGGCTCGCCGCTCGGCGGGCTCGACGGCGAGATTGCGCGGGCGATGAAGGTGGTGCCCGACCTGCCGATCGTCCACCGGCCGGCGGTCAACGAGGAGCTGGCGGCGACCTCGGTGATGGGCTCACAACTCGCCTCGGGACGACCCGACGCCATCTACGACGGCGTCGTGGGCATCTGGTACGGAAAAGCTCCGGGGCTCGACCGTTCGTGCGACGCGCTGCGCCACGGCGTCTTCGCCGGTTCGAGCCCGACCGGCGGTGCGATCGTCATCGTCGGCGACGATCCCGCCTGCAAGTCGTCGACGATGCCGTCGTCGTCGGACGCGACGCTGGTCGACCTCCACATGCCGATCCTCTACCCCGGCACGGTCGCCGAGTGCCTCGAACTCGGGCTGCACGCGGTGGCGATGTCCCGGGCGACAGGGCTCTGGTCGTCGATGAAGATCGTCGCAGCGATCGCCGACGGCACTGGACTGCTCGATCTCCCGGTGTTCGACGATGATCTCGTCATCCCGGTGACCGAGATCGACGGACAGCCGTGGCACTGCTCACCGTCGGCGAAATTCCTCGGCGCGGCCCGGATGCTCGAGGTCGAGCACGAGTTCCGCGACATCCGGCTGCCGCTCGCCCGCCGCTACGGCGCCGACAACGACCTCAACCGCATCGACGGCAATACGCACGACGCCTGGATCGGGCTCGTCGCCACCGGGTTCACGTACTACGAACTGCTCGAGGCTCTGCGCCGCCTCGGGCTCGGCTCGGCGCGCGACATCGCCGACGCCGGGATCCGACTGCTCCAGCTGCGGATGCCGGTGCCGTTCGACTCCGGCCTCGTGCGCGACTTCGCGAGGGGACTCTCCGAGATCGTGGTCGTCGAGGAGAAGAACCCGACGCTCGAGTGGCTGATCAAGGACGCTCTCTACGGCGGTAGCGATCAGCCGACGATCGTCGGCAAGACGCACGAGGACGACCGCACGCTGATGCGGGCGTGGGGGCCGCTCGACGCGGACGTCATCGTGGGCGGTCTGCGCGAGCGCCTCGCCGCGCGGCTCGGTGACCAGCTGGCTCCCGCAGTGGAGATGCCCGATGGTGAGACGATCCCGCTGGCGGTGAACCGGACACCGTTCTTCTGTTCCGGATGCCCGCACAACCACGGCACGCGGGTGCCCGACGGCGCCCTGGTCGGCGCCGGTACCGGCTGCCATGGGATGACGCTGCTGATGGATCCCGAACGCGTCGGCGAGGGAATCGGGATCACGGCGATGGGCAACGAGGGCGCTCAGTGGGTCGGGATGGAGCCCTTCGTCCGGAGCGATCACCTGTTCCAGAACTTCGGCGACGGCACGTTCTTCCACTCGGGCCAGCTCGCGTTGCAGCACTGCATCGGCGGCGGTTCGAACATCACGTTCAAGATCCTCTACAACGGCACGGTCGCGATGACCGGCGGACAGGACTCCGCGGCACCTGTCGCCGTGCCCGAGCTCGCCACGATCCTGCTGGCGCACGGTGTCGCCCGCGTCGCGATCACGACCGAGGATGTCGGACGTTACGACGGTGTGACGCTGCCGCCCGGCGTGCGCGTCCACGACCGCGGCGCGATCATCGAGGTCCAAGAAGCGCTGCGGGCGATACCCGGGGTCACGGTGCTGATCCACGACCAGTTCTGCGCCGCGGAACTCCGCCGCGACCGCAAACGCGGGACGCTCCCGACGCCGACCCGGCGCGTCGTGATCAACCACCGGATCTGCGAGGGGTGCGGCGACTGCGGCGACGTCAGCAACTGCCTCTCGGTCATACCGGTCGACACGCCGCTCGGACGCAAGACGACGATCGACCAGGCCTCGTGCAACTTCGACGAGAGTTGCCTCGACGGCGACTGCCCGGCGTTCATGCTCGTCGAGGGCGATGGCCCGCCACCGGCCGGCGTGTCGATCGGGCGGGCGAGCGGCGCGCTGGAACCGCCCGAACCGTCGCCGGCCGAGGTCGAGGGTCCGTTCCGGATCAGGATGGCCGGAATCGGAGGCACCGGTGTCGTCACCGCGGCGCAGATCGTCGCGACGGCGGCGATGTTCGACGGCTGGGAGGTGCACGGCCTCGACCAGACAGGCCTCAGCCAGAAGGCCGGTCCCGTCGTCAGCGACCTCACCCTCGTTCGCGAGGGCGGCGACGCGTCGAACGTGATCGGCGTGGGCCAGGCGGATGTTCTGCTCGCATTCGACGCGATGGTCGCGGCCGGTGACGCTGCGATCGGAGCCGCGGATCCGTCGTCGACGGTCGTCATCGCCTCGACCCACCGGACGCCGACCGGCGCGATGATCACGCACCCGGACACCCCCTATCCCGACGACGAGATCGAGGCCCGTCTCGACGCGCGCAGTCGAGCCGACGGCAACCGCCACGTCGATGCGACCGCACTCGCCGAGGCGCTCGCGGGCGGCGCCGCGCAGGCGAACGTGCTGCTGCTCGGCATCGCGGTGCAGGCGGGTCGGATCCCGGTGACACCTGTGTCGCTCGCACGGGCGATCGAACTGAACGGCGTCGCGGTCGCCGACAACCTCGCAGCGTTCGAGTGGGGACGCCGATGGGCGCTCGACCCGGTCGAGGTCGAGCATCTGGCGTTGGTAGCCGACGGTGATGCGGTCGCAGTTCCCACCGACCTCGTCACCGTTGTCGACCTGCCACCCCGGCTGTCCGCGCGGATCGTGCGGCTGACCGGCGACGCCGACCTCCGAGGGCGCCTGCGACTGCTCGCCGCCGACCTCGTCGGCTACCAGAACGCACGGTACGCGTCACGGTTCCTCGATGGCGTCGCCGCGGCCGCCGAGGCGGAGCGGGCCGCGGGCGTCGAGCCGGAGCGCCTCACCGACGCTGTCGCTCGGAGCCTGCACAAGCTGATGGCCTACAAGGACGAGTACGAGGTCGCCCGACTGATGCTGCTCCCCGAGGCCGCGGCCGCGGCCAGCCGCGTGGGTGGCGATGGAGCGCGGGTCACATGGCAGCTGCACCCGCCCGTGCTGCGCGCATTGGGGCGGCGCAAGAAGCTGTCGTTCGCAGCGTGGACGAGGCCGGCGTTCCAGACGTTGGCCGCCGCCAAACGGCTGCGCGGTAGCCGCGCCGACCCGTTCGGACAGACCACACTGAGAAAGACAGAGCGCGAACTGCCCGACGAGTTCCTCGTCGCGATGGACACGGTCTACACATCACTCGACGTCGACAACATCGAGCGGGCGGTGACGATCGCCGAGCTGCCCGACCACGTTCGAGGCTACGAGATGCTCAAGGAACGTCGCATCGGCGAGTACCGAGAACGGCTGACGGCAGCAATCGAGGGGTTCAGCAGTGGCTCCTGACCCGCTGTTCATCCACCGGTCGCGCTGAGCGTGCTCTCGATCGGGTGACCGTCGGCGCGCCACTCGGGGAAGCCGCCGTCGAGTCTGAGAGCCGAGCGTCCCCGCTCGGCGAGAAGGCGCACGGCGTCGTCGGCGTAAACGCAGAACGGCCCGCGACAGTAGGCGACCACATCGACGTCGTCGGGCAGTTCGCCGACTCGCTCGGCGAGCTCGTCGATCGGGATCGACCTTGCTCCGGCGATGTGTCCGGCGCCGAACTCATCGGGGTTGCGCACGTCGATCACGACGAGATCGCCACCGTCGATGCGGCGCGCCAGTTCGTCGCGATCGATGGTCTCGAGGAGCGACCGGTCACCGATGTACGCGTCGGCCAGGGCGGAGAGCTGCGAGAGGTGTGCCTCGGCCACGTCGCGCATCGCAACCCAGAGATCACGCACCCGCTCGGACGCCAACCGATAGTGGATCCTCGTCCCCTCGCGCCGCGTGACGACGAGCCCGGTCGTGGCGAGTTGGCGGAGGTGGAATGACGTGTTGGCAACCGACTGGTCTATCTCTCGCGCCAGTTGCTCGACGCTGCGCTCGCCCTGCCCCAGCACGTCGATCAGCTCCGCGCGGCGTCCGTTGCTCAGCGCCCGTCCCACTTCGGCGAAGCCGTCGAAGAGGGCGTTCTTTGCTCTGCGATCTCCCATACCCTCACGATAGAGGATATTCAAGGATGTTCTTGACAATGGCCGACATCTCTGCAACTGTTCAAGTATTCCCTTGAGTATGAGGGAGATGCACTCCGATCCCGAACAACGACAGCGAGCAGGACACGAACATGGACACGACCATCGAACTCACCGAGAACATTGACGAAGGAGCAACGGCTCACGCCACCGACGACCCGACCGCTGCGACATCACGGTTCGGCGACCTCAAGACGCTCCTCACCGATCCGCGGTTCGAGCGTGAAGCCAACCTGCTCCGCCTCCAGGGCTGGCGCGACGACGGTCTCACCGCGGCGGTCGACACCAACCGGATCGCTCACCGGCTGGCGCCGGCGGTGTGCGGCGGGTTGTCATTCGCCGTGATCGCGACGGGCTCGACCCCCCTCCTCCTCATCACACTCGCCTCGGCCGTCGTCGGCGTCTTCGCCGCCAACCATCCGATCGAATCGTTGTACAACGCGATCGCCTCGCGCAGGGGGCAGCAGCAGATGCCGGCCAATCGTGCCGCGAAACGCCTCGGCTGCGCGGTCGGGACGCTCTTCCTCGCCGGCGCTGCGATCGCAGGCGCGGTCGGCTACAACACGTTGGCGACCGTCCTGCTCGCCTCGCTCGGCTCGCTCGCACTGTTCGTCGCGGCGACGGGGATCTGCGTCCCGTCGATCATGTCGACGATGTTGTTCGGTTCCGATAGGAGCACGCGCCACCGGCTCATCGGCCGTTCCTGAATCGACGCACCAACGTCGAAACGATCGGCCCCCGCATCGCGACGGGGGGGCCGCTCGACCAGGGGTCAGTCGACCGTGATATCGCGGCCGTGGGCCGTGAGTGCCCAGATCACCGCGATGGACATCGCGATGATGATGATCGACCACACCGGGTAGTACGGAAGCGCCGCGAAGTTCCAGATCGCGGCGAGGCCGGCGATAATCACACCGACCGTTCGGGCGGCGACGTTGCCGGAGAAGATGCCGACTCCCGAGAGCACCACGATGATGCCGCCGATCAGATGGATCCAGCCCCACGTGGTCACGTTGAACTGGGCGATCCATTCCTCCCCGACGACGTAGAACGATTTGTTGATGATGGCCGTGAGACCCTGGATTGCGTTGAGAACTCCCATGATGATCATCATGATTCCCGCGAACCCGGCCCATCCCACCGCCCAGCTGCTGTAGTTGCTGATGCCCGTGCTGTCTGTCATGTCGTCGTTCTCCTCATTCATTCTCGACGAAACGCGATCGGTGACCGCTGCGCAGAACCTACGCCATGACGTACCCGTGCGCTATCCACAATCGGCATCGAACACACGTGAAGGTGGCCTTCTCGTCGGGATTCTGCGTCGCCGGGGCTACTGGGCGCGCAGCGCTGCGGCCTGCTCACCGGAACGCATGTTGTCACGGGTCGCACGGTCGGGCTCGTCGAGTCGTTCGAGCGTGACGCCGTGTATCTGGGCCGTGCACTCGAAACCGTGCCCGTAGGGTCCGACGGGCGCGCCCGTGTCGACCCCTACGTCGAACGTCTCGCCGCTCATCGAGAACACGATCGGAACGGTGCGCTCGACGCGCGCCTCGTCGACGGGTTCACCGTCGACGAACAGCGTGACGAGGCCGCCCGCCCCGAATCCGCCGTCGTGTTGGTAGTGCATCTCGATCTCGTGCCTGCCGGGCGGGAGCGCACGATCGTGTCGCACGGTGGTGACGTCGTGACCGAAGCAGTTGTAGACGTAGGTCGGCACACCCACGGCATCGAGGTACATGCTCCAGCCCGCCATGTTCCCGCCCTGACAGGCGATCACGCCGCTCGCGCCCTCGTCCGAAACGGTGATGTCGGCGGTGATCCGCGACGAAGCGTTCTTCATGTTGACGACCGACGACTCGGGCATCCGGACGTGGGCCCGCGCATAGGTCATCTTGCGCCGTGCACCGAGCGCATGCGGCACCCGTCGGTCGCCTCCGCGCGCCGAACCCGCATCGCGCATCGGGTACACACCGTTGCGTTCGGCCTCGGCCTCGAACAACTCGCGCAGCTCCTCCAGTTTCTCGGGGTGTTCGAGAGCGAGATCCCGCGACTGTGAGAAGTCGGAGTCGACGCGGTAGAGCTCCCACCGCTCCTGCTCGCCGTCGAAGGGGAACCCCGCCAGCCTGATCCACGGGAGGCGGCCGTGGAAGCACGCCGCGACCCACCCGTCGTGGTAGATCGCCCGGTTGCCGAGGATCTCGAAGTACTGCGTGCGGTGCTGTTCGGGCGCATCGACGTCGTCGAAGGTCGGGTTCATCGCGACGCCGGCCATCGGGAGCTGCTCGATGCCGTCGACATGGGTCGGCGCTGGGACTCCCACCGCTCGGAGGATGGTCGGTGCGAGATCGACGACGTGGTGGAACTGATCGCGCAGCTCACCGCGGGCATCGATGCCGTTCGGCCACGAGACGGCGAGGCCGTTGCGCGTTCCGCCGAAGTGCGACGCGACCTGCTTCATCCACTGGAAGGGCGAATCGAGCGCCCACGCCCAGCCGACGTTGAAGTGGTTCTCACAGCGCGACGTGCCGAAGTCGTCGATGTGGTCGAGCAGCCACTCCGGATCCTCGGGTACACCGTTCTGGAACGACGGGGCGCTCCAGGCGCCGTGGATCGTGCCCTCGGCGGACGCCCCGTTGTCGCCGGTCACGTAGATGATCAAGGTGTCGTCGAAGCAGCCGAGCCGCTCGAGCGCCGCGAACACGCGATCGACCTGCGCGTCGGTATGCGCGAGGAACGCCGCGAACACCTCCATCAGTCGGCGCGCCACCGGCTTGTAGCGGTCGGGGTAGTCGTCCCACGAGGGGATCTGTTCGGGCCGTGGGGTGAGTTCAGTGGCGGCGGGGATGACCCCGAGATCGAGTTGTCGCCGGTAGATCTCCTCGCGCAGCGCGTCCCATCCCTCGTCGAACCGGCCCTCGAACCGCTCGATCCACTCGGGCCACACATGGTGCGGGGCGTGCACGGCGGCCGGCGCGAAATAGCAGAAGAACGGCCGGCCGGGGGCTGATGCCCGCTGGCGTTCGATCCACGTGATCGCCTGATCGGCGAGGTCTTCGGTGAGGTGGTAGTCGTCGCGGTCGAGGTGCGGGGAGACCGGAGTCGTCTGGTCGTACACCGGCGGTTCCCAGTGCGACGCCTCTGCACCGATGATGCCGTAGAACCGCTCGAAGCCGATGCCGGTCGGCCACCGGTCGAACGGACCGGCGGGTCCCTGTTCCCACGACGGGGTGAGGTGCCACTTCCCGAAGCAGCCCGTCGAGTAGCCATGGTTCCGCAGTATCTCGGCGACTGTCGCGGTCTCGCGCGGGATCGCGCTGTCGTATCCCGGGAAGCTGTTGGCGATCTCGGTGATGCCACCCATGTGCGCTGTGTGATGGTTCCGCCCGGTGAGCAAGGCGGCCCGCGTCGGTGAGCAGAGAGCGGTCGTGTGGAAGCGGTTGTACAGCAGACCGGCGTTGGCGATCCGAGCGACGCCGGGCGTCGGGATCGGGCCACCGAAGGTGGAACACGATCCGAAGCCGACGTCGTCGAGCATGACGACGAGCACGTTCGGCGCGCCTTCGGGTGCCGCCGGGCCGTCGAGCGGCACGGCTGTCGCGTCATCGATCAAGCGGGCGATCCCGCCTTCGAACGGTGGATCGGACCGCGGGATCCGATCGGTCACGACAACGCCACCAACCCCGGGAAGTCGAGACACGAGAACACCCGGCGGACGCTCTCGAGATCGCCGTCGACCACCACCGAACCCGCCTCGACCGCCGCGTCGAGCGTCAGCGAGCCGTGGAGGAGATCGGGCCAGGCGTCGAGGTCGATCCGCAGTTCGGTGCGAGCGTCTGCGCCGGTGGTCGGCACGGCGACACGGTTGCGTACGTGGAGACCCGTCGAGGTGCCGTCGGAGAAGCGCCATCGGAGCTCGATGTCGACGTCGGTGGCGGCGTCGGGATCGAGCACCACCCGCAGTCCGTGCACGATCGACACGGGCGGCGTCGATCCGACCAGGTCGCGTCCGAAGCGGTGCACGCGAAACCTGTCGAGATCGATCCGCCCCTCGTGTTCGAGGGCCCGCGTGAGGCAGTGGTTGCGGATGTTCGCCGAGGTGGTCCGCTGTGCGATCGCCCTGAGCGCCGAGGCGAGAAGGTTCCGGTCGACCTCTTCGGCCCCATCTTCGTCACGGTTCTCGTCACGCCTGACGAGCCACGTCGCCAGCTCGAGCGCCCAGCGCAGGTCGTCGTTCTCGATCGCCTCGCGCACCTCGCGACGAACCGCGTCGGCGCCGCCGAACCCGTTGACGAGCCGCCCGGCGCGCTCGGCCGGCGGCAGCGGGAACAACGCCGCCTCGTCGCCGTCGAACCAGCCGCGCAACCCGGAGTGGATCTGCTTGACGTGGTGCTCCGCCAGGCCGTACAGCTGCTCGGTGAAGTAGGTCGCGCCGAAGGGCTCGGGGAGCTGGACGAACCTCGTCAGATCGTCGAGCGCATACCCCTTGTTGATGCCTCGCACCGTCTGATCCCAGAGGTACTGGATGGCATCGCGGGCGACTGTCAGCTCCCGACGGATCTCGGTGCGCCCGCTCAGCGGTGGCCCGTGTGCACCGACCAGGTGATCTGCGTCGAGTGCGAGCATGTGATCGAAACCGTTCAGCAGGATTCGCGGATCGCGATACTCCTCACCGCGGATCGCGAACACGTTGAACAGTGCCGGCCAGGCGAGGTTGTTGATGCACACGCCGAGTTCGGGAATCCAGATCGTGATCGAGTCGTCGGCGTCGGATGGCGCCGGGGTGAACTCGACCTCGAGCCCGGCCAATGTCGTGGTCGTCGGTTCGGTGAAGGTGTTGGTCGGAGCGATGAACCCGTTGGTGAACGGCGCGTGCTCGCCACGCCGGAACTCGCTGCCGAGACCGACATTGACCAGACCGTCGGGCCCGTCGGTCGGCAACATGATCCCGAACTGGTGGATCAGCCCGCGGGTCGCGACCGGGTTCACCTCTATTCCCACACGCCGGCGGTTGGCGACGATGCGATCGTGGCCCCATATCGCAACGGTGTCCCCCGCCCCGTCGATCGCCGCGGTTCCGGCAACGTAGTGGAAGTGGGTGTACACCACCGCCACGACCGGCGCCGACGTCTCGGCGCGCACGGCATCGAGCGCCCAGCGCATCTCCTCGACCGACTCGCCCGTGTCGATCGCGATCAGACCATCGGGGCCTTCGACGAAGGTCTGGTTCGAGAGACCGTTGCCGATCACCGACCACACACCGTCGCGGACCCGTTCGATGCGCCGCTCGAACAACGCGCTGTGGCCGACGTGAGCGGTGTGCGCGAG
>CBDUYD010000107.1:0-9841 GCA_965371355.1 uncultured Ilumatobacteraceae bacterium
GAGAACCGCTGGAAGCACCCGCCCGGCCAGGCCGAGAACCGGATCGGTCACGGGCCCGAGGCTGCGGACTGCGTGGCATAGTGGGACCGTGGTCAGTTCCGCTGTCAACCGTGTGCTCACCGAATCGGGTCCGGAAACCCCCGGCGGGCACGTCCTTCGCCAGTACTGGCAACCAGCCGCCCTCACCGAGGAGCTACGCGGCGAACGCCCTGTCGTTGCGGTCACCGTGATGAACGAGGAACTCGTGCTCTTCACCGACGAGCGGGGAGACCTCGGCCTCATCGGACGGTACTGCCCGCACCGCGGGGTCGACCTGTGCTTCGGCCGCCTCGAGGACGGAGGGCTGCGATGCCCGCTGCACGGTTGGCTGTTCGACGTCGAGGGCACGTGCCTCGAGACGCCGGCCGAACCCGAGACGAGCACCTTCCACGAGCGGATCCACCATCGCAGCTACCCCGTTCGAGAGCGCAACGGCATCGTGTGGGCCTATCTCGGCGACGGCGACCCTCCACCGTTGCCGGACTTCGACTGCATGATCGCACCCCGCTCACACGTATTCGCCTTCAAAGGGATGTGGAACTGCAACTGGCTGCAATCCCACGAGGTCGGCATCGACCCGTCGCACGCCGCGTTCCTCCACCGCTTCCTCGATGACGACTCCGAGGAATACGGCCAACAGTTCCGCGACCTCGTCGCCGACACGGGGGTGACCACGGTGAAGCTGATGCGCGAGGCATCGGCGCCGACGATCATCGCCGATCCCACGCCCTTCGGATTCCGGATGCGGACCACCCGCGACTACCGCGGCGAGTTCACCCATGTGCGCATCTCCAACTGCATCTTCCCCAACGCGATCACGATCGCGATGAGCCGCGAGATGAGCATCACGCAGTGGCATGTGCCGATCGACGACTCCAGCAGTTACTGGTACTCGATGTTCGTCAGCTTCGGCGAGCCCGTCGACGCCGCCGTCATGCGCGAGCAGCGGATCTCACAGGTTTCGATGCCCGACTACCGGCCGCTCACCAGCGCTGAGGACAACTGGGGTTTCAGCGCCGACGAGCAGCGGACGTCCACATACACGGGCATGGGCCGTGACATCAACGTCCACGATCAATGGGCCGTCGAATCGCAGGGGCCGATCTACGATCGTGGCAACGAACATCTCAGTCCCGCCGACGTCGGCATTCGAACCCACCGGCGGATGTTCCTCGCCGCCGCCGAAGACCCCTCACCCTCCAAACTCGTCGGGCGGAACGATCCCGTCGCCGGGCCTGTCGCGATCGAAGCGGTGACGACGGGAGAGGACTTCGACGGGGCCTGGCAAGACCTCGACCGTGCAAGGCGCGCGGCGTCGCAATGGGCACACGCCCTGGATTACGGGTGAGCGCACAAGGGGTTCTCGATCGGATTCGAGACGAGGGCGTTCACAGCGTGAGGGTCGTGTTCGCCGACCAGCACGGGCTGCTGCGAGGCAAGACGATCGCCGCGGACGGTATGGCCGCTGCACTTGAGAAGGGCATTCGCGTGCCGGGATCGCTGCTCCACAAGGACACCGGCCAGGTCTACGCGGTCGGGCTCTGGGAGCCGAGCGGCGACGAGTTGCTCGACGCCCTCGTGGGGGCGCGTGACATCACGATGCGGCCGGTGCCCGCGACGTTTCGAGTCCTGCCGTGGCTCGAAGGGACGGCCCTCATCCTCAGCGATCTGGAAACGACCGACGGCGACCCGATCCCTCATTCGACCAGGCAGATCTGCGCCCGGGCGCTCGACCGACTCCGGGGACACCGGCTGTCGTTCACCGCCGGCCTCGAGCTCGAGTTCCATCTCTACCGCGTCGGCGAAGACGGCGCGTTGGAACACTCCCACCCCGGATGGGATCTCCTCGGAGAGGACGGTCTCGACCGGATCGAGCCGGCACTCGAACCGATCCGGGAGGGTCTCGGCGCACTCGGAATGGCACCGGCCACGATCGAGGCCGAACTCGGACCGAGCCAGATCGAGATCACGTTCGCGCCGACCGTCGGGATCGATGTCGCCGACGAGGCGATCATCGCCCGGACGGCGATCAAACACATCGCCCGGCGTAACGGGTACCAGGCCACCTTCATGAGTCGGCCGAGGGTCGGCGACGAGAGCTTTCCGAGCGGCTGGCATCTCCACCAGTCGCTCGTGTCCACCGACGATCCCGCCGGGCCGAGCCTGTTCGTGCCACCCGACGATTCCGCACTCCTGTCGACCCTCGGTCAGCACTACGTCGCCGGTCTCCTGAGCAACGCGGCGGCCTCGTGCCTCCTGACGACCCCGACGATCACCGGTCACAAGCGCTACCGCCCGCGGGCGATCGCCCCCGACCGCATCACCTGGAGCCGTCAGCACCGAGGCGCCATGCTGCGGATCATCGGTGGGCCCGGCGACCCGGCGACGCGGGTCGAGAACCGTGCAGGCGACACCGCGGCCAACCCCTACCTGTACGTCGCATCGCAGGTGTTGAGCGGACTCGACGGAATCGAGCACGAACTCACCCCGCCCGAGCCGACCGATTCTCCCTACGAGCAGGCCGGCGGCGACCTGCTTCCCCGGACGCTCGGTGAATCGATCGAGGCCTTCGCCGCCAGCGCGCTGTACCGAGAGTCACTCGGCGGCGATGTCGCCGACTACATCGCCACACTCAAGAGAAGCGAGTGGCAGCGTTTCAACGCCGAGGTCACCGACTGGGAGCAGCGCGAGTACTTCGACCGGTTCTGAATCTCCCGAACGACCTCCGGTCTCCGCGCCGTGTGTGCCACCTTCCGAGGCCCCACCCGCGACCTCGACGAGCCGCGCGCAGTTCTCGGCGTTCCGCCTGACCGTCACGGTGCGCGGAACCGTAAGGTCGTCGCACAGCACGGTCGGCTGCTCAGGTCGGGGAGTGCGGTCGGAACGACGACGCCCGAGAGGAAGCATCCGTGAAGATTCCACGAGACGACCCGCGAGCGGCCTATATGGCCAGCGACACGATCGTCGAGTGGGACGAGCTGTCGGAGTTCCTCGGCGACAAGCACCGCTGGGTGCTGGCCACGACGAGAGCCGACGGCCGGCCGCAGATGAGCATGGTCACCGGTGGGATCACGGCCTCGGGACAACTCGCGATCTCGACGTATCCCCAGCGCGCGAAGGTCGGAAACGTCCGCCGCAACCCACTCGTCGCCGTCGCTGTGATGGGTGACAGGTTCAACGATGCCTGGGTCCAGGTCGACGGCACGGCGACCGTCCTCGACATGCCCGCTGCCGGCGACGGCTTCATCGAGTACTACCGCAGCATCTCGGGCGAGCACCCCGACTGGGGGGAGTATCGGCAGGCGATGGCCGATCAGGGCAAGTGCCTGATCCTCGTCGAGCCGACCGGCTGGAGCCCGATCAGCAGGGGCGGCTTCCCGCCGTCGCTGTTCGAGGACTGACCCCTTGTCGATCGCACCCATCGTCGGGCTGGGCACCGAGCACGGACCGCCTCAGCGCCTGCTGTCGCGCCAGTTCGGCATCCTCGCCGCGAGTACGTCGTGCTTCTTTCTCGGCGCGGGCGCGCTCAACGTGCTGTTGCCGCAGTACGTGGTCGACGAACTGGGAGGGTCGCCGGCGACAGCCGGCATCGTGATGGGATCGATGGCGGTGTCCGCTCTCGCCACGCGAGTGTGGTTCGGGCGCCTGGCGGATCGTCGGGGCGCGCGCCGGATCCTCGTGATCGGAGCGGTGCTCGCCGCGATCGCCACCGCCCTGCTCGTCGTCACGACAACGATCGCGGCCGTCATCGCCACCAGACTCCTGTTCGGCGCGGGCCAGGCCGCCTTCTTCACCGGCTCGACCACATTGGCGATCGACCTGGCACCCGACGATCGCCGCAGCCAGGCGGCGAGCTACATCCTGATCGCCGTGCACGTCGGTATGGGGATCGGCCCGATCGTGGCGGTGACGCTCGCCGACCGGCTGTCGTTCGATTCGATCTGGCTGATCGCGGCCGGGCTGATCGCCATCGGCGGGCTGGTCGCGGCGATGCTCTCGTACCGGCCCCCCGACCCGCACGCCGCCCCCTCGCCGTGGATCCACCCGAATGCCGTCGGACCAGGATTCGTATCGCTGTTCGGAATAATGGCGTTCAGTGGATTCTTGATGTTCGCCCCGCTCTACGCGCGAGAGATCGGACTCGTGCACGTCGGCCTCGTGTTCACCGTCGCCTCGATCACGATCGTGATCGTTCGGCTCGCGTTCGGGTGGGTGCCGGACGCGATCGGGCCGATCCGCGCCGGATCCGGTGCACTCATGTTGACCGCTGTCGCCGCCGTGGTCGTCGCCGTGTGGGCGCAGCCGGCCGGAATGTTCGTCGGGGCAATGCTGCTCGCGACCGGGCTGTCGTTGCAGTCGCCATCGTTCATCGCGCTCGCCGTCGACGGGGTGCCGTCCAGCGAGCGCGGCTCGGCGATGGCGACGTTCACCGGCTTCTTCGACATCGCCGGCGCACTCGTCGGTCCGATGTTCGGCCTGATCGTGACCGGCTCCACCTACCGGGCGGCGTTCCTGGTGAGCGCGGCGATGTCGGTGTTCGCGCTCGTGATCCTTCGCCTGATCGTCGCACCCCGGACCGTGCGGTCCGATTCTGCGTGAGCAGGAATCGACTCGAACACGGTTATCGCTCACACAGAATCCGGTATCGCGACTTCGGTCACCTCGAGAGGGTGGCGAGGCACGAGGCCAGGTATTCACGCTCGCGTTCGGTGGGCGCGAGCGCGAGGGCGCTGGAGTAGGCGTCGGCGGCCTCGCCCGGCGAGCCGACCCGGCGGAGGAGGTCGGCCCGCGCGGCGTGGAACAGGTGGTAGCGGTCGAGGGATTTGTCCAGCGCGGACATCTCGGTGAGGGCGACAGCGGCGCCCTCGACCTCCGCGAGGGCGATCGCCCTGTTCATTGCGACGACCGGCGTGGGCATCACCGCGACGAGTTGGTCGTAGAGATCGACGATCTGTGTCCAGTCGGTGTCGGCGAAGCTCGCGGCGTCGCAGTGAACGGCATTGATCGCCGCCTGTAGTTGATAGGGCCCGGGACGATCACGGCGGATGCATGCGCGGACGATCGCCTGGCCCTCGTCGATCAGATCCCGGTCCCAAACCCGGCGGTCCTGGTCGCGCAGTAGCACGACCGAGCCGTCGACGGTTCGAGCGGCGTGTCGCGAATCTGTCAGCAAGAGCAGGGCGAGCAACCCGGCCGCCTCGGGCTCGTCGGGCATCAGCTCGGTCAGCGATCTCGCGAGCCGTAGGGCCTCGTCGCGCAGCTGATCACGATCCCCGACGTCGGCACCGGTGTTGTAGATGAGGTAGACGACGGCGAGGACCGACCGCAGTCGGTCGGGCAGTTCGGCGGCGCTCGGGATGCGGTACGGAATGTTCGCCGCTTTGATCTTGTGCTTGCCGCGCACCAGTCGCTTCGCCATCGTCGCCTCGCTGACGAGGAACGAACGGGCGACGTCCTCGACGGTCAGGCCACCGAGCAGCCGGAGTGTGAGCGCGACCTGGTGTTCGACGCGCAGTGCCGGGTGGCAGCAGGTGAATATCAGACGGAGCCGGTCGTCGTCGACCGCTCGATCGTGTACGGGATCCGGTGGCAGCGCGCCGCCCGCGCCGTCACCGACGCGTTGGTCGGATCTGGCGACCTCGTCGAGCAGCACACGTCCCCGCTTCTCGCGCCTCAGCCTGTCGATCGCCTTGTTCCGCGCCGTCGTCGTGATCCATCCACCGGTGTTCGGCGGGAGCCCGTCCCGAACCCACCGCTCGCTCGCCACGACGAACGCGTCCTGCACGGCATCCTCGGCGATGTCGAGGTCGCCGAACAAACGCGCCAGCGTCGCCACGACCTGCCCGTACTCGTCGCGGAAGATCCGTGCGATCGTCTCCGCGCCGACCGCACCAGCGGCGGTGTCGGGATGTGTCGTCACGCCGAGAGTCGGCTCAGGCGCTGCCCGTATCTACGAACGGTCGCACCTCGATCGGCGCCTTGATCGCGTCGGTGACCTTCGCGGCCCACGCGAGTGCGGCGTCGAGATCGGCCGCCTCGATGACGTAGAACCCACCGATGTGCTCCTTCGACTCGGCGAACGGGCCGTCGGTCGTGAGCACCTCCCCGTCGCGCACGCGTACGACGGTGGAGGTGTCGACGTCGTGCAGTCGCCCGCTGAACAGGAAGCTGCCGGTCGACCTCAACTCGTTCTCGAGCGCGCCGATCGCCTGCATCGATGTGGCCATCTCCTCGTCGGTCATCGGCTCGCGGACCTCACCTTCGACCGAATGGACGGACAACAGGTACTGACTCATGATCTCTCCTCGGGTCGGGCAGGCTGTTCCTACCACTCATCGTGCCAACGAACGGGCGCGGACGGTGAGGACACATCGCCGGAGAATTCCCCCGGACCGCTCGTCGGCGCGAGGAGTTCTATCATCGCGGTCGCTGACGAAGCATCGAATTCGGGGTCGTCCCAATCCTCGGGACGCGGGAAGGCAGGATGATGACATCGACGGAATCTGACCGAGCGGCCGCGGGAACGAGATCCTACGACTGGATCGCGCATCATGCCTCCACCCGCGGCGACAAGGAGGCGATGCGCGATCTGGCCAGCGGCCGATCGTTCACCTATTCGGAGATGAACGAGCGCACGAGTCGGCTGGCGAACGCCCTCCGCCTCGATTTCGGCATCGGGCGCGGCGACCGCGTGGCGGTGCTGGCCGAGAACGACACGAACTTCTTCGAGGTGCAATTCGCCTGCTGGAAGCTCGGCGCCATCTTCGTGCCACTCAATTGGCGCCTCGTCCTGCCCGAACTCGAGTTCATCGTCGGTGACTGCACGCCCGATGTGATCATCCACGATGCCGGCTTCGCCGAGGCTGCGCGAGCCCTGGCGGTGACCTGCGACATCGCGCATCGGATCTCATGGGGGAGTGCGCTCGGTGATTCTGCGCCTTACGAGGACCTGATACTCGCGGCGCATCCACTGGCCGAGGCCGAGGCGACGTCGCACGACGACATCCTCACGATCATGTACACATCGGGCACGACCGGGCGCCCGAAGGGAGCGATCATCACGCAGGGGATGACGTTCTGGAACGCGGTGAGCTGCGTCGAGTTCTTCGGTCTCGGTGAGAGCATGATCAACCTCGCCATACTCCCGCTGTTCCACACCGGTGGGCTGAACGTCTTCGCCAACCCGGCGTTCCATTTCGGTGGCACGACGCTGGTCGTGCGCACGTTCGATCCGGCGGAGTGCCTCGCTTTGCTGTCGAGCGACACGGTCGGCATCACCCACACGATCGGCGTGCCGGCGAACTGGCTGTTCATGAGCCAGGTCCCGGCGTTCGCCGACGCGTCGTTCCCCACCGTGATCGCCCCGGCGGTCGGGGGCTCGCCGACGCCGGTGCCGCTGATCGAGGCGTGGGCATCGAAGGGCCTCCCGCTCCAGCAGGCGTTCGGGATGACCGAGACGAGTCCTCTCGTGCTCGCCCTCAAGCCCGAGGACTGCGAGACGCGCATCGGATCTGCCGGTCTGCCGGCGATGCACACAGAGGTGCGCGTCGTGACCGAGAACGGTGACACCGCCGCCGCCGGCGTGATCGGTGAGCTCTGGGTGCGGGGACCGAATGTGACACCCGGCTACTGGAATCGCCCGGATGCCGACCGCGACTCGTTCACCGATGGCTGGCTGCACACGGGCGATGCCGCCCGCACCGATGAGGACGGCTTCTACTACATCGTCGACCGCTGGAAGGACATGTACATCTCCGGCGGCGAGAACGTGTACCCGGCCGAGATCGAGAACGTGATCTACCGGCTCGACGGGATCGCCGAGGTGGCGGTGATCGGCGTGCCCGACGAGAAGTGGGTCGAGGTGGGCCGGGCGATCGTGGTCCTCCCGCCTGATTCCGAGATCACCGAGACCGAGATAATCAACCACTGCCGAACGAACCTGGCCCGGTTCAAGGTTCCCCAGTCGGTGGTCTTCATCGAGGAGATCCCCCACAACGCCACCGGAAAGGTCCTCAAGCGCGAACTGCGTGAACTCCACGGCGAACCAGACGCTTGACCGTCGCGCCTCGTCGGTGCTCAGCGGCTCGTGGCCTCGGCCAGCGATGCGACGAGCTCGGCGTTTCGTGCCTCGAGGTCGACGATGCGCGCCTCGAAGCGATTGGTGACCGCTCGGAGTTGCTCGTCGGTGAAACGCGGCGTGATGTACTTCGGACAGTTCCAGTCGGTCGCGAGAACCTCGACGGTCACGACGCCGTCGACGCGCTCATCGAGCGCTTCGAGCCGGGCGAGCAGCTCGGGAGCGGGATCGGCGTGGTATGTCGCTCTGCCGAACAGTTTGAGACGGGTCCGGCTCGGGTAGTCGACGAAGATCGCAGCCACGCGGCCGTCGGCGGTGATGTTGCCCGTTCCGAGGTATTGGCGGTTCCCGCGGCGCTCCGTCCATCCGATCGTCTGGTCGTCGAGGATCTTGACGAAGCCGACGTCGCCACCGCGGTGCTGGACGTACGGCCACCCGGTCTCGCTCACCGATGCGAGATAGAAGCTGTCGCGGCCGGTGAGCATCTCGATCTCGCGCTGGTCGAGCCGGTGTCGAGTTCGGAGATCGGTGCCGCCGTCGGAGATGTCGCGAACCGGGGAGCCCTTCTGCGCCTGGAGATCGACAACGGCGGGTGTCATGGCGATGTCGAAGTAGTTGGTCACGCGGCGACCTCGGGGCTTGACAGCGCTCGTGCGGCGCGATGGGCGTGATCGATCGGAACCGCGCTCGCGAAAATTGCCGCCTGCACGATGGCGCCATCGATAGTGACGGCGACCGCCTCCCCCTCCGGGATCAACGTCATCAGATAGGAAGCGAACGCTGCCTTGTGATTCCGGATGATCTCGCGCTGCTCGTCGGTCAGGGCGCTGGCCTCCGCGTGGGTGTTGATGAATCCGCACCCCCGAAACCGCGTCTCGGTCATCCACACCTCGAGGGCGGCGAAGACCGCATCGACGGGTTCCTCACCATCGCGCATGCGCCCCTCGACCCGCTCGGCGAAATCGGCCATCCATCTCTGATGGCGATCGCGTAGCCATGCCGTCACCAGATCGGACTTCGACGGATACGTCGAGTAGAGGCGGCGCAGCGAGACGCCCGAGCGGTCGCGGATGTCGCCCATCGTGACCGCGGTGACGCCGCGGATGTAGAACAGGTCATCGGCCGCCGACAGCGCAGCCCGTTCGGCCGCCGCCGCGTCGAGTGTCGCCGCGGGGCTCATCGCAGTGGGAATCCCTCGGTATCGCCCTCCGGCCGTGGTCCGAAGAGCCGCCTCTCGCTCGCGTCGATGGCGACGTCGTTGATCGAGGCTTCACGGCGGCGCATCAGCCCGTCCTCGTCGAACTCCCAGTTCTCGTTGCCGTACGAACGCCACCACTGGCCGGACTCGTCGAGCGACTCGTACTGGAATCGGACCGCGATGCGATTGCCGGTGAATGCCCAGAGATCCTTGCGCAGCGCGTACTCGAGTTCCTTGGCCCACTTCTCGGCGAGGAACGAGCGGATCTCGGCGCGGCCGCTGAGGAACGTGCCGCGGTTGCGCCATTCGCTGTCGCGCGAGTACGCCATCGACACCCGTTCGGGATCGCGCGTGTTCCACGCGGCCTCCGCACCGAGCACCTTGGCCCGGGCGGATGCCTCGTCGAAAGGGGGAAGTGGTGGACGTAGTTCAGACATCGGAGCTCCTGTGAGAATGGATGTTCTCATGGAACCCGGCGATCGCCTCGACAATTCCCGGCTGTCCAGCCTGTTCTCGTGAGGATCTTG
>CBDUYD010000108.1:0-9750 GCA_965371355.1 uncultured Ilumatobacteraceae bacterium
ACCGCCGATCTGCCGCTGCTCCCCGGCGACACACGGCTGCATCTCGGCGTGCTGATCGCGATCGGCGTGGCGATCCTCGGCTACATCCTCCTCTTCCGGAGTGCGCTCGGCGTGCGCCTGCGGGCCGTTGGTCACAACCCGCACGCGTCGCGCTATGCGGGCATGGGTGTCGAGCGGAGCATCGTGCAGGCGCTGACATTCAGCGGGGCATGTGCCGGCGTCGCCGGCGCTGTGCTCGTGTTCGGATCCGAGTCGCATCGATTGATCGGTGAGGGCGGCGCCGCGGCGTTCACCCAGAGCGCCGGCTTCAACGGCATCGTCGCCGCGCTGTTCGGGGCGTTGCATCCGCTGTTCACGATTCCGGCGGCGTTCTTCTTCGGGGGAATGCTCACCGGCGGGATCGCGCTGCAACAGGAACTCCAGGTGCCCGCAGCCATGATCGTCGCACTCAACGGCATCGTCGTGCTGTTCGTGGTCAGCAGCTTCAAGCTCCGGGCCAGATTGAACTCCTGGGTCGAGTCGATCGTTGCCAGGTCGGGCGAGCCGTGAGCGACTTCTTCACCATCAGCGTCATCGTGGCGACACTCGCCGCCGGTGTCAGGCTCGCCACCCCCTTCCTCCTCGCCTCGCTCGGTGAGACGATCGGTCAACGCAGTGGCGTGCTCAACCTCGGTGTCGAGGGCGTGATGTTGATCGGCGCCTTCACCGCGTACTACGTCGCGCTCGAGACCGGCAACCTGCTTCTCGGAACGATCGCCGCGCTCGCCGCAGGAGCGGTGATGGGTCTCGTCTACGCGTTCATCACGTTGGTGATGCAATCCGAGCAGGGCATCAGCGGCATCGGGATCTTCCTCTTCGGCCTGGGATTCACCGACCTCCTGTTCCAGAAGCAGGTCGGCACACCGATTCCGATCGACGGGCTCGAGAAGGTCAAGATCCCGATCCTCGGCGACATCCCATGGATCGGCGAGATCTTCTTCGACCACAACCTGCTCGTCTACACCGCCTTCCTGCTCGTACCGGTCGTGGGGTTCGTCATCAACCGCACGACGTTCGGGCTCAACATCCGAGCGGTGGGCGAGACGCCCGAGGCGGCCGACACGCTCGGGGTCAGCGTCAAGGGCACCCGAGCCGTCGCGATCGTTCTCGCCAACATGCTCGCCGGTCTCGCCGGAGCGGCCCTCGCACTCGAGGTCGGCGTCTTCCAGCAGAATCTCACCGCAGGTCAGGGCTTCATCGCCGTCGCGCTCGTCTACTTCGGAGCATGGCGGGCGGTCGGCGTGATGTCGGGAGCACTGCTGTTCGGTGTGGTGTCGGCGACGGTGCTCCAGTGGAAGACGCTCGGCATCGTGAGCGGCGCGGCCGCGAGTCTGACGTCGATGGCGCCTGCCATCCTGACGATCGTCGTGCTCGTTATCGTCAGCCGCAAGATCTCGGCGCCCGCCGCGTTGACCAAACCATTCAACCGGGCGGCCTGATCGCCGCCCGCCAGATCCTCGACGGCTCGATCGTCGTGGCAACAAAACAACAGAAGGGGAGACAAGAAAATGACCACCCGACGTAGACGAACAGCAGCCATCGCGGCGATCTCCGCGTTCGCGCTGCTCGCAGCCGCATGCGGCAGCGACGACAGCAGCGACTCGACCGAGGCGCCGTCCACCGATGCAGCGGACTCGACGGAGGCACCGACCACCGATGCCACCGCGTCCACCGATGCACCCGACGACGGAGGAGGCTCCGGCGAGACCTTCACCATCGGCATCGTGGCGCCGAGCGCAAGCAACGACCTCGCGTTCACCCAGAGCATGGTCGACTCGGTCGCCCGCCTGGGGGAGACACGAGATATCGAGGTCTCGATCACCGACGGAACATTCGTCGTGGAGGACGCTGCAACGGCAATCCGCGGGTACGCAGACGACGGCCTCGATCTGGTCATCGCTCACGGGTCGCAGTACGGCGGACCGCTCCAGGAGATCGCCCCCGACTTTCCCGACACGGCGTTCGCCTGGGGTACCGCGGTCGACACCTTCGACCTGCCGAACGTGAGCGCCTACACGGTCAGCGCTGACCAGGGCGGGTACGTCAACGGCGTGATCGCCGCCCAGCTCACGGAATCGGACGTGCTCGGCGTGATCGGACCGATCGAGGTCGGTGACGCCAAGCTGTACGTCGACGGCTTCGTCGCCGGCGTCGCGGCTCAGAATCCCGACGCGACGACCAACGTGAACTACATCGACTCGTTCAGCGACGTGCTCCTCGCCTCCGAGGCGGCGACGGCGCACATCGAGAACGGTGCCGACGTGCTCACCGGTACGGCCCAGATGGTGGTCGGCGCGACGGGCGAGGCCAGTTCGGCCGGTATCCCGTGGTTCGGAACACAGTCGAACCAGACCGACCTCGGTCCCGAGATCGTCGTGGCATCGCAGGTGTACCACTGGGAGGTCGCGCTCGCGGAACTCCTCGATGCGATCGATGCCGGCACGCTCGGCGGTTCGGTCTACACGATCACGCTCGAGAACGGCGGACTCGTGATGGAGTTCAACGACCAGTTCGGGCTCGATTCCGAGATCAGGGCGTCGGCCGACGCGACGATCGCTGGACTCACCGACGGGTCGATCACGACCGGCGTCGGGTGACCGACGTAGTTTCGAGCAGTCGAGGAGTTTGACGACGTGATGACACCTGACCGGGGAACACCGATGTTGGAAATGCGCGGGATCACCAAGCGCTTTCCCGGGGTCGTCGCCAACGACGACGTCGACCTCACGGTGCTGTCCGGTCAGGTGCACACGTTGCTGGGCGAGAACGGCGCCGGCAAGAGCACGCTGATGAAGATCCTCTACGGCCTCTATCGGCCCGACGAGGGGACGATTCGGCTGCGCGGCGAGGAGGTCACGATCGACTCTCCGAACGACGCGATCGAGCGTGGGATCGGGATGATCCATCAGCACTTCATGCTCGTGCCCACGCTGACGGTCGCCGAGAACGTCACACTCGGCCTCGGAGGGCGCCGCGGCCTGGTCGATCTCCCGCCGGTCAGGGAGCGGCTCCGCGAGGTCTCGTCGCGCTACGGGCTGTCGGTCGACCCCGACGCCTACATCTGGCAACTCGCGGTAGGTGAGCGCCAGCGCGCCGAGATCCTGAAGGCGCTGTACCGCGACGCCGACCTGCTCGTGCTCGACGAGCCGACCGCCGTGTTGACCCCACCGGAGGTCGACGATCTGTTCGTCACGCTCCGCCAGATGCGTAGTGACGGCAAGGGGCTGATCTTCATCTCGCACAAGCTTCACGAGGTGATGGAGATCTCCGACGAGATCACCGTGCTCCGCGACGGCAAGGTCTCCGGTGACACACGACCCGACGAGACATCGCGCGAGCAACTCGCCGAGATGATGGTCGGCCGGCCGGTGGAGCTCACCCGCACGGTGCCCGCCCAGGAGACCGGGAACGCACAACTCGTGGTCCGGAACCTCGTCGTCACCGGCGACCGCGGAAACCGTGCGGTCAACGATCTTTCGATCGAGGTCCGCTCCGGCGAGATCGTCGGCGTGGCCGGCGTGTCGGGCAACGGCCAGCGCGAACTCGCGGAGGCGATCTTCGGACTCCGACCGATCGACTCGGGGCAGGTGCTCGTCGGCGGTCAGCCCGTCGACGAACCCTCACCGAAGCGGATGCGACGGGCAGGACTCGCCTACGTCCCCGAGGAACGGATGCGCGATGGCGCGATCGCCGAGTTCACCGTCGCGGAGAACCTGATGCTCGTCGACTACCTGGTGCAGCCGTACACCAGGCACGGTCTGCTCAACACGTCCGCGATCGACGAGCGATCAGAAATGCTGGTGTCGGATTACCGGGTGAAGACCCCGTCCATCGAGACGCCGACCGGACACCTTTCCGGCGGCAACATCCAGAAGATCGTGATCGCACGCGAGTTCAGCTGTGGAGCGACGGCGATGATCGTGGCTCAGCCGACGAGGGGCGTCGACATCGGCGCCGCCGAGTACATCCACAATCGACTGCTCGAGCAGCGCGCGGAAGGGGCCGCGATCCTGCTGATCTCCGAGGACCTCGACGAGGTGATGGAACTCTGCGACCGCATCATCGTGCTGCTCGAGGGTGAGATCATGGGCGAACTGCAACGCGCGGATTTCGACGTGCACGAACTCGGTCTGCTGATGTCTGGCGTCACCGACCGCGCCGAGTCGTCGACCTGACTGCGCCGGTCGGCGTCGGGCTGTCGATCAGAGGCCGGGACTGCCGGTCCACCCGTGCATGATCCAGAAGTCGTTGATCGCTCTCTGGATGCGGACGTACCAGATGATCTGCCCGATGAGCGGCAGCAGGAACCAGAGCCCCCAGAGCGTGGTGATCTGCGGTTCGCGCCCCTCGCGGCGGTACATCTCCTCGACCTCCGATGCCATCAGGAACATCGTGATCGGGGCGAAGAACAGCGTGATGAGGAGGAAGCCGACGCCACCGATGCCGGTGTTGGTGTACCGCTTGATCTCGTCGCCGTTCTGATACGACCACACGAGCGTCCAGATGCCGAACGTGACGATCGTCAACAAGATGACGAGTCCGGTCGAGCGGGCATTCCCGAGCGACCCGACCGTAGAGGGCGCCGTCGTCGGCGGAGGTGGAGGCGCTGTCGGCGGCGCGAGCGGCGTGACGGCCGGCGGTGACGGAGGTGGTGGCGGAGGTGGCGGAGGTGTCTGGGGCGGCGGAGGCGGGGGAGGGGTGCCGGGGGGCGTCTCGCTCATCGCCCGACCGTATCCGACCGTGTCGACCTCGCCCATCCTCGTCGGACGTCGCCTCGGGGTCGAGCAAACCGGGGGGAGTGGAGATGCTCCTGTTCTATGCTCTGCTCCCACCGAGAACGCGTTTGGGGAGGACGTGGGAGACGTCTCCGAGCCACGGAAAACCTTCGGCGAGCGATACGCCGACGTCGAGCATCCTGCGCGCGCCGCCGCGCCGCCTCTCAACGCCCCTGCGATATCCCGCGACGCCGCGGCGTCGATCGAGCGTCTGGGCCGGGCCGTCGAGGCGGTGGCCGAGGCGACCTGGATCGCCGGCCGTCCAGAGCGGGGCGACCGTGTTCAGCGAGCGGCGCGCACGTTGCCGCCGGTGCCGGTGCCGGTGCTTGCCGACAAGGTGGCTCCCTCCTCGTCGTCGCTGCGGCTGACGCGGAGCGATGATGAGGTGATCCGTCGCGAACTCGTGGTCGCCCATGTCGCCGAGGACACCGACGTCCACGAGAGCGACGGTGGTGATGGGCTGCAGGCGACCGGGGTCAGCCTGCACAAGGGGCAGGTCGTCTTCGAGGAGAATGATCGGGGCACCTGGATCGAACACGACGTCGTCGACTACCACCCCGTGCGTTACGGGGCGCGGACAGAGGCCGATCGGTACGCCGACTCCGGCGCCCTCGATCATCAGGAGCAGACAAGCTTTCTCGCCGACCTCGGCGACGACAACCTGTGGCGGCTCTTCATCGACTACGACCGGCAGTCCGCCGGCCCGACCGCCTTCGATCGCGACGCCGAGCCGGGCTACATGAAGGCGATGCTCGCGGCGTTCAGAGATGCGGTTGGCCACGAGAAGATCGATTCGCTCCCCGACGCGATCTCCTACGCCGCTCTGCACGCCGCTGCCACATCAGATGTCGAGGGGATCAAGATCGAGGACGACGGCGGCGAGCGTCGGAGCACGGCCGGCGGCGGTACGCACTACGGGATGCAGGCACCCCCGTCCCCGCAGGCGCTGACCGAGATGGCTGCTGAGGGGCTGCTCGTCGAGGTGCTCCCTTCGGAGTTCCTGGAGTTCTTCGGTGGGGAGGGTGCGCCGACCGATGCCGACAGCCTGTACTTCTGTCTGCAGAAGTACCGCGACTACGACGAAGCGCCATTCCTCTTCGGGATCGTCGTGAAGATGTACGGCGCTGTCGAGCACATCGTTGCCGTCGCTCATCGCGATGCCGCCAAGAACCAGGAGCACATGGAGCGCCGATTCGGGATCTACGAATCGGAGGTGCTGGCCGCCGGGGACGAGCGCACCAGGATCGTCGCGATTGCCCGGCTCGTGCGAGCGCTCGGTGTCGGGCACTTCTTCCTCGACGCCAACCGACGGGCGAGCGTGTTCCTGCTGATGAACAAGTTGCTGCTCCAGATCGGCAGTTCCCCGTCGATCATGAGGGACGTGTCGCTGTTCGATGCGAGGGTGCCGCTATCGGAGATCGTGGCCGCGGTGATCGACGGTCAGAGGGTGGTGACGGAAGGCGACTGGCCCGACGTCGAGGAGGAAGCCGAGTAGCCGACAAGGCCGCCGAGCGGTGAGGTGCGGCCACCGATGACGCCACGTCGGCTCGCTTCGTCAGTCGGCGTCGTCGGGTGTTCGTTCGGCGATCGTCATTTCCACGTGGGCTGCGATCGTCGGGAACTCGTCGGCCATCGCCTTGAAGTCCCTGGTCATTATCTGGGCGACGCTCGAGTTCTTCGGGCGCGAGACCGGCGAACAGCGGTGACACCTGCAGACGACTGGCGTCCATCCATCGACCTCCTGGCCACGGGGACACGTTCGGGGGACACCATACTTCGCGGCGCGAATGCGTCCGGGACGTCGGCCTTGTCGACCTGGACCGCGGCCCGCGGTACGGTCGCCTGGTGCACGACCGGGTCGAGATCAGGGGAGTGCGGCTCGCCTACGAGGAACTCGGTCGTGGGCTTCCTCCCCTCGTGTGGGGACACGGTCTCACGAGTAGCAGGGCGGCCGAGGAGCGCAACCAGCTCCTTGATCTCACCGCTCTTGCCTCGGTGACGTCGGTACTGCGCTACGACGCCCGGGGTCATGGTGAATCGGGGACGTCGTCCGAGCTCTCCGGCTACGCCTGGGACGAGATGGCGCTCGATCAGCTCGCGCTCACCGACCACCTCGGCTACGAGCGCTACATCGCCTGCGGCGCCTCGCTCGGCGCGGCGACCGCGCTGCACGCGATCGTGACCGCCCCCGAGCGGATCATCGGCCTCGTGCTCGTGATCCCGCCGACCGCGTGGGACACGCGGCGCGCGCAGACCGATCTGTACGAGTCGATGGCCGAGCTCGTCGAGCGCCGTGGCACCGATGCGCTGGCGAGAGCGGCCGCCGCGCTTCCCCCGCCCGACCCGCTCGTCGGGCGAGACGATTGGCGCGATGGCCGCCTACAGACGCTCCGGGATGCCGATCCGATCCGGCTCGCGACGGTGTTCAGGGGAGCGGCGGCCGCCGACCTGCCGAGCCGTGATCAGATCGCGGAGATCGGCGTTCCGACGTTGGTCATGACGTGGTCCGGAGACACGGGTCATCCGGTCTCGACAGCGCTGGAACTCGGTGAGCTGATCCCGCAGGCGAGGGTGAGCGTCGCTTCCACGTACGAGGAGTTCGCAGGCTGGACCGACGAGGCGTGCGAGTTCGTCGGCGCGCTTGTCGGTGGGTGACGCCGGCGGTCGGGGCCGGTGACCGATCAGGCGTCGGGCTGCTCGATGGCGTCGAGAAAGGCGTCGACGTCGCTCTCCTCGCCGCCGACCATCCAGACCGTCAGATCACCGTAGGAGTCCGATTCGTCGTCGGTGTCGGCGTCGGCGTCGGTGTCGTCGTCGTCGGCATCCTGCCAGGGGAGTACACCGTCGACGAAGTAGCGATCGACCGTGATGTCGTCGGACGATTCGTCGACCGGTGCGATCACGGCGATCTCGACCTCCGCGTCGGGTGGCTGGTCGTTCAGGATGTCGATCAGTTCGTTGACACGCATCGTGTCCCCTTCAATGTGTGTCGCTCGTGTGTGCGCCGATCGCGAACGATCAGTACTCACCGAGCCATGCCGGTGCCCGGTCGAGAAGATACAGGCTCACGTGCTTGCAGCGGTGGAGTGCCGCGGTGACGGCCTCGTCGTTGTTGAGGTAGACCTCGGCGAGGTCGACGGTCATCCGGGCGACGATCGAGAGGCTCCGCTCGGGCGCGTCGGTGACGCTGGGGAACGAGTCGATCGCCAACACCTCGACCGGCAGGTCGATCCCGCCGATCCCGGCGAGGTCGGTCGCCAGGACGAGGAGGTCGGGTGGATCGGGAAGCGGTGGCAGCGTCCAGGTGAACAGCAGGGGGAAGGTGAAGCCGGGCGGCGGGGGATCGTCGAGCTCGTCGAGCTTCATCACCTCGTCCTCGAAGCCGAGCATCGCCCGAGGATCGACGTCGAGGGAGAGGTGGAGGTCGATCGGGCCCGAACAGGCCTCCTCCGGGTGGAGGTCGACCTCCCAGAGTTGGCGCAGCGAGTAGGTCTCGACGAAGTGGCGTTCGTCGTGGACATGGAATCCGTGATCGATCGCCTGACTCTTCACGTCGGCGACGAATCCTGCTACGTCGATGACTGCCATGTGCTGCGGACACTACCGTCCTCAACCGTGGACCCGACCAATGTTCCCGGCGATCGCCCTGCCCGATGACGACCCCATCGGAGACGACCGAAGTGCTCGAGTTGTTCGGCAAGATCACCGATGCCTGCGCGGCGATCCTGGCGACCAACAGCGATTGGGGGCTTTCGGGCGTGCGCGACACCCAGTACAGCGTCGACCTGCTCGTCGATGCCGCGTGTGTTCCGCATCTGTTGGCGGCCGGCTACTCGGTGTTGTCCGAGGAGAGCGGTGTGCAGCACCCCCCGTCCGCCACGTCGCCGCTCGGTGTGGTCGTCGTCGATCCGCTGGACGGTTCGACGAACGCGAGCCTCGGCCTGCCGTGGTGCAACACCTCGCTGTGCCTCGTCGACGAAGGCGTCCCCACGGTGGCGATGGTGACGAACCTCGTGACGGGCGAGCGGTTCACCGCGGTGCGCGGGCTCGGTGCGACGTGCGACGGGACGGCGATCAGTGTCGGCCCGGCGGTCGGGCTGAGCGAGGCGATCATCGCCGGCAACGGTGTGCCCTCCCGCCCGTGGGGTTGGCGTCAATACCGGGTGATGGGAGCGGGCGCGCTCGACATCTGCACCGTCGCCCGCGGCGGCTTCGACGGCTACGTCGACATGACGCCGGGCGAACACGGCGTGTGGGACTACATCGCCGGAGCGCTGGTGCTCGAGGAGGCCGGCGGGGTCGTCGTCGACGCGTTCGGCCGGGAGTTGGTCGTGCTCGATCCGAACGCACGGCGGGCGCCGGTGGCCGCGTCGCACCGTGGACTGCTCGACGAGTTGCTGACCGAGCGACTCGCCGACGGGTGAGTGCGGTGGCCCGCAGCGATCAGTGGATCTGCCCGAACTGCGAGCGGCCGTTCGGTCGGGCGGGCCAGAGTCACATGTGCATGCCGACGATGAGCGCGGGCGAGTACTTCGCCGATCGCGAGCCGGAGGACCGCGAGATCTTCGTCAACGTCGAGGCGGCACTTGCCGCGTGCGGTCCGGTCGAGATCGAGTTCGTCTCGGTCGGCGTGCTGTTCAAGACGACACGGACGATCGTCGAACTCCGGCCGCGGCGTCGCGGGCTGGCGGTGTCGATCCTGCTCCCCGACGAGGTCGCGTCGTCGCGGGTGACGAGACGGGCCAAGGTCGGTCAACGGGGAGTCGCGGTGTCGATTCTCCTGACATCGCCCGACGATGTCGACGACGAGTTGATCGGGTGGCTGCAGGACGCGTTCGACGCCGCCGAGCCGTAGAGGTCAACCGACATCGGAGCCCGACACGAGCCGCTGGGCGACCGCCTCGTCGCCGATGAACTCGACGGGTCCCCCGTCGCG
>CBDUYD010000109.1:0-9722 GCA_965371355.1 uncultured Ilumatobacteraceae bacterium
CCCCCGACGTAGCCGCTCACCTTGTCGCGGTGCTCGGCGGTGATCAGCGGGCCCATCTCGCTGTCGGGCTCGTCACCGGGTCCGACCTTGACCGTCGGGATCCGGTCGGCGATCTTCGACACCAGTTCGTCGGCGATCCCGTCGGCGGCGACGACGACACTGATCGCCATGCACCGCTCGCCCGCCGAGCCGTAGGCGGCGCTGATCGCGGCGTCCGCCGCCATGTCGAGGTCGGCGTCGGCGAGGACGAGCATGTGGTTCTTGGCGCCGCCGAGAGCCTGCACGCGCTTGCCGTTGGCGGTGCCGGTCTCGTAGATGTAGCGGGCGATCGGTGTGGAGCCGACGAAGCTCAGGGCGGCGACGTCGGGGTGCCCGAGCAGCCTGTCGACGGCCACCTTGTCGCCCTGGACGACGTTGAAGCATCCGGGCGGAAGGCCCGCCTTGGCCAACATCTCTGCCATCAGCAGTGAGATCGACGGGTCCTTCTCGCTCGGCTTGAGCACGAACGTGTTCCCGCACGCGAGCGCGTTGGCGAACATCCACATCGGCACCATCGCCGGGAAGTTGAACGGGGTGATCCCGGCGACCACACCGAGCGGCTGGCGGATCGAGTAGACGTCGACCCCGGTGGCGGCCTGTTCGGAGTACTCGCCCTTGAGGAGCTGCGGGATGCCACAAGCGAACTCGATGTTCTCGAGCCCGCGGGCCACCTCGCCGAGCGAGTCGGAGAGCACCTTGCCGTGCTCGGCGGTGAGCAGCGAGGCGATCTGCTTGCGGTTGGCGTCGACCAGTTCGCGCAGCCGGAACATGATCTCGGCGCGTCGCGACAACGAGGTCGCGCGCCAGGCGGGGAACGCCGCGTGCGCCGACGCGACGGCGGTGTCGACCTCGTCGACCGACGCCAGTCCGACCTCTCCCGTCTGCTCTCCGACGGCGGGGTCGAACACCGGGGCGGTGCGCCCCGACGTCGACTCGACCACTCGACCGTCGATCCAATGACCGATCTTGTTCATGACGACTCCATTCTCAGCTCTAGGTAGCTCGGTGCGATACGTCTCTCAGTGCAGATACGTCGAGAGGCCGCGCTTGACGTAACGGCCGTGGCCCTTCACCCCGGTGAAGGTGTCGTTCTCGATCACGACCATGCCGCGCGAGAGCACGGTGTCGACCTTGCCGTCGATCTCGAATCCCTCGTAGGCGGAGTGGTCCATGTTCATGTGATGCTTGTCGTCGATCCCGATCTTGGTGTGACCGTTCGGATCCCAGATGAGGATGTCGGCGTCGGCGCCGGGTTCGATCACGCCCTTCTTGTCGAGGCCGAACATGCGAGCCGGGGTGGTCGCGCACGTCTCGACCCATCGTTCGAGTGTGAGCTCGCCACTGACGACACCCTGGTAGATCAGTTCCATCCGGTGCTCGACGCCACCGATCCCGTTGGGGATCGCGGAGAAGTTGCCGAGTCCGAGTTCCTTCTGCTCCTTGAAGCAGAACGGGCAGTGATCGGTGGAGACGATGGCCAGCTCGTTCAGTCGCAGACCCTTCCACAGATCGCTCTGGTGCTGGGCGTGCTTGGTGCGCAGCGGGGTGGAACAGACCCACTTGGCGCCCTCGAATCCCGGCTGCGCGAGCTGGTCCTCGATCGACAGGTAGAGGTACTGCGGACACGTCTCGCCGAACACGTTGTACCCGTCGTGGCGCGCCGCGGCGACCTCTTCGAGCGCTTCGGATGCCGACATGTGCACCACGTAGAGCGGCACGTTGCCCGCGACCTTCGACAGTTGGATCGCGCGGTGGGTCGCCTCGCTCTCGAGTTCGGCGGGCCGCGTGAACGAGTGGAACCTCGGATCGGTGTCGCCGCGCGCCAGCGACTGGGCGACGAGCACGTCGATCGCGATGCCGTTCTCGGCGTGCATCATGATCATCGCTCCGGATTCCGAGGCGTTCTGCATCGCCCGCAGGATCTGGCCGTCGTCGGAGTAGAAGACGCCGGGGTACGCCATGAACATCTTGAAGCTCGTGATGCCCTCGTTGTCGACCAGGTAGGTCATCGCCTTGAGCGACTCCTCGTCGACACCGCCGATGATCTGGTGGAACCCGTAGTCGATCGAGCAGTTGCCCGCCGCCTTCTCGTGCCACGCGGCGAGGCTGTCGATCACGCTCGTGCCCGTGGGCTGCACCGCGAAGTCGACGATCGTGGTGACGCCTCCCCACGCCGCGGCGTTGGTGCCGGTCTCGAACGTGTCCGATGCCTCGGTGCCGCCGAACGGCAGCTGCATGTGGGTGTGGACGTCGACGCCGCCCGGGACGACGTACTTGTCGGTCGCGTCGATCGTGCGGTCGGCGGCGATGCCGAGAGCGTCGGCCTGACCGGGCCCGAGGATCGCCACCACCGACTCGCCGTCGATCAGCACATCGCCCGCGCGCCGTCCGACGGCCGAGACGATCGTGCCGCCCGTGATCAGTGTCGTGCTCATCGCTGCACCAACTCGTCGTAGGCGTCGGGGCGGCGGTCGCGGTAGAAGGCCCAGCCGTCGCGCGTCTCCTTGATCCGGTCCATGTCGAGGTCGCGGACGATCAGCTCGGGCTTGTAGGCGTCTCCCTTGTCGCCGACGTACTGACCGCGCGGGTCGACGAAGTAGCTCTGGCCGTAGAAGTCGTTGTCGCCGAGCGGCTCGATGCCGACCCGGTTGATCGCACCGACGTAGTACATGTTGGCGCAGGCCGCTGCGGGCTGCTCGATGCTCCACAGGTACTCGGACAGGCCGCGGGACGTGGCCGACGGATTGAACACGATCTCGGCGCCGTTCAGGCCGAGGATCCGCCACCCCTCGGGGAAATGCCGGTCGTAGCAGATGTAGACGCCGACCTTGCCGACCGCGGTGTCGAAGATCGGGTACCCGCCGTTGCCGGGACGGAAGTAGAACTTCTCCCAGAACCCCTTGACCTGGGGGATGTGCTGCTTGCGGAACTTGCCGAGATAGGTGCCGTCGGCGTCGATGACCGCTGCGGTGTTGTAGTAGATGCCCGGCTGCTCGACCTCGTACATCGGCAGCACCATCACCATGCCGAGTTCCTTGGCCACCGCCTGGAACCGCTGCGTCGTCGGCCCATCGGGGATGTACTCGGTGTATTCGTAGTACTCGGCGTCCTGGACCTGGCAGAAGTACGGCCCGTAGAAGAGTTCTTGGAAGCAGATGACCTGTGCACCCTGGGCGGCGGCCTCGCGGGCAGCATCCTCGTGCTTGTCGATCATCGACTCCTTGTCACCCGTCCAATCCGTCTGCAGCAATGCCGCCTTCACGATGTTGGCCATGGAACCCCCTGGAGAGTGGTGGAAATCCGGTCACGACGACGCCCACACGGCGACGACCGTGATTGCGACACTACTGACCGGCCGTGAGCAGGACAACAGACGGCCGGGCCGGTTACATCGCGGGGCGACGGAGCAGCTCGGAGGCTACGGCACACTCGGTGACGATCGCCGGCGGACCCATCGGGAGCCGCCCGCGCGGACCGACGACGTCGGTGAAGAGGTGCGCGGGGAGCACCTCGACGTCGAGCTCCCACGGATCGGTGTACTCGCGCAGCTCGCCGAGCCGCCCTTCCATCGAGTCGAGCACGCGAGGCGGAAGGCGACGCCCGACCCCCGCGACGAGCCAGACCTCGGTGTCCCACGTCGACGCCGCAGCGGCGATGGTCGAGGAGCCGATCGGCGTCACGACGCGGGTGCCGTCGGTGGCGAGCGCCTCGACGAGCACGAGGTCGGCCTCGCGCACGACCGCGCCGGCGGCGCCCGCGTCGACCGCCTCGTAGTCGACGTCGTGGCGCTCGAGGCCACGGACGAACCCGGTGGCCGTGTGCCCGACGTCGAGTGCGAGCACGCGCACGTCGCCGCGCCGGGCCAATCCCTCGACGATCAGATCGGGTGCGCCGATCGTGACGATGTCGGCGTCGTCGGGCAGTTCGACCGCCAGCCGGGACGGCGTCTCGTCACACCCGATCCGGTCGGCGAGTTCCCAGATCGTCTCGAAGGGCTCGGAGGAGTTGAGAACACTGCAGCAGAGCCACCACAGCGGTCCGGTGAAGGGGTGCCGTTCGACGATGCGGCGACAGGCCACGACGAGTGCCGACGGGTCGAAGTGCATCGAGCCGAGGGCGTGCGCGGTCTCGACCACGAGCGACGCCGGATCGGCACCCTGGACCCTCGCGACGTAGCGGAGGTGCTCGATCGGATGCACGTCGCCGACCGTACACGCTGCAACGTTGGCCCGAGTGGGCGCCGGGTCGCTACGATCGCTCGCCGTGGCCCCAACCACCCTGAAGCAGATCTCCCCCGCGCTCGAACTCACGCCGCTGCCCCACGACGGGCGCGGCGAGACGAGGCCGGTGATGGACTGGCTGACGACGTTCCATCTCGCCTCGGTCGTGCTCGATCCGTACACCAACGAGAGTTCCTGGATCCTCCGATCGGCGACCCGCATCCTCGAGCACTTCCGCGATGCCGACGTCCGGATCAACTTCATCGTCACCGCCGGGGCGGACGACACCCGCGCCTTCCTCGGTCCGCTCGCCGACAGCTACATGGTGTTCTGCGATCCCGACCGCGCGGCGGTCAGGGCGCTCGGGCTGAGCGAGATCCCGGCGTTCGCGTTGATCCGCGTCGACGGCGCCATCGCCGCGGTCGCCGAGGGCTGGCACGCCCACGAGTGGCACGCGGTCGCCGAGGAGATCGCGGAGCTCACCCACTGGTCGATGCCGACGATTCCCGGCCCTGGTGATCCGGGGCCGTTCGACGGATCACCCGCGCTCGGCTGAGCGCGTGCCGGCCGGACACGCCGATCTCCCGGTCGTCGATGCACTGGACGATCTCCGGACAGCGCTCGCCGAGAACCGCCGGGCGGTGTTGGTCGCACCACCGGGGGCGGGCAAGACGACCGTCGTGCCGCTCGCACTCCTCGACGAGAGATGGCTCGGTTCGGGTCGGATCGTGATGCTCGAACCCCGCCGGTTGGCGACCCGCGCCGCGGCGCGCCGGATGGCGACGACGACCGCGACCGAGGTCGGCGCGCTCATCGGATACCAGACCCGCGACGAGCGTCGGATCGGCCCCGACACCAGGATCGAGGTCGTCACCGAGGGGGTGCTCACGCGACGCCTGCAGAACGACCCCGAACTCCCGGGCGTCGGGTTGGTGATCTTCGACGAGGTCCACGAGCGGAACCTCACCACCGACCTCGGGATGGCGTTCGCGCTCGACAGCGCGGCGACGCTGCGCCACGACCTGCGGCTGCTCGCGATGTCGGCAACACCCGACATCGCGGGGTTGTCGCAGTTGCTCGACGCGACGGTCGTCGAGAGCGAGGGCCGCATGTTCGACGTCTCGATCAGGTGGCTGCCGCGTGCGCCGACCAAGGGCCGGGGTCGCCCGGAGCGGATCGAACCGGCGGTCGTCTCGGCCGTGCTGACCGCGCTCGGCGCAGGGGAGGGTGACGTGCTGGTGTTCCTGCCCGGGATCGGCGAGATCCGGCGGGTCGAGGAGCAGCTGCGGTCGACACTCGGGCCGAACATCGACGTCCGGCCGCTCGCAGGCGCCCTCTCGACAACCGAACAGGACGCCGCGCTGCTCCCCTCCCCGTCCGGGCGCCGACGTATCGTGCTCGCGACCGACATCGCCGAGACTTCGCTGACCGTCGCCGGCGTGCGCATCGTCGTCGACTCGGGGCTCGCCCGCGAGCCGCGGTTCGACGCCCGCACCGGGATGTCCCGGCTGACGACGGTGACGACCAGCCGCTCCTCGGCCGAGCAGCGAACCGGCCGCGCCGGTCGGACGGAACCGGGCATCGCGTACCGTCTGTGGAGCAAGGTCGAGCACGGCAGCAGGCCGCGGCACCGGACGCCGGAGATCGAGCAAGCGGATCTCGCGGGCTTCGCGCTCGAACTCGCCGCGTGGGGAGGAGTCGACGACGCGTTCATCGATCGGGCATTCATCGACGAGCCGCCACGAGCCGCGCTTCGCCAGGCGCGCGAACTCCTCACCGATCTCCACGCCCTCGACGACGGCCCGATCACCGGGTCGATAACGCCGCTCGGACGGAGGATGCTCGGACTGCCGGTGCACCCGCGCCTCGCCAGGATGGTCGCCGTCGACGAGACGTCGCTCGCCTGCGTCGTCGCGACGCTCGTCGAGGAACGCGACATCTTCCGCGGACGACCCGACGACCTCCCCGTCGACCTCGCACTCCGCGTCGGCGCGATCGCCGGCACCGCCGGGCACGATCTCGCGGACCGAGGGGCGGTGCACCGCCTCCGCGACCGGGCCCGCGATCTCGCCCGCCGCGCGCGCATCGACTGGGACCCCGACTCGATCGACCCGGACGGCACTGGTGGGGTTCTGATGCTCGGCTTCCCCGACCGGCTCGCCGCCCTTCGGCGGCCCGGCCAGTTCCGTCTGCGGAGCGGGAACGGCGCGTGGGTCGCGACCGACGATCCGATGGCCGACGAGGCATTCCTCGTCGCCGCCGACCTCGACGGTCGTCGCGACAGGGCGCGCATCCGGCTCGCCGCGGCGGTCGACGAGTCCGAGGTCCTCTCCGCGTTCGGACCCGAGGTCGCCGAGCAGCGCAAGCTCGCATGGGATACCGACCGGGGCGACGGGGGCGACCTCGTCGAGACGATCGATCGCCGCCTCGGAGCGCTGTCGCTCGGCCGTCAGGTCCGCCAACCTGAGCCGGGCGCGGAGACGATGGCCGCGCTGATGGCACGCGTCCGGGCGACCAAGCTCGACGTGCTCACCTGGAGCGGAGCGGCCGTCAACCTCCGCCACCGCGTCGGTTTCCTGCATCGGACGATCGGTGAGCCGTGGCCCGAGTGGTCGACGCGCACACTCCTCGCGACGCTCGACGAGTGGCTCGTGCCGTACCTCCCGGGTGCGACCGGCCGGGCCGACCTCGAGGGCCTCGACGTGGCGATGGTGCTGCGCGCGCAGTTGCCGTGGCCCGAGGGGAGCGAACTCGACGCACTGGCACCCGGACGCCTCGCACTCCCGACGGGACGCGAGGTGACGATCGACTACGGGGCCGACCAGCCGCAGGCCTCGGTGCGCGTGCAGGACCTGTTCGGGCTCACCGATCACCCGATGGCGGGTGCCCATCCCATCCGTCTCCACCTGCTGTCGCCGGCCGACCGCCCGATCCAGGTCACCGCCGACCTCCCCGGATTCTGGCGGGGTTCGTGGAAAGCGGTCCGCAAGGAGATGGCCGGGCGCTACCCGAAGCACCAGTGGCCGACCGACCCTGCGACCGCCCGCCCGAAGCGGCTCAAGGGCGATCGGTGATGCTCGGCCTGTCGATCGGTATGGCGACGGTCTGCATCCTCGCCGTCTTTCTGGGCGCGACCGTTCAGGCGTCGGTGGGAATCGGTCTCGGCATGATCGCCGCACCCGTGCTCGCGTTGGCGGATCCCGAGTTCATTCCCGTGGCGCTCGTCATCTCGGTGATACCTCTCACCGCGTCGATCGCGTTCGCCGACCGTCATCATGTCGAGACCCGCGGTTTCCTGCTGGCGCTCGGCGGGCGGGTGCCCGGCGTGATCGCCGGTGCGCTGGTCGCCGCCGCGCTCTCGACCGATGTGATCGCGCTGCTCGTCTCCGGCTCGGTGTTGCTGGCGGTGGGGATCTCGGTAACCGCGAAGCGTTTCCACCCCTCGGATCCGGCACTCGTCGCTGCCGGACTGGCCTCGGGGTTCACCGGCACGACCACCGGTGTCGGCGGCCCGCCGATGGCGCTCGTCTACCAGCACAGTGATCCGGCGACGATGCGGTCGACCATTTCGGCGTTCTTCGCGATCGGCGCGCTGATGTCGATAACCGCCCTATGGATCGCCGGCGAGGTCGGGCGCCGCCAGCTCGAGCTCGCGGCGATTCTGCTCCCGGCGGTGATCCTCGGCACGGTGACAGCCCGGCTCGTCCGCCACCGTCTCGATCCGGCGATCGTGCGCCCGGCGGTGCTCGGAATCTGCACCGTCACGTCGATCGCCCTGCTGATCCGCACGTTCGCCTGAGCGGTTGCTCGTAGGCTCGGGTCGATGGCCGACATCGCTCCTTTCGCCTACACCGATCTCCTGCCGCTCGGCGACGACACGACCGAATACCGGCTCGTGTCCACCGCGGGTGTCTCCACGTTCGACACCGAGGCCGGCACGTTTCTCAGGGTCGACCACGAAGCGCTGCGGCTACTCACCGCTGAGGCGATGCGCGACATCGCCCACTTCCTGCGCAGCGATCACCTCGCCCAACTCGCCAAGATCCTCGACGATCCCGAGGCGTCCGACAACGACAAGTTCGTCGCCCTCGACCTGCTGAAGAACGCGGCGATCGCGGCTGGCGGCGTGCTGCCGATGTGCCAGGACACGGGGACGGCGATCGTCAAGGCGAAGAAGGGCCAGTTCGTCTTCACCGGCGGTGGCGACGAGGTGGCGATCGCGCGCGGGATCTTCGACACGTACCAGACGTCGAATCTGCGATACAGCCAGATGGCGCCGCTCGACATGTACACCGAGGAGAACACGGGTACGAACCTGCCCGCCGAGATCAAGATCGCGGCGGTCGACGGCAACGCCTACAAGTTCCTGTTCCTGGCGAAGGGCGGCGGCTCGGCCAACAAGACCTTCCTCTACCAGGAGACCAAGGCGCTGCTCAACGAAAAGACATTGCTGCCGTGGGTGTTCGACAAGATGCAATCGCTCGGCACGTCGGCATGTCCGCCCTACCACCTCGCCGTCGTCATCGGCGGGACCTCGGCCGAGTTCACGGTCGAGACGGCGAAGCTGGCGTCGACGCACTACCTCGATCACCTCCCGACGTCGGGTTCCGAACTCGGGAACGGCTTCCGCGACCTCGAGCTCGAGAAGACGCTGCTGAGGCTCGCCCAGACGACGGGGATCGGGGCGCAGTTCGGCGGCAAGTACTTCTGCCACGACGTGCGTGTGATCCGTCTCCCGCGCCACGGCGCCTCCAACCCGGTCGCGCTCGCCGTGTCGTGTTCGGCCGACCGTCAGGCGCTCGGCAAGATCACCGAGGAGGGCATCTTCCTCGAGCAGCTCGAGACCGACCCGGCGCGTTTCCTCCCCGACGTCACACCCGAGGTGCTCGACGGTGAGGACATCGAGACGAGCCCGGCGGTGCACATCGACCTCGACCGGCCGATGGACGAGGTCCGCGCCGAGCTGAGCAAGTTGCCGGTGACGACGAGGGTGATGCTGACCGGGCCGATGGTGGTCGCCCGCGACATCGCCCACGCCAAGATCAAGGAGCGCCTCGACGCCGGCGAGCCGATGCCCGAGTACTTCCGCGATCACGCGGTGTACTACGCGGGTCCGGCCAAGACGCCCGAGGGATACGCGTCGGGGTCGTTCGGGCCGACGACCGCTGGCCGGATGGATTCATACGTCGAGCAGTTCCAGGCGCTCGGTGGGTCGATGGTGATGCTGGCGAAGGGGAACCGGTCGCGGCAGGTGACCGACTCGTGCGAGGCGCACGGCGGGTTCTACCTCGGGTCGATCGGAGGACCGGCGGCGCGGCTGGCACTCGACAACATCCGCAAGGTCGACGTGCTCGAGTACCCCGAGCTCGGGATGGAAGCGGTCTGGAAGATCGACGTCGAGAACTTCCCGGCGTTCGTCATCGTCGACGACAAGGGCAACGACTTCTACGCCGACGTCCGGGC
>CBDUYD010000110.1:0-9666 GCA_965371355.1 uncultured Ilumatobacteraceae bacterium
CAAGAACAACTCCGACGGCAAGGGCAACAGCTACGGCTGCCACGAGAATTACCTCATCGCGCGCTCCGTCCCGTTCGGCCGGTTGGCGAGCCAGATCACGCCGCACTTCGTGACGAGACAGATCTTCTGTGGCGCGGGCAAGGTCGGCTGTGAGATCCCCGGTCGGCCACACGATGACATCGCATACCAACTCAGCCAGCGTGCCGACTTCTTCGAGGAGGAGATCGGGCTCGAGACGACACTGAAGCGGCCGATCGTCAACACCCGCGACGAGCCGCATGCCGATCCGCAGAAGTACCGCCGGCTGCACGTGATCGTCGGCGACGCCAACATGAGCGAGGTCGCCACCTACCTCAAGATCGGCACGACGGCGATCGTGCTGTCGATGATCGAGGACGACGCGCTGGGCGACGACCTCGAAGTCGGCAACGCCGTGCCGGCGATCCACCGGGTCAGTCACGATCCGAGTCTGCGCCAGACGGTGATGCTGCGCGATGGTCGCCGCGCGACCGCCCTCGAGGTGCAATGGGGACTCCTCGAGCGCGCTCGGAAGTACGAGCGGTCGCATGGCCTGGAATGTGTCGACGAGGCGGTCGGTGCCGACGTGCTCACACGTTGGGAGCAGGTGCTGACCGGCCTCGAGCACGATCCGATCTCGATGGCGGGATGGGTCGATTGGATCGCCAAGCGGCGTCTCGTCGAGGGCTATGCGGAACGCCACGACGTCCGTCCGGGTTCGGCACGGCTGAAGGCGATCGACCTCCAGTACCACGACCTGCGCGCCGACAGGTGTCTCGCCCTACGCGCCGGCCTCGACGTGCTGGTGTCGCCCGACGAGGTGTCCCTCGCGATGACCGAACCGCCGACGACCACGCGGGCGTACTTCCGTGGCAGGTGCCTGGCGAAGTACCCCGACGACATCGTCGCCGCCAACTGGGACTCGATGGTGTTCGACATCGGGCACGACCCGCTCCGCCGGGTGCCGATGATGGAGCCGCTGCGCGGTACCGCCGATCACGTTGCTACCTTGATCGACACGAGCGAGACGGCCGGGGAATTGCTCGACCGCCTCGGTGAACCATCGAACGGAGCCACAGCCTGATGGCAGAACGAACGCAGAAGCCCAAGAGCACGAGCGATCGGAAGCAGGACGAGGTCGAAGACTCGGCACCGGCGGTGACCGAGACCGGCGACAAGCTCAAGGCCGAACTCGACGACCTGCTCGACGAGATCGACGAGGTCCTCGAGACCAACGCCGAGGACTTCGTCAAGTCCTACGTGCAAAAGGGCGGTCAGTAGCTCGTGGCAATGCCGTTCTTCACCCCGGGCGACGACCCCGGGGCGAACTTTCCCGACCTCCTGCGGAGGCTCGGGCTCGACCCGAACGCCCACGTCGCCCGTCGGGGAGGCCTCGACGGAGCATCGGTCATCGACCTCCCTCATGCCACCACCGTCGTCGCGGTGCTCTACGACGACGGCGTCGTGATGGCGGGCGACCGTCGGGCGACGGCGGGCAATCTGATCTCCCACCGCAGGATGGAGAAGGTCGTCCAGGCCGACCGCCACAGCGGTGTCGCGATCGCCGGTACGGCGGGCCCTGCGATGGAGATGATCCGGCTCTTCCAACTCCAACTCGAGCACTACGAGAAGGTCGAGGGGTCGCCGATCAGTCTCGAGGGGAAGGCCAACCAACTGTCGATGATGGTGCGCAGCAATCTCCCCGCCGCGATGCAGGGGATGGTCGTCGTGCCGATCTTTGCCGGATTCGATCCTCGCCGCGGCGTCGGGCGGTTGTGGGACTACGACCCGACCGGCGGCCGCTACGAGGAGCGCGACTACGTCGCCACCGGTTCGGGCAGCCTGCAGGCCGGCACGGTCATCAAGCTCGGGTTCCGCCCGGGACTCGACCGCGATGCCGCGATCGACCTCGTCGCCCGCGCGCTGTGGGAGGCCGCCGACGCCGATTCGGCGACCGGCGGCCCCGATCCGTTGCGCGGCATCTATCCGGTCGTGGCGACGATCGATGCCGAGGGGTGGGTACGCCTCGACGACGACGACCTCGCCGCGCGGTACGAGAGGATCGCCGGGGAGGTGGCCTCCCGATGAACATGCCGTTCTACGTCGCTCCCGAGCAGATGATGAAGGATCGGGCCGACTATGCGCGCAAGGGCATCGCTCGCGGCAGGGCGCTCGTGGCGGTGCGTCACATCGAGGGCATCGCGATCGTCGCCGAGAACCCGTCCAAGACGCTCCGCAAGATCAGCGAGATCTACGACCGGATCGCGTTCGCCGGCGTCGGCAAGTACAACGAGTTCGATCAGCTCCGGGTAGCGGGTGTGCGCGCCGCCGACCTGAAGGGCTATCAGTACTCGCGTGACGACGTCGACGCGCGCGGCCTGGCCAACAGCTACGCCCAGATGCTCGGCAACATCTTCACCCACGAGATGAAGCCGATGGAGGTCGAGATCCTCGTCGCCGAGGTCGGCCTCGAAGCGGCCGGCGATCAGATGTTCCATATCCTCTACGACGGCACGGTCGTCGACCAGCGCGACTTCGCCGCGATCGGGGGTGACGCCGAGGCGACGATCGAGCGGCTCGCCGAGACTTGGGCCGAGTCGATCGACCTGGCGGGGGCGATCAACATCGGTGTCGCCGCGTTGAGCGGGCCCGATCGCACGATCGAACCCGACGAACTCGAGATGGCCGACCTCTCGCGCGGCATCGGCCGGCGTTGCTTCCGACGCCTCGAGAACGCCGAACGCGACGCGATCTTCGGCTGACCGCGGGAGCCGGCCGGCCGATCTACGATCGCGGTCGTGGTTGCGATCGACATCAACAGTGATCTCGGCGAGTCCTACGGCATCTGGCGTCTCGGTGACGACGAGGCGATGCTCGGGATAGTCACGAGCGCCAACGTCGCCTGTGGCTTCCACGCGGGCGATCCGGGCACCCTTCGCACCGTCTGTCGATCCGCTGTCGCTCAACGGGTCGCGATCGGCGCGCAGGTCGCGTACCCGGACATCGCCGGGTTCGGACGGCGCTACATGGACATCGATCCGGGCGATCTGCGCGACGCGGTGCTGTATCAACTCGGCGCTCTCGACGCGTTCGCACAGGTCAGCGGAGCTGAGATCGCCTACGTCAAACCGCACGGCGCCCTGTACCACGCGGTCACCGACGAGCCCGCCCAGGCGCGAGCGGTCGTCGCCGCAGCGAGCGAGTACGACCCATCGCTGGCGATACTCGGCGCTCCGGGCTCGGAGTTGCTCGCCGCCGCGGACGTCGAGGGACTCGAAGGCGTCGCCGAGGCGTTCGTCGATCGCGCCTACGCACCGACGGGTCGTCTCGTCCCGCGCCGCGAGCCCGACAGCGTGTTGACCGATATCGACGAGATCGTTCAGCGGGCCGTGCGCATCGCCGTCGACGGTGAGGTCGTCGCGGTCGACGGCTCGATCGTGTCGGTGCGCGCGCGTTCCGTGTGCGTGCACGGCGACACACCGGGAGCCGTCGAGATCGCAAGGGCGGTTCGAGAGGCCCTCGACGACGCCGGCGTCGGCGTTCACCGATTCACGGGTTGAGTGATGCGCGTCCGGCCGTACGGTCCCGCGGCGTGGCTGGTCGACGAGATCGACGATCCGGTCTCGTGGGCCGAGGGCCTCCGATCGGTCGACCTCGACGGTGTCGTCGAGGTGGTAGCAGCCGAGTGCACGGTGCTCGTCCGCTGCGACCGCGCGCGGCGGACCGACGTGGGCGATGCGCTCGCGAGGGTGACGCCGGTGCGGCGAACGGTCGATCGGGAACCGATCGTGATCCCGGTCCGCTATGCCGGCGAGGATCTCGACGAGGTGGCCGCGCGGCTCGGCCTCACCCCGCGCTCGGTGATCGAGCGCCACACCGCTGCCGTCTACACCGTGCGGTTCTGCGGATTCGCGCCCGGGTTCGCATATCTCGGCGGCCTGGACCCGGCGCTCGAGTTGCCGAGGCGCGAGTCGCCGCGCACCCGCGTCCCCGCCGGTGCGGTCGCCATCGCAGCGCACTACACCGCCGTCTACCCGGCACCGTCGCCCGGCGGCTGGCACCTGCTCGGGACGACCGACGAACCGCTCTGGGACAGCTCGCTCGCGGCCCCGGCGCGGCTCGTGCCGGGGGCGACCGTGAGGTTCCGCGAGGTCGGGACGCGATGAGCTCGCTCCGGATCATCGAGGTGGGGTGGGGCACGACGCTGCAGGATCGTGGGCGTCCCGGGCTCGCCGACGTGGGTGTGCCCAGGGCGGGTGCGGTCGATCGCCACTCGCACGATCTCGTCAACCGTCTCGTCGGCAACGCTGTCGACGCGGCGACGATCGAGACCAACCGGGGTCTGGTCGTCGAGGCGGCCGAACCTGCGGTCGTCGCCTCGAGCGCCGACGGGGCGGTGCGAACGCTGCGGGCGAGCGAGCGCCTGCACGTCGACGCGGCGGCCGGCGAGATGTGGGCATACCTCGCCGTGCGCGGCGGTATCGAGGTCGCGCCGGTCCTCGGGTCGCGCTCGCACGACACACTCTGCGGGCTCGGTCCCGATGCGCTCGCGGCAGGTGACCTGCTGGCGATCGGCCCCGATCCGGGTACTGCCATGCCGACCGATCTCGCCCCGCACGACGTGCGCCACCGTGCCGTGCGGATCTGGGACGGCCCCCAGCACGAGTGGTTCGGGTCGGTCGAGGTGATGATCGGCTACGAGTGGATGGTCACCGCAGAGGTGAGTCGTGTGGGTGTCCGTCTCGAGCGGCACCGCTCACCGTCGCCAGGCTCGTCGCCGTCCGGTTCGGCGCGGCCGGACGCCGCCGCGGGGATCGTGCTCGACGCGGGCCGCTCGCGACAGATGCGGTCGATGCCGAGCGAAGGCCTGGTCGAAGGCGCGATCCAGATCACACCCTCCGGCCAGCCGATCGTGATGCTGGCAAACCATCCGACCACCGGCGGCTATCCGGTCATCGCGGTCGTCGATCCGGACGACGTCGCGGTTGTGGCGCAGGCACCGCCGGGCGCGGCGATCCGCTTCCGGCGAGCGTGACCATCGCGGGGCGACGACGGCGTCGAGGAAGTAGGTTGCCGGAATGGAACGCCGTATCTACGGACTCGAGAACGAGTACGGCGTCACATGCACGTTGCGCGGTCAACGTCGGCTGAGTCCCGACGAAGTGGCGCGGTACCTCTTCCGTCGTGTCGTGTCGTGGGGGAGGAGTTCGAACGTGTTCCTCCAGAACGGTGCCCGCCTGTACCTCGACGTCGGATCGCATCCCGAGTACGCGACGCCCGAATGCGACTCGCTCTACGAGGTCGTCGTGCACGACAAGGCGGGCGAGCGGATCCTCGAGCAGTTGGTCGAATCGGCCGAGCAGCGGCTCGCCGAGGAATCGATCCGCGGCACGATCTACCTGTTCAAGAACAACACCGACTCGGCCGGCAACTCGTACGGGTGCCACGAGAACTACCTCACCGCGCGCGACGACGATCTAGCCCACTACGCCGAGGTGCTGATCCCGTTCCTCGTCAGCCGGCAGATCTACACCGGGGCCGGCAAGGTGCTCCAGACCGCCCGCGGTGCGACCTACTCGATCGCGCAGCGCGCCGAGCACATCTGGGAAGGCGTGTCGTCGGCCACGACGCGCAGCCGACCGATCATCAACACCCGCGACGAGCCGCATGCCGATGCCGAGCTCTACCGGCGTCTCCACGTGATCGTGGGCGATTCGAACATGAGCGAGTACACGTCGTTCGTCAAGATCGGGTCGGTCGCGTGCATGTTGCGGATGCTCGAGGACGACTCGGTCGTGCTGCGCGACATGACCCTCGAGAACCCGATCAGGGCGATCCGCGAGATCAGCCACGACATCACCTGCCGGCGTACGGTGCGACTCGCCAACGGGCGCGAGGTCAGCGCACTCGACATCCAGCGCGAGTACCTCGACCGGGCCCTGCGGTACGCCGACACCACCGGGTTCCCACCGCTCGAACAGCGGGCGCTCGAGATGTGGGAGCACTGCGTGTCGACGATCGAGAACGACCCGATGAAGCTCGACCGCGAGGTCGACTGGGTGATCAAGTACAAGCTGCTCGAGGCGTACCGCGAGCGCCACGACCTTCCGCTCGGACATGCTCGCGTGCAGCTGCTCGACCTCCAGTACCACGACGTTTCGCGGGTTCGCAGCCCCTTCTACCGGCTCCAGGATCGGGGCATGGTCGAGCGGATCTGCACCGACGCCGACATCGAGACGGCGATCGACGTTCCGCCACAGACCACGCGCGCCCGGTTGCGCGGCGAGTTCGTGCGGCGCGCCAAGGAGCGCAAGCGCGACTACACGGTCGACTGGGTGCACCTGAAGCTCAACGATCAGGCGCAGCGCACGGTGCTCTGCAAGGACCCGTTCAAGAGTCGCGACGAGCGGGTCGAGCGTCTGATCGAATCCCTGTGAGGCCGCAGGACCCCGCCGCCGCGTTCGGTCGACGCCCGGTTACCGTGGCACCCCTGTGAGCAACCAGTCCGACGCTCCCACGCCGGTCGATCCGGCGCGACCGCAGGTCGTCGAGACAGGTGCGACGGCGATGTCCGGAGTCGCCTCGGCGTCGCCCGACCGTGCGACGACCCGCATCCTCGACTCGGCACGCCCGTCGGTCGACCCGGTTCTGGGCAACGGACACGTGGCCGACGACGCGATGGTCGACCAGACTGTCATTCCGCGCGGCGTCGAGCCCGGAGGGGACGACGACGTGACCTCGCCGCACCGGTCGTCGAGTGCCCGAGTCTTCGTCGACTGGGTCGTCGTCATCGTCATCGCGCTGCTCGTCGCGTTCCTGGTGCGCGGGTTCGTGCTCGCACACTTCGTCGTCGACGGTTCATCGATGTCGCCGACCCTCGAATCGGGCGACCGCGTCTTCGTCAACAAGCTCTCGTACCGACTGCACGATCCAAACCGGGGCGACGTCGTGGTTCTGCACCAGATCTCGGGTGCGTCCGAACGCGACCTGATCAAACGCATCATCGGGCTGCCCGGCGAGGAGATCGAGATGCGTTCCTGCCAGGTGTTCATCGACGGCGCCGCGCTCAGCGAGCCATACCTCGACCCCGCCACGCGCAACGGCAACTGCGGTGGCGACTTCGAGCCGGTGCAGGTGCCCGCCGAGAGCGTCTTCGTGATGGGCGACAACCGTGGTGGCTCCCAGGACAGCCGACAGCTCGGGCCGATCGATCGTGACGACCTCGTCGGTCGCGCCTTCGTCGTGTTCTGGCCGACGAGCGACTGGAAGTGGCTGTAGCGCGGCGCCGGTCGCTCAGAGCGCTCGGGGAACCAGACCTCGCGTCCTGCTAAGGCACGACCACAGTTCTGACCTGACTCGATCGGGCAGGTCGACGCGGGCGAGTCCGACCGTCGCCGACCTGACGGTGCGGTCGACGAAGTCGTTGCAGATCGCGACCGACATCGGCCGTGCCACGAATGCGCCGGACGGAGACTCCACGAATTCGACGAAGGCGAGCAATCCGTCACTGGTGCGCGGACTCGCGTAGCGCCCGACCGAGGGTGGACCCATCTCGGAGACGAAGTTGCCGAGGCTCCACCAGACCGGTGTGCCGTCAACCATCTCGAAGGGCTGCACGACGTGGGGCCCATGGAGGAAGACGGCGTCGACAGCGGCCAGCGCGGTCAACCGTGTCACCAGTGCTCGATCCGCGGCCGCCGGGTACGCGGCGAGCTCCTTGGAGAGATGGAGGCTGACCAGCACGATCTGGGCACCCGCCGCCCGCGCTCGAGCTACCGCAGCCGCGATCACCGGGGCGCTGCGCGTGTAGTTCATCCGCCAACTCTCGTGTGGCCTGACCGTGTTGGAGTAGGTCGTGTAGGACAGGTGAGCAACCGTGATGCCGGCGACCGTGAACACCGGATCCACCGCTTCGGCGGGCCAACGAGCGGTCCCGACGGTGCTGATCCCGTTCGCGTGCAGCGCTTCGAGCGTCGTCGCAATCCCTGTGGTGCCGAGGTCGTAGGTGTGGTTCGAGGCGGTCGAACAACGGTCGAATCCGGCATTGCGAAGACCGGCCGCGATCTCGTACGGGGCGAGCAGCAGGTTGCCGCCGAACGGCGATCGTCCGGCGTAGCCGTAGGTTCCGCCGGGCCTGCCGATCGGGATCTCCATGTTGCAGATCGCCAGGTCGGCGGTCTCGACCACCGATCGCATCTCGGCGAACATCGGCCCGAAATCGAAGCGCGTCCCGGTTCTCGATCCCGCGGCAGCAGCGGATGCCCGGACCCGTGACTCGGTCAGGACATCACCGCCGGCGAGCACGGTCAAGCGTCGCGGCGGCGGGTTCGTGCGGGTGGCACCTTGCTGTACGGACACTCCGGAGTCGATTCGGGCGGGTCCGCCGGAGGCGCCGACCGTCATCCACAGAATCGATGTGAGGAGCACCCCGGCGACCGCTCCCCGCCTCCAGACCCTCTCCCCGCGCACTCCGATCGTCGAATTGTAGAGCCCGGATAGATCGGGTCAGCCAACTTCGGTGGAGAAGACGTCGTTCATCACGTCGGGGTGATCGCTGTAGAGCGCATCGAGGCCCATCCTGAAGCCTGCCGACAGCTCGTGCTCGTACTGCATGTCCCAGCCGAACGCGACACGGTCGAATCGGTGGAAGAGTGCGACCAGGCCACCGGTCCAGTCGGTCCGGTGCATGTTGATGCCGTCGATCCCCTCTGCGCCCAGTCGTGCCGCCCGCCGCTCGGGGCCCTCCTTCAATCTGGCCAGGCGGGTCGAGTTGATCAGCCTCACGTCGCCGAACGGCCGGCGGAGTTCGATCAGCAGGTCGAGGTCGGGGTGACAGAGCCAGAGCCGTGGAAGCATCGAAGGATCGTGCTCCCCGACCGTTCGCACGACCGCTTCGGCCGCCGCGGCGTCCTTCAGGTCGAGCGAGAGTTCGTAGCCGGTGCCGCAGCGGTCGAGTAACCCCGCGAGCGTCGGGATGTGATGCGGGAGGGACGATCTCGGCACGTCACCGATCGACCGGCGACGCAGGCGATGTCCGACGACACCGTCGTGGTCGAGGACGGCGACGCCGTCGGCGGTGAGCCAGACGTCGCTCTCGAGCCCGCCGGCGCCGAGCCTGAGCGCGAGCTCGAACGACTCGATCGTGTTGTCGGCGGCGTACCCACACGCCCCCCGATGGCCGAACGTGATCGGCGGGTCGAGACGTGATGGGAGTCGTTGCTGCACTCCGGGGAATCATGGCAGGCCCGTAGACTGCCGATGGTGTTCAATCTGCAGGGCAGCGAGGTGATCGTCATTCTGCTGCTCGCGCTCGTCGTCTTGGGTCCCGAGAAGCTGCCCGACGCCGTCCGCAAGTTCAGCCGCACCTACGGAGAACTGAAGAAGATGGGGAGTGGCTTCTCGTCGGAGTTGAAGGGCGCGCTCGATGAGCCGATGCGCGAGATGCGCGAGACCGGCGACCTCATCCGCAATGCCGCCGATCCGTCGACGTACGTCGACAAGGCGCCCGCAACACCCGCCTCTGATGCCCCGCTGCAGCCGGCCCCGGTCGACGACGCAGCCGGTGCCACCGCTGCCGCCGCAGCCGGTGTGACCGATGTCGGCGCTGCCGGCACGGTCGACGACGCTGCCGGCACGGTCGACGACGCT
>CBDUYD010000111.1:0-9469 GCA_965371355.1 uncultured Ilumatobacteraceae bacterium
CACCCTCCTTACACCCCGCCCGACCGCCCGACCGCCCGACCGCCCGACCGCCCGAAAATGTACGGATTGTCCCGCCCAGCGGGAAGATCCGCACAAGTTTCGGAGTCAGGCGAGTGGCGAGGGGTGGCGGGGCTCGTAGAGCTGCATGTCAACGCCGCCCGGGAGGATCATGTGGATCGTGATGCCGAAGCCCTCGTCCAGCGGCTCGCCGATGAACTCGATGCCTTTCGCCCGGAGTTCGGCGACCGTCGTCCCGAGGTCGTCGCACATCAGCGAGACCTGATGCCCGGGCGTCTCTCCCGGATGTACGCCCATCTCCGCCGGAGGCGTCTCAAAGATCAGCCAGCCACCGCCGGCGTCGACGTGCTCCCACCCGAACACGTCGCGCAGCGTCGCTCGGAGCGCCTCGGGTTCGGGTGTGTACAACAGCGTGTGGACCCCGGTTATCGCCATCTTGCCACGGTAGGTGATCGCGGCATCTCGGCGTCACGCTGCACCTCATGGAATCGTGGCGAGATGGAAGCGTGGCGAGGTCGGGAGAGACCTGCTGATCCCGCCACGGCATCGACCCGGTCCGCTGGAATGGGAGATCGAGCCGTCTCTCGATCATCCCTGTGACAGCCCCTCTCTATGGTGGTTGGTACCGACTCCTCCCTTGGCCAGATCCGTTGATTGTTGGAGGTACAACCGATGAGTCCACCTGATGTGGGGGCGCTGTTGGCCAGATTGTTGGCCGGCGTGCACGAAGAGCTCGATCGAGACGGGTGTAATGCCCGGTTGCGTGACCTGTCACGGCTGCGGTCGTGGCTGGGCGCCGACGAGATCCGTACGACACGCCAACTGAAGATGTTGGCGGCCGAAGGTCGTGCCGAACCCGTCGAGGCGGCACTGTCGGATAGTGGCGGCCATTCGGCGTCGGAGGCCCAGAATGCGAGCGATCGTGAAGAGATCGCTGACGCGTTGCCGGGGTTCGAGGATGCTTTGGCTGGTGGTGAAGTGACCGCAGGCCATCTCGACGCCCTCGCCATAACGGCCAAGATGCTGGCCGCACATCCCGAACTCGTCGCCGAGTTTCGGTCGCGGCAAGACGAACTGCTCGCTCAGGCCGCCCGTGAGGGCGTTGACCGGTTCCGCAAACGGTGCCGCCGGTTGGCGAAGTCGCTGATCGCTCAGGCCGACGTGGCAGCCGATGACGAGTTGGAGCGGCAGCGGGCCCGTTCGACGGTGAAGACATGGACCGATACCGACACCGGTATGTGGCATCTGCACGCCGAACTCGACCCGGTACGTGGGGCGATCATCGACCGTCACCTACAAGCAGAGCTGGCTCGCCTTCGAGCCCAGGATCAACAATGCGGTGATCGGGCCAGCGAGTTCATGCAGCTCAAGGTCGATGCTCTTGTCGCTGCGATGTCCACGACCGGTGACGGTCTGCCGTCACGACCCGAACTGGTCGTGCATGTCGACTTGGGTCTGTTGCTCGCGGAGACGGCCGCAGCTGGACTCACCGCCAGCGCTGGTGTCGGGTTGTGTGAGACCGTCGACGGTGTCGAGTTGCCCGTGGAGACGGTGCGCCGGATGGCTTGTGATGCCGGGATCTTGCCGGCGGTGATGGGAGGTGATCGTCTGTTGAAAGACATGGGCCGCAGTGCGCGCACGGCGACACCCGAGCAGCGGACGAGGTTGGCGGCGGTGCATGCCACTTGCGGGTTGGGGCCGTGTCGGGTGCCGTTCTCGAAGTGCCGGATCCATCACGTCCTGTTCTGGGACGAACACGACGGGCCCACCGATGAGGACAACCTGATCCCGGCATGTGACAAACATCATCACCTGTTGCACGAAGGAGGCTGGACGCTGGAGTTCACGGCCGACCGGGTAGCGACATGGCGTCTACCCGACGGCACCATCTTCTGGCAAGGCTCCACCATCGACCGCCGCGACCACGCCGAGGCCGCCTGACCGGGACACCCGGACAGAGATCGGCGACCGCGCGCCGGTCATGAAGTGGGGGGCACCTGCAACCGGTTGGCCTGACGCGCACGGTCCCCGCCGGCACCCCAGCGACGGTCGTCGGGAACTCAACCTGCCAGCAAAGCTGACATCGGTGGAGACGCCGGCCTCGGTCGACCGCGTTTCTCCACGACCCGACGAGGCCACCGGCCCCTCGGGAGGCTCCACCCTGCTCCCACAGCCGTACCCTCACATCGGCACCCCCGCCAATCCTCCCTCGCTCCTCCCACGATTGGAGGGGAATAGCAGGCTTGCGGGCAGAAGAGCGGGTCGTCGCGATGGCTTCCGGCATGGCCGCTGAAATCGGCGAACATCAGCTTGCCCCGCATATTCAGCTTGCGCCCTCGGGAGGATTCGAACCTCCGCACACGGCTCCGGAGGCCGATGCTCTATCCCCTGAGCTACGAGGGCTGGGGTAGCGCAGGTTAGCGGTCAGCCAATCGAATCCTGCGGTGCATCCGACGCGCCCGCGGCGACGGAGGACGACGGGACCGGCGCACTGGTCGTCGCAACCGCGGCGGTGGTCGAAGCGCTCGGCGGACTCGTGCTCGCCGTCACCTCCGTGGTCGACGTTGCCGTGGTCGAGGACGGCTCGTCGGACGTGGTCGGCGAGATCGTCGTCGACGCCGGCCCCACCGTCGTCGATGGTGCGGCCCTCGGCGCGGACGTCGGCGTCTGTGGGGGTCGAGTCGGCGGCGGAGCGACGGCCCACGGTGAACTGAATGCGACCGGGCGGTAGCGATGCGGGTACGGCCAGGCATCGCGTCGCATGTCGCGAGCGTTGTTCGACATCGTCACGACGAGTTGGCCGACCGGATCTCGCCACGGGACGAGGTGAGCGTGGTACGTGTTCATCACGGGGTCGCCGGCGCGCGGTGAGATCGGCCGCGACTCGACCGTCGTCCACGGACCCCACGGCTCGTTGGCGACATCGACGCTGAACTCGTCGCCCCAGTAGCCGTTGACCGCCGCCACACCGACCCATTGGCCGTCGATGAACCGCGGTTGGAACGGGAACTCCGCCCAATGGCGATCGAGGATCGGGACGGCGGCCGCGGCGTCGAGCGTCCAGCCGTCGGCCGTGCGGTACTCCGGTACGGCCGACAACCGCCCGAGCGGCACCCTCGCGAGGAAGATCTGCGTCGCCGAGTGGCGTCCGCTCCAATAGCCGCCCTCGCGCGAGAGGTTCTGCTCGAACGTGTTGCCGAACAGGTAGGTGTGCGAGTCGTCGCTGGCGACCGCGTACCCGTAGATCGGCGACACGCCCGGATTCGCCGCCCTCCGGAAGTCGAGGCGGGCGAGCGTCGACGGGTCGTAGGTCGCCACCCACGTCTCGGCGGGGTGCCATCCGAGCCCGTCCGGCGGCAACGGGTCGTACGCGTCCTTCACCATCTGCACCCAGAACACCCGAAGCTGTCCCGCGTGCATCTCGCCGCCCATCGGCCAGAACCACGTCGACAACGTCCGGCTCCCCGTTCCGGTCTCGAACGGCTCGGGGCGGACGGGCGACCCGCGGTGGAGAAGTCGGAAGCAGCCGCCCTCCTGAACGAGCGCGACGTTGTGGGCGAAGGAGGCCTGTCCGAGCGTGACCGCCCCGCCGGAATGATCGATGAACGCGTCCTGGAAGAGCCACAGATACCGGTCGCCCCCGAGTGGATACACGTGCTGGTAATCCCATCCGATGATCGGCCCGACACGTCCCCCGAGAAACGCGTCGAGTTCGGCGGCGCTCGGGCGACCCGCCGACGCCGGTAGACAGCCGACATCGGTCGACACGTGACCGCCGACCGTGTTGACCACCGAGCTCGCCCATGGCGGAGGCGGTGCGAGTGGAGGTGGCTCCTCTGGTTCAGCCGCCGGAATCGGGCGCGCCACGACCGACGGCGCGCCCTCGTCCTGGGGCGGAGGTGTGGGCGGCGGGGCGGTGACCTCGACGGCCGCGAGCTCCGAGGTCGGTCTCGACGTGGTGGCGCGGTCTCGTGGCCCGTCCTCGTCCGCTCGTGCCTCGACCGACGGCAACGCCTGGAACAACGGGGGGGCCGGGTCCGACAAACCGATGGTCCCCGTCACCGGAGGGCTGCCTGCGGCTTCTGGGGATACGGCGTTGCCGAGGTCGGATGGGTTCAATTCGAGACCGTCGGAGGTGGCGGCGTCCAGGATGCCCAAACCGACGAGCATCACGACGACGAGCAGCGGTGCGGCGCGAATCGCTCGCTCGCCGGACGCACCGGTACGCCGTTCGTCGGATCGCGTCACGGCAACAGGCTAGACAGCCCGGGGGCGTACGAAGTCTCGCGGAACTCCTGTCATGACATATGTCATCTCCTCTTGTAGTTCCGCGGGCGTTCGCCGTAATCTGCGCCAGGGTCCATGTGGTCGGTACGCCGATCGGGGCCCTGCGAACGAATCTTGAGGGGACGGGTCGGGGAATGTACTACACGAAGTCGTTGGCGCAACGTCGTCAGTCTCATTCGGCCCTGCGCGGATCACGACATCGAGTCGTGTCGGTCGTCTGCACCGCAGCCGTCGCCCTCGCGGGGCTCGTGGCTGTCGACGGAGCGGGCGCGGCGAGTGCGCTCGGCGTGCTCGAGCAGTCCGCCCCCCAACAGGCCTCCCCGCCCGTCATCCCTTCCGACGGGAGTTCATTGCGGAGCGCGATCGCGGCGGGCGGAATCATCGCTGTTCCCGCGGGCGAGTACCTGATCGATGAAGCGCTCACGATCGGCGTCGACGGCACCGAACTTCGAGCGGTGGAACCCGGCTCGACCACCATCCGTTTCGTCGGCGACCGCGATCGGGTGATCGAGGTCGCCGCGGCGGACGTGACGATCGACGGCATCACGATCACCGGCGGCGGCCTGTCGAACGGAAACGGCGGCGGTATCCGCGTCGGCAGATCCGCATCGCTCACACTGATCCGATCGACGGTGAGCGGTAACAGCGCTCGTCAGGGCGGTGGCATCGACAACAGCGGTGATCTCACCGTCGTTGACAGCACCATCGACCACAACACGGCCGACCGCAAGGGCGGCGGTCTCCGCAACGGCGGTACCGCCACGGTGTTGAATTCCACGCTCGTCGGCAACGGCGCCAGCCAGGGTGGTGCCGTGTCGAGCCCCGGCACCACCGACATCGTGCACGCCACGATCGTGCGCAACCTCTCGACGTCGAGTTCGAGCGCCGGAGTCGATCGCAACGGCGGGACACTCCGCGTCCGCTACTCGATCATCGGCGCCAACGTTCGCGACAGCGGCGCCGCCGCCAGCGACTGTTCGGGAACTCCGGATCTGCTCGACCTCAACATGGTCAGCGACGACAGCGGCTGCAACCCGGTCGGCACCATCATCGTCGCTCCACCTGGTGTCGACGAGCTGGCCGACAACGGTGGCCCCACGGCCACCACCGCGATCCTCGATGGAAGCGCCGCGTTCGGGGCCATCGCGACGACGGACGGCACGTGCAACTCGGGGATCGACGCCGACCAACGGGGCACCGTGCGACCATCGGGTGAAGGTTGCGAGCTCGGTGCGTACGAGCGCGCGCCGCTCGGTGTCGAACTCGGCCTCGAGGTCGACACGAGTGCCTATTCCCCTCTCGAACCCGGAGTCGTCGAGGTCGGGGTCGTCTCGGTTCCGACGAGTCAGATCGCCTTCGAACTCGCCACCCGAACACCCACGAACCCCGATGGCACCGTCGACACCGCAGGCCTGCGCAGCATCGGATTGCGCAGCATCGGATTGCGCAGCATCACGCTGGAGGACATCGGCCTGCGCTCGATCGATGTCGAGGATGCCGGTCTGCGTTCGATCGAGCTGAAGGCCAACGGTCTCCGCTCGATCGGTCTGCGTTCGATCGGCCTGCGTTCGATCGGGCTGCGCTCGATCGGTCTGCGTTCCATCGGCTTGCGCTCGATCGGTCTCCGTTCGATTCCGCTCTCGGAGATTCCTCTGCTCGAGGACGGAGGATGGCAAGGTCTGCTCGCGGGCACCGAGTTCGCCGGCGTTCCACTCCAGTCGATCACGCTCGAAGAGATCGTCGACGAGTTGCCGGACGACCTCACGCTCGAGAGCATCGATCTCTCCAACACGGGGCTGCGCTCGATCGGCCTCCGTTCGATCCTGCTCTCCGGCGTGGGCCTGCGGTCGATCCCGCTCCCCCTGCTCGATGGCGAGACCGCTCCGGGCGGCGACTACTCGGCGGCGTGGTGTGCAGCCCTGTTCGGCGCCGAGCACTGTGACGCCGATCTCATCGGTGAGATCGCCGATGCCGAACTGTGGGAAGCCCAGCTCGCAGGCGGCGACATCGCCCAGGAACGAATCCTCGGGGTTCCGCTCGACGGCCTCACCAGCGCCGGTCTGCGCAGCATCGGCCTGCGCAGCATCGGATTGCGCAGCATCTTCCTCGAGAACACCGGCCTGCGGAGCATCGGCTTGCGCAGTATCGGGTTGCGCAGCATCGACGGTGTCGACCTCGGAACGATCATCGATTGCGCTGCCGCTTCAGATCCGTGCAGCACCGACGAGTCGAACACGCTGACGCTGGGCGACGCCGTCGCCGGCTGCCTGCCGCCCGACGTCGTCGCTTCCGGATATCCGGACAGCGCGAACTGCCTGCTCCAGCCCGATGCGAACGTCGGTCAACTGCTCGACCTGCTCGGTGTCGAGATCGACGGAATCGATCTGCTCGACGGACTCACGCTGTTCGACGTGCTGTTCGCGTTCGTGGCGCCCGAGGATATTCCCTGGGAAGTGATCGAACTCGACGGCGCCCTGCTCCAGAACGTTGCCGAGCCGCCGCAGCCGACGTTCGACTACATCGCCGAAGTCACCGTGCGGGAAGGGCCTGCCGACGTCGAGGTCACGCTGATGCTCCCGCAGGGTTTCGCCGTCGCAACGGGCGCGAACTCGGTGGCGGCAACGTGGTGTCGGGCCGACGAGCCGACATGTACCGACGAGGTGGCCCCGCAGGCGCCGCTCGCGCTGGGCGCGCCGGTCTACACCATCACCGACGTGCCCTCGGGAACCTACGAACTGCGCGTCGCGGTCCGCGCCGGGCTCACCGTCGGTAGCGCGGAGGAGTTCCCAACGACCGCAACGGTGCTCGCGGTCGGGCCCAACGGCGAACCCCCTCTCGCTGTGGCGGGCCCGGTCGGGGTCGAGGTGGTCGAGGCCGCCTCGGGGGGACCCGGTCGCGCGCCGATCCTCACCGACGGTCAACTGCAACTCGGGCACATCGCGAGCAGCGACGACATCGACGTCTATGCGTTCGATGCCCCCGCCGGCACCACGGGCGCATCGGCGCGGATCCTGCTCTCCAACATCCCTTCCGGTGTCGACTACGACCTCTCGGTCTACGGTCCGCGACCCGCATCGCTCCGACAGGCGCCATCGCGCTCGTTGTCGATGCTCGGAGATGTCGGCTACGACCTCGACCCGAGCGATGACGTGCTGCCGACCGACGTCGTCAACGACATCGCCATCGACATCAACGACGTCGCCGAGGGGATCCCCGAACTCGACCTCGGATCCGACTACGCACTGCGCGACATCTCCAGCCGGCGTTCCAACGTCGACGAGGAAGTGGAAGTGCCGGCACTCGTCGAGGGTGAGACCTACGTCGTCGTCGTCTCGACCTATCTCGGCGAACTGAGCCCTGACCCATACGGCCTACGCGTGCGCCTCGATCGCCGGACGGCCCTCCCTGCCTGCGCCGCCGGCCCGGGCTATCCCAGCGCTTCGGCGGCGACCGTGCCCGCCGACCTCGCGGTCGATGCCGGAACCAACACGCTGTACGTCACCAACCTCGCGCGCCTCGCGTTCGAGGCGCCCGGCGCGGGGCCGGTCGACGGCATTCTCGACGGCATACGCGGCACAGAGGGGATCAATGGTGTGTCGGCCGGCCTGCTACTTGTCGACGATCTCCCCGAATGGGACACCTGGAACTCCGATCGATGTGATGTCGATGCTCGCAACGCCGTCGTCTCCGCGATCGGTGCCGAGATCGACGACGCGGTCGCCGCCTCGGGTGGTGGTATCGAACACTTGGTGATCGTCGGCGGTGACGGTGTCGTTCCGATGGCCGCGATCCCCGACCTCACCAAGTACTCGAACGAGTCGACGTTCGCGCGTGAAGTGCTCAGCGCGACCGGCGCCAGCAACGAGGTGGCAGGCACGCTGGGGAGCGGTTTCCTGCTCTCCGACGACCCGTACGCCACCGACGCCGGGATCTCGATCCTCGGCGGCGACCACGAGCTGTACATGCCCGATCGCAGCATCGGACGGCTCGTCGAGACGTACGGCGAGATCGTCGGTCAACTCGACAACTTCGCGACGTACGGCGGCCGGCTCGACCCGACGACATTCGAGAGTTCCGCTGCGGTCACGGGCTACGACTTCCTCGACGACGGCGCGATCGCGATCATCGCCGAACTCGAAGCCGCCGGGTTCGATGTCGCCGAGTTGCTCGACAGCACCGACATCGATCCGCAGACCGACGGCATTCAGGCGTGGGACAGGCAAGCCTTCCTCGATCTGCTCGTCGGCACGGATTACTCCGTGGTCTCGCCGAACGCCCACTACGACTTCGAATCGCTCCTGCCCAAGGCGGCAGACGATGCCGGAAGCTTCACCAACGCCGATCTCGTGACGACCGACGATCTCGCCGGAGTACTGCAATCGTCACTCGTGTTCTCCGTGGGCTGCCACGCTGGGCTCAGCGTGTCGGACGTGCAGCTCGATCTGCCCGCTCTCGACTGGTCGCAGCTGAATGCTCAGGGCTCGAACCAGTGGATCGCGCACACGACCTACGGCTACGGCGACACCGAGATCGTCGCCTACTCCGAGCGGCTCGCGCAGCTCTTCGCGGGCAACGTCGCGGCGATGATGTCCGCCGCCGATCTTGCTCCGACCTCGCTCGGCGAGGCGGTACGACAGGCCAAGCAGCGCTACCTCGCCGGCACGTTGGTGCTCACCCCGTACGACGAAAAGATCCTCCAGTCGTGGACCTACTACGGCTTGCCGATGTACACGCTCGACGACCTCGCGACCGAAACCGCGACCGACATCACGGCCGACGCCGCAACCGACCCGACGCCGGTCCAGTCTTCACCCGCTGAAGCAGCGACAGCGCTCGACACAGGTCCGGTCACGTTCGGTGCACCCCGAGCCGGTGGCGAGGTTCCGGTCTCGATCGATCTCGGTGGCGACCGCCTCGAGCGCGTCGACGTCGGCGACGACGGCTCTTACTACCAGGTCGATGGCAACACGATCGTCGCCCAGTACCGCCCCGTCGAGCCTCTCGTCGACGTCCCGATACCCGGCCCGGAGATGTACCAGGGCTTCCTCATCACCGGACTGACCAGCGAGGACCTACCGCCCAGCTACGTGCCCTTCTACTCGCGGCCGCTCGTCGACGACACCGCCAACGAAGACCGCATCGAGATCGCCGACAGCGCGTTCCC
>CBDUYD010000112.1:0-9468 GCA_965371355.1 uncultured Ilumatobacteraceae bacterium
CGTGGGCGAGGGGGGACTTGAACCCCCACGAGGTTTCCCTCACTGGCACCTGAAGCCAGCGCGTCTGCCAATTCCGCCACTCGCCCGAGTGGACGTGTGAACGCTAGCGGCCCGCGAACGGCTTGCACACCCCGCCAGTAGCCTCGCGCCGAAGGTATGGGATTGAAGGCGATCGAGGGTCGGCTGGAGCGTATGGTCGAGGGCGTGTTCTCCCGTCGTTCACGCGGATCGATCCGCCCCATCGAAATCGGCCGCCGTCTCGTGCGCGACATGGACGACAACCGGTCGGTCGACGTCAAGGGCCGCCGCATCGTGCCCAACGACTTCACGATCCTGCTCAGCCCCGGCGACCACACCGGGTTCAGCGACATCGAGGACGCCCTCACGACCGAACTCACCGAGGCCGCCCGCGAGTACGCCCGGGAGGAGGGATACCACTTCATGGGCCCGGTCACCGTTTCGCTCGTCGTCGACAACGACTTGAAGCAGGGCCGATTCGGCATCGTCTCACAGCTCAAGCAGGCTGCCAGCGGCCTCGGCGCCGGTTCGCTGGTGCTCGCATCCGGTGCCCGAGTCGAACTCGGCATGGCACCCACCACCGTCGGTCGGTTGCCGGAATGCACGATCACGATCGAAGACAGCAACGTCAGCCGCAACCACGCCGAGATCCGAGCAGGCCGGGGCGCCTACGTCGTCGCCGACCTCGGATCGACCAACGGCACGATGCTCAACGGCGTCAAGATCTCCGGCGAGCACCGACTCGGCGATGGCGACATCATCAGCTTCGGTTCCACGCACGTGCGCTTCGAGGCCTCCTGATCGGATGACCGACCAAGTCCTCAACATCCTCAAGTTCATCCTGCTCGGACTGCTGTACCTGTTCTTCGCGCGCGTCCTGTGGGCGGTCTGGAGCGAGGTCCGACCGCCCAAGCAGCGCCCCGTCGGTCCACAGATCAACCAGAAGAAGCAGGCGGTCCGGGCCGTCCCGGCAGCCGGCACGCCCGCGCTCGGCACCCAGAAGCCGAAGAAGAAGCAACGCTCCTCGAAGGGCGAACGACGCCGCGCCACCAGGCTCGTCGTCCTCGAACCCAAGCAGCGGAAGGGGCTCACTATCCCGCTCGAGGGCGAGATCACACTCGGTCGCGACAAGAGTTGCACGATCTCGATCGTCGACGACACCTACGTCTCCCAACTGCACATGCGCTTCTACGACTACGAGGGTCAGCCGATGGTCGAAGACCTCGGGTCGACAAACGGCACCTTCCACAACGGCAACAAGCTGGCCGGGTCGAAGCTCGTTCATCCGGGCGACCGCATCCAGGTCGGCACCACCGTCATCGAGGCCCAGTGACGACACGCACACGCCGCGGCGCAGCGCCCTCGCGCACCTTGGGCACCCTGTCGGGGGTCGCCGGTGGCTGAACTCAACTGGGGCTCCGCCTCCCACGCCGGACAACTCCGTCCGGACAACGAGGACAACGTCCTCGCCCGCAACGGCATCTTCGTCGTCGCCGACGGCATGGGCGGCCACGAGGCCGGTGAGGTCGCCAGCGAACTCGCCATCGAGCGGATCTCCGCCAGTCTGGCCGAACACGATCTCCCGACGCCCGCCAACGTGATCGATGCGATCACCACCGCCAACGGCGACATCTTCCGGGCGTCGATCGCCAACCCGGCCCAGCGCGGCATGGGCACTACGGTCACCGCGATCGCGGTCATCGCCGACCCGCTCGCCGGTCGCGGCGAGCCCAACATCGACGAGAACGACCCGGCGACCGATCCGATCATCGTCCCCGCGCAGCCCTCCGAGGCGCTGGTGCTCGCCAACGTCGGCGACTCGCGCACCTACCTGCTGCGCCACGACCGGCTCCGACGGGTCACCGTCGATCACAGCTACGTGCAAGAACTCGTCGCCACCGGCCACATCACCGAGGACGAGGCGCGCACCCACCCGCGGCGCAACATCGTCACGCGGGCGCTCGGCATCGATCCCGACGTCAAGGTCGACTGGTGGACCCTCCCGCTGATCCGCGGCGACCGCTTCCTGCTGTGCAGCGACGGATTGGTCGACGAGATAACCGACGCCGAGATCACGGCCACTCTGCTCGGCACCTCCGATCCGCAGGAGGCCGCCGACCAACTCGTCGCACAGGCCAACGATGCGGGTGGACGCGACAACGTGACCGTCGTCATCGTCGACGTACTCGAGGGCGACGAACCGCCGCACCCGACGCTCGAGATCGACATCATCCCGACGTGGGCCGACGACGGGGCCGGACCAACACCCGCGGGACTTCTCGAGGTCGACGCCGACCCCGACGCCGACCCCGACGGAGCGGGGACGAGCGACGAGAAGCCGCCCAAGAAGCGTCGGCGGTGGCTGCGGGTCCTCGTCACGATCCTGATCGCGGCGATGCTGATCGTCGGGTTCGCCGTCTTCGCCGCGTGGGCGAGGGGCGGCTACTTCATCGCCTTCGACGACGACGGTGAGGCGATCATCTACAGCGGTCGCAGCGGCGGCGTCCTCTGGTTCGACCCGACCGCCGAGACCGAAGGCGGACCAACCGCCGACGAGCTCACCGACGAGGCGGTCATCGAGATCGAGGGCGAGCCGCGCTTCGACACCGCCGGCGAGGCGGCGGAGTTCCTGCGTGGTTCGGCGGCAACCACCTCTACGACTACCACGACCCCGACCGGCACGACGACGACGTCCGCACCGCCACCGACCCAGCCGACCTCGTCGGGCCCATGACCGTAACGGAGGCGCCCGGCGACTTCGACTTCGAGGCCGATCGTCGGCTGGCCTCCCCCGTGGCACGGTGGCGCCGCAACGCCGAACTCCAACTGATCATCATGGTCGGGCTCATCATCGGCGCGGCGTACACGATCGCGGCACTCGGGACCGACGCCGAGATCCCACCCGGGATCATCGCCCTCGTCCTCGTCATCCTCGGACTCCTGCTGATCGCACACATCGCCGTGCGGCTGCTCGCGGCCGGCGCCGACCCGACGCTCCTCCCCCTCGCGGCACTCCTCCACGGCATCGGGTTCGTAATGATCACCCGGCTCGACGACGAACTCGCGGGGCTCCAGGCGACCTGGAGTCTCGTCGCGATCGGGGTTTTCGTCGCGACGTTGCTCGTCGTGCAGCGCGCCAACGACCTCGCGAGCTACATGTGGCTGATGTTCCTCGCCGGCGCGGTGCTGCTGCTACTGCCAATGCTCCCCGGGCTCGGCCGCAACATCAACGGCGCCCGCATCTGGGTCAGCGTCGGAGCGCTCAACTTCCAGCCCGGCGAGTTCGCCAAGATCGCGCTCGCCATCTTCTTCGCCGCCTACCTCGCCGAACGCCGCGAACTCATCGCCGCGTCCACCTGGAAGGTCGGGCCGTTCCACCTGCCCGAGCCCCGGTACATCGCACCGATCCTGCTGGCCTGGGGATTCGCGGTACTGGTGATGGTCGGCGAACGCGACCTCGGGTCGTCGCTGTTGTTCTTCACACTCTTCGTGGTGATGATGTGGGTGGCGACCGAGCGGGTCGGCTACCTCGTCCTCGGCGTCCTCCTGTTCGCCGCCGCCGCCTACTTCTCGTGGACCCGATTCGGACACGTCCAGATCCGAGTCGACATCTGGATCGACCCCTGGTCGAGATCGCTCGACCGCGGGTACCAGATCGTCCAGTCGCTCTACGGTTTGTCCGATGGCGGACTCACCGGAACAGGCCTCGGCCAGGGCAGCCCGAATCAGGTGCCCGAGGCCCAGAACGACTTCATCTTCGCGTCGATCGGCGAGGAGATGGGCCTGGTCGGGGCATCGACGATCCTGATGTCGTACCTCCTCATCGTCGGGGCGGGTCTGCGCACCGCGCTGCGCACCGACCGCACATTCGAGAAGCTGCTCGCCGTCGGGCTCACCACCATCGTCGGCATGCAGGCGTTCATCATCGTCGGAGGGGTCATCAAGGTGCTCCCCCTGACCGGCATCACGCTGCCGTTCGTGAGCTACGGCGGGTCGTCGCTGGTCGCCAACTACATCCTCCTCGCACTGCTCCTTCGCGTGTCGGACTCCGCCGCCCGACGACTCGGCGAACTCCCCGACGACCCGACGCCCAGCGAGCGCTGGCAGGCGTGGCGCCTCTCGCGACGGCTTCGGCGGAGCGCGTCGTGAACCGTCAGATCCGCCAGCTCGCCGTCGGCCTGATGGCCTGCTACGTCGTACTGTTCGCCGCGCTCAACTACTGGCAGGTCGGACGCAAGGACGAACTCGACGCCCGGTTCGACAACACGCGCGAGATCCTCAAGGAGTTCAACAAGGCGCGCGGCCCGATCGTGACCGCCGACGGCGTGGTCGCCGCGCGCTCGGTCAGGACCGACCCCGACGACCGCTACAAGTTCGACCGGGAGTACCCCACCGACGCCCTGCTCTCGCACACGACCGGCTACTTCACCTTCGCCTTCGGTGCCACACAGGTCGAGCGCGAGTACGGCGACGTACTCACCGGCTCGACCGCCACCCAACAGGTGCGGGGCCTCGTGGATCTGCTCAGCGGTGAGGTCGACAACTCGGGCTCGGTGCAGCTGAGTATCCGCCACGACGCGCAGCTCGCGGCGAGGTTCCTCCTCGGCGACAACGAGGGTTCGGTCGTCGTGATCGAACCGAAGACCGGCGCGATCCGGGCGATGTGGAGCAACCCGAGCTACGACCCGAACACGTTCGTCAACCAGGAGTTCGAGGAGTCTCAGCAGACGATCATCGATCTCCAGGAGGATCCGGGCAACCCGCTCCTCGCGGCCGCCTATCAGGAGCGCTACATGCCGGGCTCGACGTTCAAGGTCATCACCACCGGCATCGGGCTCGAGGACGGTCTGCTCACGCCCGAGACCTTCTTCGCACCGACCGACTCGTGGACACCGCCGCAGACGACCGATCCGATCCACAACTACAACAACACGACCTGCGGCGGCGACATGCCGACCGTGTTCGCGAGGAGCTGCAACATCCCGTTCGCGCAGACCGCGGTTGCGCTCGGTCCCGAGAAGATGATCGATGGCACGATGGCGTGGGGACTCGACCAGGAGATCCCCATCGACCTCCCGCGCCCCGCCGAGAGCACGTTCGGCAACACCGACAACCTCGACGAGGAGTTGCCGCTCCTGGCGATCCGCGGGTTCGGCCAGAGCGAGGTGCAGATGGTGCCGCTGCACATGGCGATGGTCGCGGCGACGGTCGGCAACGGGGGCGAGATGATGGCGCCCTACGTCGTGGAGGCCACCTTCGATCACGAGGGCCGGGTGCTCGACAGGACCGAGCCACGGGTCTGGAAGCGGCCGCTCTCGCCCGAGAACGCGGCGATCGAGACCGGATTCATGATCGGCGTGGTCGACCACGGCACCGCGAGTTGCTGTCTGAACCTTGCGGGCGGGATCCAGGCCGCCGCGAAGACGGGAACCGCACAGCTCGACGATCCGTCAAACCCTGATCTGTCACACGCCTGGATCGTCGCGTTCGCACCTGCGGACGACCCGCAGTATGCGGTCGCGGTCGTGCTGACGAACGTGGAGTCGACGGCGAACGTGGCGGCGACCGGTGGACGTCTCGCCGGCCCGGTCGCCGAAGGAATGTTGAACTTCCTGCTCACCGGGCCCGGGGCCACGGACACGACGACCGGCACGACGACCGGCACGACCGACGACACGTCCGGCGACGGGCAATGAGCCGACGACCGTCGGTATCGTGGAGCGCTGCTGTGAAGGCGGAACGCGGCAGAGGACAATGGTAGTGAGCAACCCCGAAGCAACGATTCTCAACGATCGGTACGAGATCCACAAACGTATCGGTCGGGGCGGAATGGCCGACGTGTTCTCGGCGCGCGACCTGCTGCTCGACCGCCAGGTGGCGATCAAGGTGTTGTTCCCCGAGTTCGCCACCGACGAGAACTTCGTCGAGCGGTTCCGGCGCGAGGCCCAGGCGGCCGCAAACCTCTCGCATCCCAACGTCGTCAGCGTCTACGACTGGGGCAAGTACGAGGGCACCTACTTCATCGCGATGGAGGAGGTCCAGGGCCGGACCCTCTCGGACATCTTGAAGGTCAACGGCGCGCTCACCTCCAAGCAGGCCGCCGAGGTGGCGAGCGAGGTTGCCGCCGCTCTCGAGGTCGCACACGCGGCCGGACTCGCCCACCGTGACATCAAGCCCGGCAACATCCTGATCGGCACGAACGGCCAGGTGAAGGTCGCCGACTTCGGAATCGCCCGCGCGATGAACGCCCGCGCCGAGGACAACCTCACCCAGGCCGGTGCCGTGATGGGTACGGCCACGTACTTCTCGCCCGAGCAGGCCCAAGGGGCCCAACCCGACCCGCGCAGCGACCTCTACTCGCTGGGAATCGTGATGTACGAGATGGTCGCGGGCCGGCCACCGTTCACCGGCGAGAACCCTGTCTCGATCGCCTACAAGCAGGTCCATGACGCACCGCAGCCGCTCGTGCAGATCGTCGCCGACGTGCCCCGCCCGTTCGAGGCGATCATCGCCAAGCTGCTCGCCAAGGACCCGAAGTACCGTTACCAGACAGCCGGGGAGCTCCGCGACGATCTGCGACGGTTCCGCAATGGCGAGCCGGTCGGGGCGCTGAGCGCAGCGGCGTCGGCGCAGGGCGTGCAGATGTCTACCGAGACCGGCACGACCGGCGCGGTCGGCGCAGCCGCCGTCGGTGCAGCAGCCGTCGCGGGAGTTGCCGCCGCTGCGGCCACCACCACGGTCGGTGCAGCCGTCGGCGAAGCGGCCACGACCATCGATCCGCAGGCGGCCGGGGTGCCCTCGGGCGGCATGATGGAGGCCGGCTACCCGACGGGCGCATCGGCTGAGGCCGCTTACTACGACGCAGGCTCCCGTCGGACGGGCTGGTATGCGATCGCCGCTTTCCTCGCACTGATCGGTCTGGTAGTCGGCGGCGTGCTCTTGTTCCAGGCGCTGAGCGACCGCTCCGAGAATGGTGAGCCGGTGCAGTTCACACTCCCCGACTACACCAACATGCCGCTCGACGAGGTCACCGCCGCACTCGACGAGCAGGGTCTGCGCTTCGAGACGATCGCCGAGGAGAACGCGCTCGTCCCGACCGATTTCGTGCACCGCACCGATCCGGTCGCCGGAACGCTGATGCTCGAGGATCAGCTGGTGCGCGTCTATTTCAACCCAGATCAGCAGCTGGTGCCCGTGCCGCAAGTGGTCGGACAATCGGTCGACAATGCGATCAGGCTGCTCGAGGCCGAGGGATTCGAGGTCGGTGACATCACCACGCAGGTCAGCGACACCGTCGAGGACGGCACGGTGCTCGAGAGCGACCCGGCCGCCGACACGCCGGTGCGCCAGGGCACGACGGTAGACCTCGTCGTCGCCGGCGCACCCGACGGTATCCCGGTGCCCGACTCGGTGGTCGGCATCGACGAGCAGTCAGCTCGCCAGCAACTCGAGGCGCCGCCGTACGAGTTCGTCGTCACGACGGCGCTGCGGTCGAGCGAGACCGTCGCAGCCGGCATCGTTCTCGAGATCTCGCCGGCCGCGGGCACGCTCGTCCCGGTCGGCGGCGATGTGACGATCGTGGTGTCGAGCGGCGCCGCTCCGATCACGGTGCCGACGGTCATCGCCCAGACAGAGGGTTCGGCGATCAACACCCTCACCGCCGAGGGCCTCGTCCCGTCGGTCGTCTATCGGAACGTGGCGGCCGGGACCCCCGACGACGGGCGTGTCGTCGAACAGAGCATCGCGCCCGGCACGCCGGTCGCACCGGGTACCCCGATCACGATCACGGTCGGACGTTCCCAGCAGGCGGTGACCACCACGGCCGCACCCGCCACCACCGCCGCACCCACCACCACCGCCGCACCCACCACCACCGCCGCACCCACCACGACGGCCGCGCCCACCACGACGGCCGCACCGACCACGACGATCCCGTAGCCCGCGACGTAGCACCCGGTGCGAGTAGCCCGGTGCTGCAACTCGTGAGGATCTTGCGCTCTATTTGCGCAACATCCTCACGAGAACGTCATCGGATCAGCACCGGTTGAGGAAGTTGCGCAGGAGGTCGTGACCGTGGCCGGTGAGGATGCTTTCCGGGTGGAACTGCACACCTTCCACGTCGTGGACGCGGTGGCGGATACCCATCACGACGCCGTCAGCACTCGTCGCGGTGACCTCGAGATCGGCGGGGATCGACTCGGGATCGAGGGTCAGCGAGTGGTACCGGGTGGCGGTGAGCGGCGAGGGCAGGCCGGCGAACAGACCGACACCGGAGTGCTCGATCGGTGAGGTCTTGCCGTGCATCAGCTCCGGCGCGGCGACCACCTCCGCGCCGTAAGCGTAGCCGATCGCCTGGTGGCCCAGACAGACACCCATCAACGGGGTGCCCCGCGCGGCGAACGCGGTCACCGCTTCGCAGATGATGCCGCTGCCCTCGGGACGCCCAGGTCCGGGCGACAGCAGGACACCGTCCGGGTCGATCGCCCCGGCCTCGGCGACGGTGACCTCATCGTTGCGGACCACGATCGGCTCGGCACCGAGCTCTCCGAGATACTGCACGAGGTTGTAGACGAAGCTGTCGTAGCTGTCGATGACGAGCACGCGGGGCACGGTGGTGAGTATGGCCGCGGCGGCGGCAGGCCCCTCCACCGATTCGGATGCTCGATCGATTCGGAGGCTCCGATCGAGCGGCAGCCACCGTCGATCCGACCGGGTCAGCCGCGGCGGCGGCGAGTGAGGTGGACGCTCGTGGCGCCATCCATCGCGCGATCACCTATGCTCTTTCCCCGATGGCACCGCCGAAACGCAAGACGGGTGGTGGGCGGGTCACGCCCAAAGGTGTACGCCCCGAGGACCGACAAGGCGCTAACGCGAACGCGCCTGTAGCCGACGTGGCCGCGTCGAAGCGCTACACACCCAAACAGGAGCGCCGCCCGCTGATTCCCCCGGCGTGGGTCCCGGTGATAATGCTGGTGTTGCTGATCGGCGGTGGCCTCCTGATCATGAGCCGCTACCTCGTCTTCACCGACACCAACCTGCCGACGATGATCGGTCTGGCGATGATCCTCGGTGGTCTCTACGCGGCGACCAAGTGGCAGTAGCGCACCAAACCCGCGCCCACCCGATCCGAAATCGCCGAAATCACATCGATGTGGTTTCACCCAAGTTCTCCCCAGACCTGTGGACAACTCGGAGATCCGGCGCCCGAGCGGCATCAGTCGTAGAGCGGAGCCACCTCGGTCATGTCCTCGAGACAGTGCTTGGGAGGCGGCGGATCGTCGTCGGGCGCCATCGTCAGCCGTAGTTCGACACCGCACACGTCACAGCGATAGCGCCGGTTCACCTTGCGCATCTCACCCGACGGGAGCGGCTCGGGAGGCAACCTGGTCATGCTCCGGAGCATGGCGATGCCACTTTTCCACAGGACGACGCCGAAGAACACGCCGAACA
>CBDUYD010000113.1:0-9379 GCA_965371355.1 uncultured Ilumatobacteraceae bacterium
TGACGAGATGATGATCGACGCCACGGTGATCGACGGCGACGATCTCCAGGCCACGATCGAACGCTTCTTCACCGTTGAGCAATCGCACAGCATCCACGTCCACAACGCGACCCGCGGCTGCTGGGCGGTGTCGATTGATCGCGCCTGACCGGGTCGGGGAGACGAGACTGCCACGCCAACGAGCGCGGCAGAACTGTGTCCCATACCGCGCCCCGCAGAGGGTGCCCCGGAACGCCTACAGCGTGGCGCTCCGACGTTGCACTGACCGCCGGTCGGATGCGCTGCCCCACCTATTTCGCGCCGCAAGCTGGGGGAGATGCGGACCGCAGAACTGCTCGCCCTTCTGGGGGGCGTTGTTGCACGGCTTGCCCTTGTTGGTCGTGGCTCTGCACTTGCCCGGATTCGGTGCGTTGGTTGCGTCGACGTCCGCTTCGGCGACTTCCTGCGAGAGGAGAGCCGTCGCCGGGTATCGACACGAGCCGTGGTGGTAGGTGGCTTTCTTGTCGACGATGACGGAAGCGATCGGATCACCGATGGCGAACCGTTGCCCGCAAGTGGAACACGTGCCGGAATAGCGGGCGGCGATGGTCGGCTCTTCACCGACGGCAGCGAAGTCATCGTCACCGCCACGTACTCGGTCCCAGTTCATCTTGGCCATCGCCTCAGTCTCGCGACGTGCCCGACGCAGCACGCGTTTACACGCGCACCGAGTCGTGCATCTCCTCTGGCCGACCCGACTGCTCACTCCTCACCCCGAACCCACGCTGAAATCCGAAGAACCCCAACCCCGTTCCCACGAGTTCAGTCAGACATCCCCGATCAGCGGCTCTGGGCCACAAGAGATCCGGGTCCACACCTTCTACTGCGTGCTCGCACTCGCCATCGCACGCCTCATGGCCCGCCACACCGGCCAGGCCGGCACCGCAATGAGCGTCCACGAACTCCTCACCACCCTGGCCGGCATCCAAGAAACCGTGCTGCTCTACCCCTCCACCGGCGGACGACCCAAAGCACGCCGCCTCATCACCGACCTCACCCCGAAACAACACGCCCTCTACGACCTATTCGGCCTCGCCAACTACGCCCCCAAACACTGACTTAGGTACTACACCAGACCAGCCAGAAAACACCCCCTGACCAGGCACAACCCGACACCCAAATCAGCTAGCCAGGAAACTAGCGCTAGACACGGTCATGACAACACCTATGACCACCGCGGCCAACAGCCAGCACGATCTCGCTCGCCCGCTCCTCGTCAACGTCGCCCAGGCTGCGAAGATTCTCGCGATTAGCCGATCGTCCGTGTACCAACTCATCTGGAACGAACAGCTCACGCCGGTCCGCATCGGCCGAAGCGTGCGCTTCTCGATCGCCCAACTCGAACAGTTCGTTACCGACCGCATCTCGGCAGCCGTTGGGCCGCACGATCCTGGGCACCGCTGAGTTCGATGAAGCAACTCTCGGGTCAACCTACGATGAAGCACGTGGACGATCAGAGCGATGACGAGGTCGAAGCAAACGTCGAACGGCTCTGGGCCACAGAGATCGAACGCCGAGCAGATCGCGTGCTCACGGGCGAGTCACGCGGCGAACCATGGGCCACCGTCAGACGACGCATCGAGCGAGAGCTCTCGGTGAAGTCATGACCACCTCAACAGGTGAGCGATCGTGAGCACCGTCGGATGACCGAGGCGCTTTCGCTACGTGACGAGACAGCGCATCCGGGCTGGTCGTGGTGCGGCTCGGCGCACGCACGATGGAGGACAACCTCCTGTTGCGATCAGTTGAGCAGTGCCACGACCGCTGGGGCATCTGGGGCTTCTCCGTTTTCGAGGTGCCCGACGGCGACTACGACCAACTCGCTCGCCTGCGCCCGATCGTGGCAGAACGACGCCAGCTCCTCGTCGCCAACGCAAGTGAGCTCGTCGACGACGGCTTCCCTCTCTTGCCGACGCTCGACTCCCCGCACTGGACCGTGGTCCTTGCCGCTGCTACCGCTGCGCAATTCGGTCGAGTTCGAGCGCACTTCGAAGGCCCCATCGCCAACCCGAGCTATCGACCACGGAGTAGCTGACGTATCATGAGCAACATGGACAACGATCGGTACGACCTGTGGTACGACGCCACGACGGTTGGTGCTGACCTTGTCGTGGAGACGTGGATCAGCCACAGCCCCCGAGCATCCGACGCAGAGTTCAACCCGCAGCCAGGCGACTGGGTGACCGTGGGCGACGATGAGGAACCATCGATTCGGGGCCGGATCACGCGTCGAGACGCCAACAAGGTCTGGGTACAACTCGAGCTGGGCCTCGTCGCAACCGACGCCGCGTCCCAAGCAGTCGGTCACGGCTGAACTCAGACTCCGGCCCGGAACCAACGCCGTTCCGTTGCTCCGCCGGTTGCTCCGCACGGCGGACCAGCCAAGCAAGGTCACACCGATCTACCAGGGGTTTCCTCGTTCCCGGTTCGCTTCAACCGGATTCCCCCCAGCTCCACGACATCCAGTCACGGTGGATAAGACGCTGAACACGCTGGCGCAACCCACCCCGGTGAAGGCGATCGCGTGCGTTCATGGCGCCCGAGCCCAGCGCGTTCAGCGAACGCGTCGAGTGATGTGAGCACCGCGACCGCCGCATATCGCCGGTTGCGTCGGCCACCGGTTATCTCCTCGAGCGCGCCGATTCCGACGAGTTCGGTGATCGCGGCTTCGGCCCCCATCGCCGAGACGTCGAGCTCGCGCCGCACGAGTGCATTGTCGAGCACGGGATGTTGGATGACGACGTCGAGTGACCGCCAGACGATCGCCTGGCGTCGGCTGGTGATCGAGTCGCTCCAGGCGGCGCGGATGGCGCGAAGTTCGGCGACGAGCTGGCGCCCGTTGACGACGCTGTCGAAGCTCGCCTCCGCGAAGCGCTCGACGATCGGCTGTGTTTCACCGGCGCGGTAGGCCGTGAGCGCGTCGAAGTACCGGTCGGTGTCCGTGAGCAATCCCGCTGAGACCGGGACGGTCACCTGACGGGTCAATCGCTTGCCTCGGAGCAAGTGGTGCACGATCGCCCGCCCGGTTCGGCCGTTGCCATCGGGAAACGGATGGATCGTCTCGAACTGGGCGTGGGCGATCGCCGCTTGTGGCAGCACCGGGAGGTCGTCTCTTTGCATGAAGCGCACGAGGTCGTCGATCGCGGCCAGCACCCGCGTGTGATGAGGCGGGACGAAGCTCGCGGTGTGGGGCCCGTAGCTGCTCGATCCGACCCAGACCGGCGCGTTGCGCCATTTCCCGGCGATCTTCGGATCGTGCTGTTCGAGGAGAGCGGCGTGCATGGCAAGGATCGCTGGACCATCGAGCCGGTCGGCGAGAGCGATCGCCACAGTCATCGCGCTCGTGTTGGCGACGATCTCGGTTGCGTTGCGTCTCGAGGTGTCCCCCAACTCGGCAAGGGCGACGGCTTTCGCGGAAGCGGTGAGGTTCTCGATTCGCGACGACGCAGCAGATTCCGAGCGCAGCAGGATCGCACCGAACGGCGCGATCTCGGATCCCATTTCGGCGTCGAAGCGAGCCAACTCGGCGGTGGCCTCATCGGCAAGCGCAGCAGTGGCCGCCGACATCACCGGATCCAGCTGAGCAATCTCGGGTACGACCGCCGCGCTGTACGGACCCGAGTACGTCGACCGCCAGCGACGCGGTATGTCGATCGAACCGACCCACTCATGGTCCTCGTACTCAACCGACGGCCAACCTGTCGACGTGGCAGGATCAGGACCTGCTCCGATCGAGGACCCACCGGGATGTTCCATGTCTGAAGTCTAACATCCTTTAATCAGAGTTTTTGGGAAAGTCTGGATAAGGTTCCCTCGGACCCGAGAATAGATGTCTCGGGCCAGGCGCGCATGCGGGACCACGAGGAATCGCGCCGATCCCTTGCTCCGCAGGTTGCTCCGCGCGACGAGCCAGCCAGACCCGACACCCCGATCTACCAGGTGCTTTGACTACGGACAGCAGCGTCAGCCGGATTTCCCCCCCAGTTCCGCGAGCGGATCCGCCTACTCTGGTCGAGGTCCGCGATCGTGCGGACCCCGGGTGTGTCGCTGCGGGAGCGAGCGGCCGACACATGTCGCGAATTGACCCGTGAGCCCGAGCCAACAAGGGTGGACTCTCGATGGTCGAAGATCCTGTTACCCGCGCCCCCGATCCCGACGGCGAGTTCTACACCCCCGAGCGCTGCCACATCCTCGAGATCCTGAACGATGAGTCCGACGAGGAGGCCTCGATCGCCCGTGCCCGTGTCGAGCCCGGCATCACCACGGCCTGGCATTCCGTGACCGGCGTCAGAGAGCGCTACCTGATCGAGTCGGGGGTCGGCGAGGTCGAGGTCGGCGATACACCGGCGACGATCGTTGGTCCGGGCGACGTCGTGTCCATCCCAGCCGATGTCCGCCAGCGCATCACCAACACCGGCGAGGCGGATCTCATCTTCTTGTGCATCTGCACTCCGCGCTTCCAGCCCGAGCTCTACGTGGACCTGGAGGGTGGCGCGGAACACCTCGACTGACGCTCCACGGATCGGCGGGGCCGGACCTCCGAGCACCACCACACCAGAGTTCGATCCCCCGGTTTCTCTCCACACCTCCGGCACCGCGACACCCCTTCGTCAGGATCACGGCATGTGCATGATGTGTGACGGATTCTCATACGAGGAAGCCATGCGGAGCATCGACCTGTCGATCCGCATCCACGGCTGGCATCTGACAATGGTCGACGCGCCGATGCCCTGGTGCTACACGATCGGCCTCACCGAAACGTTCGGCCACTCCGAACTCGTCGTCGTCGACATCGAGATCGCTGATGAGGAGCGACTGGTCCGGTGGGCCGTGGGCATGATCGAGCGTGACGGCTCGCTCGACAGCGCCGAACTCACGCGACGGCAAGTCGAGGTCGTGCCGGTCCACGACCGCCACCTCCGAGGCGAATGGTTCGCCACGTGGGCCAATCACTATGGCGAGACGCCGCCGACCGGCTCGTTCCTACAGGTCGTCCCTCCGCCGGATTGGTTCTGCGAGTGCCACCAACACCTCACCCGCCGCCTCGACCGACCGGACGGCAGACCTCTCGCCAACCGTGCGGCCCGGCGTCGGCAACAACGGTCGACCCGGCGATGACAACAGCAGCCTCTCGCCGGGAGGTGGTCACACGGGACCGAACCGATCCGCCTCCGACCGGCTGGGCGGCGTCGTCACGGCTTCGCGGCCGGCGAGGAGTGCGTGCACGACACTCGTCACCGGTGTGTCGATGCCGTGACGGGCCCCGGCGCGCAGCACCGCGCCATGGAGGGCGTCGAACTCGGTCGTTCGGTCGGCCATGACGTCGTAGTACATCGACGTGCCGTACCGCGGCAGCACGGAGAGGTCGAACTCATCCGCCTCCGCCGGGTCGACATCCGCGCCGTCGGCCCGCGCCACCATGAGGCACTCGCGCAGCAACTCCCGCGCCACCACATCGACAGGTTTGGTGGCGAGCACATCCATCGTCCGTCGCGTGAGCGCGGTCACGCCGTTGGCCATCACGTTGACCCCGAGCTTGCGCCACGACGCGACGACGAAGTCCGCGTCCGGCCGCCAGCGAGCCGCCGACCCCTCGAAGATCGGGGCGACGCGACGCGTCACCTCGTCGTCGGGAACGATCATGATGCCGTGTTGGTCGTGGCGGATGCGCCCCGGCTCGATGAGTTGGCAGCCGCAGTACACCACGCAAGGCACGACGTGCGCCCCGTTGACGTACGGCGTCAACCGCTCGACCTCCTCCACGCCGTTCTGCGCGGCGGCAACGATCGTGCTCGGTCCGCAGAGCGCGTCGAGCCACGGCGCGGCGCCGGCGGTCTGGAACGTCTTCACGGTCACGATCACGAGATCGGCCGGTTGATCGAGACCCGCCCCGGGCAGCTCCGCCGGGTCGATGACACAGACCGCGGGAGCGTCGACGGGGGCCAGCTCCGACTCGACGACATATCGATCGAACGCCCGCCGCCCGCACGCCACCACACTCCGGCCCGCTGCGGTCAGCTGCGCCGCGAAGAACGTGCCGACGGCGCCCGGGCCGACCACCGCGATCCGAGCCGTCGCGGGATCGAGGGCAGACTGGTCGGCAGACGACAGATCGGACGCGGACACGGCCCGCACACTACGAGGCGACATTCTCGTCATGCGGCGGACACCCAGCGCCGGACATTCCCCGCGCCCGCCCGCTACCGGCGTTCTGGCGACGACGTGTGTCTCGCGTGCGCAAGACGTTCACGATCTCACCGAGCCGAAGGGCGGCATGCACCTCGGTCAGCGGCCGATCGGCCACTCCTCCACCGTCAGCTCGGGCATCGGGAAGTCCGCGACGTTGGCTGTCGCCAGTAGGGCGCCGACGCCGACCGCCGCCGCGGCGATCAAGCAGTCGGCCTGGTGCACGATCACACCGCGCAATGCGAACTCCCGGCGCCACGTGCCCGCAAGTGCGCCCTCGATCACCCCGAGCGGAGCGAGGCGCACTCCATTGAAGAAGCGGCGGACGACCGCTTCCTCGCCCGGGTGAATTCCCCGCCAGATCTCCTCGACGGAGATCACACACGCCCACGGCTCGACTCCCGACCGACGCAGGCCGGCGACCCGATCGGCTGCAGGCCGTCCGCGCAACGCGTCGATGATCACCGTCGAGTCGAGGAGGAGCCGCGCCACGATCAGCCGGCGCGTCGCGAATCGGCTGCCCGCTGACGCCTGACCCAATCGGCCGCATCGGCGTCCCAACCGTGATCTTTGCTCGCGATCTGTCCGAGGGATGCCTCGATCTCGTCCCACCGCCGCTCGTCATCGAGCGCCCTACGGATCAACTCGGCGACGAACGCGCTCCGCTGCCTCGAACCCGCACGCCGATCGAGTTCGGCGACGAGATCATCGTCCAACGCGATGTGCACTCGCATGTGCGTAGCTTAGCACACAGCTGCTCGTGAGCCCGAGGGCGACCATCGTGAGGGAGCTCACCGATGGCACCGAGGAGAACCTTGCAGAACGAGGCGCCGGAGAGTATGTGGGCGAGCTGGGCCCGATGTTGGGCCAGCCGCGCTCGGCAACTGCCCGGGCGATCGAACCGACGATCCTCACCTCGCTCTCGCTGCAGGAGTTCAGACAGCGCAGCCGAGCCACGCCCGCTCGCTGACGCCGCCTCCGACGCCGACGACCCGAGGATCGGACGGCTGATCGACGGATAGCGGAGGCGTCCGCAGCCACCGGACAGCACGTTCGGTCGTGTGGCAGGCTCTGCGCCATGAAGATCTGCGCAGAGCGTGAACGATGACGGCCGGACAACGACTCGTCGAGATGACAGCGCCCTCTCTCGGGCGGGCGCTGTCGTGGTCGGTCGGTCGGATCGACCCGGTCGGCGAGGCATCGGCCGCGCTCGAGACGATCTCGTTCCTCGACTCGTTCACCCCGAGCCTGATGCCGCGCACCTCGCTGCACCAGGGCCTTGCGACCGGCCTACACGTGCTCGGCGCGCGGTTGATCGCCGGTCGGGTCAATGCCATGCAGGCACTGATACTCGGCGCAAGCGCCTCGACCCCGGTCAGTCTCGCCGGCCGGGCAGCGACGTTCGCCGCCGGTCAGGCGGCGATGTCGCTCCCCGTGCGGGAGAACGAGACGCTCTGGCGCACCGGGGTGCGTTCCGGCGGCGACATCCTCCGAGCGGCGGCGCTCAGCGGCGCGCTCTACGACATCGCGCTGGCCGGGCGCGGGCGCTGGAGCACCAGGGCCGGGCCCCTGATCTCAGCCGGCATGATGACCGGCGGCGGCCTCTACTGGGCGGGCCGGCGACTTCGACACCGCCGGGCGGTAGTACCCCGGTGGCCCGTCGAGCAGCAGGCCGACATCCCCAGTTCGACCGCGATCGCGGTCGGCGTGTCCGTTGTCGGGAGCGGCCTCGGCAACGGGTACATGCTCACCCGGCGCGGGCTCGAGCTCTACATCGGGGGCAGCTGGGGGCGCACGGCGATCGCCCGGGTGGCGAACGCGGCGATCTGGGCCGGCGCCGCGACCGGCGCGTACAACGCGGCGATCGCATCGATCGGCCGGGCCAACGAAAAGGTCGAACCGGCCTACTCGACGCCGCCACAATCGCCGCTCGTGTCCGGCTCGCCCGAGAGCCTCTCGCACTTCGCCGAACTCGGTCAGCAGGGGCGTCGCTACGTGACCGACGTCGTGACACCCGGGATGATCGACGACGTGATGGGCGAGCCTGCCGTCGCCCACCCGATTCGTACGTACGTCGGCTTCAACTCGATTCCGATGTACGGCACGGGCCGCGCCGAACTGGCGCTCGACGAGCTCGAGCGGACCGGTGCGTTCGACAGGTCGTATCTGTTGCTCGTCTCGCCGACCGGCACCGGCTGGGTCGACCAGACCGCCGTCGAGGCGGCCGAGTTCCTGGCGCGCGGCGACATCGCGACGTGTTCGGTGCAGTACGGCAGGTTCCCGTCGTTCCTGGCGGTCCAGAAGGTCGGACTCGGACGCGTCCAGTTCCGGCTCCTGCTATGGGGCATCCGGCAACGTCTCCGCGGACGTCCACCTGCGGACCGACCGAAGGTACTCATCTTCGGCGAGAGCCTCGGCGCCTGGACATCCAGCGATGTGGTCATGTCCCAGGGCATCACCGGCTTTGATCACTACGGCGTCGATCGCGCGCTGTGGCTCGGGCTGCCGGCGCTCGCCAAGTGGTCCCGCAACGGGATGGCGGCGGGCTCCAACGAACTCGTACCCGAGGGGACGGTCGGCGTCTTCGACCGGCACGAGGAACTCGACGCCCTCGGCGAGGAGGGGCGCGAGCGACTCCGGGCGGTGATCCTGTCGCACGACAACGACCCGATCGCCGCGCTGCGACCCGAGGTGATGATCCGCGAGCCCGACTGGATGCGAGGCGAGCGGGGGCGCAACGTTCCCGACGACATGAGCTGGGAGCCGGTCAACACCTTCTGGCAGGTGACGGTCGACGCAGCCAACGCGATGGTGACCGTACCGGGCAACTTCGGGTCGTTCGGACACGACTACCGAGGTGACACCGCCAAGTTCGTCCGCGACGCATTCCACCTGCCGGGCACGACCGAGGAACAGATCGAACGGCTCGAGGAGGCGCTCGTCGTGCTCGATCTCGAACGGCGCGAACGGCTGAAGATGAGCTGGGACGACGACGTCGAGGCAAAGTGGTCCGGCCGGTTCCCCGAGGAGCGGTTCTCCGGCGGCGTGCCGCTCGACACCGGTCGAACACACGGTGCCCGCTGGTTCAAGTGAGGCGGTGCCTCCCCCACCCGGATCACGACTGAACCGCGGGCAACTCGTGAGGATCTTGCGC
>CBDUYD010000114.1:0-9343 GCA_965371355.1 uncultured Ilumatobacteraceae bacterium
GGGTGCCAAGTCGGCCGAGGGTGCCAAGTCGGCCAAGGCTGCCAAGTCGGCCGAGGGTGCCAAGTCGGCCAAGTCGGCCAAGTCGCCCAAGTCGGTCAAGACGGTCAGGTCGGCGAAAGCGGCCGAGGGTGCCAAGTCGGCCAAGTCGGCCAAGTCGACGAGTTCGGTCAAGGGCGACAAGTCGGTCGAACCGAGAAGTCGACGTCGGCGTCGGCGGCTCGACGATGATCGTGGCGCTGTGAGTGCCGGGGGTCGTGGTGCTGACGCTTCGGTGACGAGCGAGGGCAAGTCCGTCGAGTCGGCCGCTGCGAAGAAGTCGGATCAAAGGACCACGGAGCGCGATCGGGCCGACGAGTCGGTGACCGGCCAGCCCGTCGTGCCCCCGCGCGAGATCACCTACGCGGACTTCGTGGGCGGCACCGACGAGGGCGACCAGCAGCTTCTCTCCCGTGGCGACGTGGCGGCGAAGGAGCGGTTGCGCGAGGTCGGAGCGGTGCTGCGAATGTCCGAGGCCGAGGCCGCGCTCCTCGGCGAGCTTCCCGACGATCCCGATGAAGACCAGACGATGATCATCAATATGGGGCCGCAGCACCCTTCGACCCACGGGGTACTGCGCCTGATGCTCGAGCTCCGGGGCGAGACCGTGCTGCGCTGCAAGCCGATCATCGGCTACCTCCACACCGGCATGGAGAAGACCGGTGAGCAGCTCACCTACATGCAGGGCGGTACGAACGTCACCCGCATGGACTACCTCAGCCCGTTCGCCAACGAATTGGTCTTCTCGATGGCGACCGAGAAGCTGCTCGGCATCGACGGCGAGATCCCCGAGCGGGCTACGTGGATCCGGATGTTGATGGCCGAACTCAACCGGATGAGCAGCCATCTGCTGTTCATGGCCACCAACGGCATGGACCTCGGCGCCGTGTCGATGATGATCTACGGCTGGCGCGAGCGCGAGGAGGTGTTGCGGTTCTTCCAGGAGGTCACCGGCCTGCGGATGAACCACAACTACATCCGCCCCGGCGGTGTGGCCGCCGATCTCCCCGCCGGATGGCGCGACGGGGTGATGCGGCTGCTCGACCTGATCCCGCCGCGGCTCGACGAGTACGAGATCCTGCTCAGCGGCCAGCCGATCTATCGCGAGCGCCTCCAGGGGGTGGGCGTGATCACTCCGGCTGAGGCGCTGGCGCTCGGCGCGACCGGACCGATCCTGCGGTCGACCGGCGTCGAGTGGGACCTGCGCCGCCACATGCCGTACCTCCACTACGACGAACTCGATTTCGACGTCGTCGTCGGCACGTACGGCGACTCGTTCGACCGGTACGCGATCAGGTTGGCCGAGATCCGCGAGTCGATGCGGATCGTCGGACAGATCGTCGAGTGCATGCCGTCGGGCGACTACCGCATCCAGGACAAGAAGGTGACGCCGCCACCGCGGGCTCGCATCGACGAGTCGATGGAGGCGTTGATCCATCACTTCAAGCTGTTCACCGAGGGGTTCAAGGTCCCCGAGGGCGAGGTCTACGTCGGCATCGAGAGCCCGCGGGGCGAGGTCGGTTGCTACATCGCGAGCGATGGTGGACCGAACCCGTACCGGATGCACGTGCGGGCGCCGTCGTTCGCCAACATCCAGTGTCTGCCGCACATGATGCGGGGTGGACTCGTCGCCGACGCGGTGGCGATCATCTCCTCTGTCGATCCCGTACTCGGAGACGTCGACCGATGACTCGGCTGACCGATCCGAACGAGACTCTGGCGCGCGAGATAATCGCCCGCTACCCGCGGCCGAAGTCGGCGCTTATCCCCGTGCTGCACCTCGCCCAGGAACAAGACGGGTACCTCGCCGAGGACGCCATGCGTCACATCGCCGAACTCATCGGCATCACACCCGCCGAGGTGTACGGCACCGCGACGTTCTACGAGATGTTCCGCTTCGAAGCGACCGGGAGATACCTCATCAACATCTGCCGTACTCTGTCGTGCGCTCTCATGGGGGCCGACGCACTCATGCACCACGCCGAGCAACGCCTCGGGATCAGGGCCGGCTCGACGACCGACGACGGACTCATCACGTTGCAGCACGCCGAGTGCCAGGCCGCGTGCACCGAGGCGCCGACCCTGCAGGTGAACTACCGACACCGGTACCGCGTGACGCCCGAGGCGTTCGACCAACTCGTCGACGACCTGCGGTCCGGGGCACTCGACCACGAGGTTCCCGCGCACGGCACGCTCGGCCGGAATCGCCAGCAGATCCCGACCGATCGGGCGGTCGGGGTACACGATCCCGATGACGTCACCGAGGGTCCCGCATGGATCGAGGTGAGTCCCGGATGAGCGTGCTCAGTCCGTACGAGTGGGCGCCGGGCTTCTATCCGGGCGATCGTCCCGCGATCGTCACCTCGAGGTTCAGGTACGAAGACGGATACACGCTCGACCGCTCGCTCGCCACCGGGGGGTACGAAGGCTTGCGCGCGGCGCTCGCGATGTCGCCGGCCGAGATGGCCGAAGTGGTCAAGAACTCGACCCTGCTCGGGCGCGGTGGAGCGGGTTTCCCCGCCGGCGTGAAGTGGGGCTTCACGCCCGAGGGCGTCTGGCCGCGCTATCTGGTGGTCAACGGCGACGAGTCCGAGCCGGGAACGTACAAGGACCGCCTCCTCATGGAGTGCGACCCGCACCAACTGATCGAAGGGAGTCTCATCGCCTGTTACGCGGCAGGACTCTCACAGTGCTTCCTGTACATCCGCGGCGAGATGGCGCTGGCACACGAGCGCGTCGCCGCTGCACTGAACGACGCTTACGCCGCGGGATACATCGGCAAGAACATCCTGGGCACCGACTTCGGCGTCGACATCGTGCTGCACTGGGGTGCCGGCGCCTACGTCGTCGGCGAGGAGACGGCGCTGATCGAGTCGCTCGAGGGCGAGCGTGGCATGCCGCGGCTGAAGCCGCCGTTCTTCCCCGCCGCAGTCGGGCTGTACGGTCAGCCGACGATCGTCAACAACGTCGAGACGCTCTCCAACCTGCCGTACATCGCGAGGGAGGGTTCGACCGCATACACGGCGATCGGTACCCCGACGAGCCCCGGCACGCGGATGATCGCCGTCTCGGGCCATGTCAACCGCCCGGGCGTGTTCGAGATCGTGAACGGATCGACCACCTTCCGTGACCTGATCTACGGCGACGACTTCGCACAGGGCATCCGCGACGGCAACGAGCTCAAGACATTCGTCCCGGGAGGCGGGTCGGCTCCGTGGTTCCTTCCCGACCAGCTCGACATCCCCTTCGAGGGCCGTGAAGCGGGGAGCGCCGGCTCGATGCTCGGGTCGGGCGCCGTGATGGTGATGGATTCGACCACCGACGTTCCCGCGGCCGCATTGACGCTCGTCAGGTTCTACGCGCACGAGTCGTGCGGCAAGTGCGTGCCCTGTCGCGAAGGGGGCACCTGGCTGTACCGGATCGTCGAGCGCCTCGTCGACGGCCGCGGCACCGATGTCGATCTCGAGACGATCCTCGAGGTGGGCGCGACGATCTGCCCGGGTGACATGCCGCATGCGTCCAGCGAGCGCCTAGGTCTCGAGGCGGTTCCCTTCCCGTACAAGATGACCACGATCTGTTTCGTCGGACCCTCCGCCTTCGCCCCGATCCATTCGGCGATGACGCTGTTCCCGGAGGACTTCGAGGCGCTCGTGACCGCGCAGCCCGAACGCCGCTCGATCCCGGTCGCGGTGGGAGACGCACGATGAGCGACGTCGACGACACCCGCGGCACCGATGCGGACACCGGAGAACTGATCGAGGTCGACGTCGAGATCGACGTCGGTGCGGATGGCGAGATCGAAGTGGAGGTGGAGGTGGAGGTCGAGCCGGAGCCCGACCCGAATGCGGTGATGATCACGATCGACGGCAACGAGGTCGCCGCCCGGAAGGGCGAGATGGTCATCACCGCGGCGACCCGCAACGGCGACTACATCCCGCACTTCTGCTATCACCCGCGGCTGGAGCCGGTCGGCATGTGCCGGCAGTGTTTCGTCGAGGTCGAGGGACCGCGCGGCGCGATGATGGTCGTGTCGTGCATGACGCCCGTGTCCGATGGGCAGGTCGTGCGCACCGATACCGAAGAGGTGAGGCGGGCCCAGGAGGGAATGCTCGAGCTGCTGCTCGCCAACCATCCGCTCGACTGCCCGGTGTGTGACAAGGGTGGCGAGTGCCCGCTGCAGGACCAGGCGATGAGCCACGGCCCCGGCGAGAGTCGCTACCTCGAGGAGAAGCGCCACTACGAGAAGCCGATCGCGATCAGCGATCTCGTGTACCTCGATCGCGAGCGCTGCATCCTCTGCGACCGCTGCACGCGCTTCGCCGACGAGGTGGCCGGCGACAGTCTGATCCGATTCACCCAGCGCGGCAACAGCACGCAGGTGATGACCTTCCCCGGCGAGCCGTTCGTGTCGTACTTCTCGGGCAACACGGTGCAGATCTGTCCCGTCGGTGCACTCACCGCAGTGCCCTACCGGTTCAAGGCACGGCCGTGGGATCTCGAACAGTTGGAGTCGACCTGCACCACCTGTGCGGTCGGCTGCCGGACCGTGATCCAGTCGAGCCGCGACGAGTTGCTCCGCTATCAGGGCGTCGATTCCGACGCGGTCAACCACGGCTGGCTCTGCGATCGTGGGCGCTTCAACTTCCAGGCCGTCAACTCCGAGCACCGGCTGAGCGCCCCGATGGTCAAGACCGAAACGGGCCTCTGTGAGACCTCGTGGAGTGCCGCGCTCGCCGGAGCGGCGTCGTTGATCACCGATGCGCTCGCCGAGGGCGGGCCCGAGAGCATCGCCGTGCTCGGCGGTGCGAGGGGCACCAACGAGGACGCGTTCGCCTGGGCGCAGCTCGCCGATGCGATCGGAACGCCGTACCGTGACGCTCAGCTCGGCGACGGTCTTCCCGCCGGCGTGCTCGGCCTCGATCGAGCGACGATCGACGAGGCCGCGAACGCCGACACGCTGCTGCTGCTCGGCCCCGACCTCAAAGAGGAACTCCCGGTGCTCTACCTGCGCCTGCGCGACGCCGCCGAGAAGCGTCGCAGCCGGATCCTCGAGTTCACACCGGTCGACAGCGGCCTCACCCCGTACGCATGGCGGTCGGTGAACCATCAGCCCGGAACCCAGCGCCGGGCTATCGACGACGCACTGGCGGACGATGAGATCTCGACACAGCTCGCGTCGGGTTCGGTCGTCGTCGTGGTCGGCAGAGCCAACCTCGCCGAGTCGACCGACGCGACCATCGCAGCCCTACAGGCCCTGCTCGCCGCGGTTCCCCAGGCAAAGGTGCTGCCGGTGCTGCGACGCGGCAACGTGGTCGGCGCGCTCTCGCTGGGACTCGCTCCGACCGGGCAAGATGCGGTCGCCGCGCTGCGGGCCGCCGCCGACGGCAGCATCGGGCTGCTCGTGCTGCTCGGCGCCGACCCCCTCAACGACTGCCCGGACGCCGACCTCGCCCGCCGCGCCATGGCCGGCGCGCGGAGGATCCTGTCGATCGACACGTTCCCGTCCGAGTCGACCAATCGCGCGGACGTCGTGCTCGCCGCCGCCGCCTACGGCGAGAAGTCGGGCACGACCACCAACGTCGAAGGGCGCGTCTCCCCGGTCGCGAAGAAGGTCACCCCGCGGGGCACGACCCGTCCCGACTGGATGATCGCGGTCGAACTCGGGTCGATACTCGGCTCGTTCGCCGACGGGCATCCGCTCGCCTCGGTCTCGACCGTCGACGACGTGACCGCGGCCATCGCGGCTACCGTGCCCGAGTTCGCTGGAGCGACCCCGTCGGCCGTCGCCGCCGCCCCCGACGGCGTTGTCGTCGATCGTCCCCCGGTCGATCTCCCACCGGTGCCGGCCGAGGGCGCCACCCGCAACAGCTATGACTACCGGCTCGTCGTGAGTCGCAAGCTCTACGACCGAGCGGTCGGAACCGAGATGTCACGCTCGCTGGCCAACCTCGCCCCGGGCGAGGGAGCGCACGTCAACCCACTCGACCTCGAGCGCATCGGCGTGGCCGACGGCGACGACGTCCGGATCGTCGGTGCGAGCGCCACCGTCGTGCTCGCGATCCGCGCCGACACGATGGTTCCCAGGGGCACCCTGTGGGCGCCGTTCAACCAGGGTGGTAGGGCGATCGAGGACCTGATCGACGTCGACGCGGCAGCGGTCGATGTCAGGATCGAGCGCGTCTCGTGATCATCGCACTCGATCCCCTCCTCGAAGGCGATCTGCTCTGGACGCCGCTCCTCATCGTGCTCTTCAAGGTCGTCATGATCTTCGTGATCGGCCTCGTCGCCACGATGTTCATGGTGTGGTACGAGCGCAAGGTCGTCTCGGGCATGCACAACCGCATCGGTCCGAACAAGGCCGGACCGTTCGGAATTCTGCAGACCCTCGCCGACGGCACGAAGCTGTTCTTCAAGGAAGATCTGCTCCCCGATCGTGCCGACCGCATCGTCTTCCGTCTGGCACCCTTCCTCGCGTTCGTCCCCGCCTTCCTCATCTGGTCGGTGCTGCCGCTCGGCGGTGACTTCTCCGACGGCGGCGACGGCACGGTCGTATGGTTCGGCGAGGTCACGCGCGTGCAGCTCGCCGACCCACCCGTGGGAATCCTGCTCGTGCTCGCACTCTCGTCATTGGCGGTCTACGGGATCATGCTCGCGGGCTGGTCGAGCGGTTCGAAGTACCCGTTGCTCGGCTCGGTACGGGCGACCGCGCAGATGATCTCCTACGAGGCAGCACTCGGCCTCTCGGTCGCATCGGTACTCCTCGCGTCGGCGACGCTGTCGACCGCCGGCATCGTCGAGGCGCAGGGCACGTTCGCCGATTGGAACATCCTGGCGACCGGCCTCGCGCCGTTCGTGATCTTCGTCATCGCGATCACCGCCGAGATGAATCGACCGCCATTCGACCTGGTCGAGGCAGAACAGGAGCTGGTCGGCGGCTTCAACACCGAGTATTCGAGCATTCGCTTCGGGTTGTTCTTCCTCGCCGAGTTCATGAACGTGGTCACGATGTCGGCCGTGATCGTCACACTCTTCCTGGGCGGGCCGCAGCCGCTGATGATCGGCGACTTCGACCTGTTCTCGTTCCTCGGCCCGCTCGGCGGCACGACGTGGTTCGTCGCCAAGCTGTTCCTGTTCCTCTACATGTACGTGTGGCTGAGGGCGACACTTCCGCGCCTGCGATACGACCAGCTGATGAACTTCGGGTGGAAGGTGCTGATCCCGCTGTCGCTCGGCTGGTTCCTGCTGCTCGCCGCGCTGCGCGAGTTCTCGTCGGACGGCAACGCGGCCGACAGCATCCGGGTGACCTTGATCGCCGTCCTCGTCGGGGCCGTGGCGGTGGCGTTGTTCGGATTCGCACTCCGCGTGAGCCGTCTCAACCGGGAGCGCCTCGACAACGAATCACAGGGAGTGACGTCGTGATGGGATATCTGGGCTGATGGGCTACCTCGACGGGTTCGCCGTCACCATCCGCCAGCACCGCCTGTTCGGCGGCAAGCGTGTCACCACCGAGTACTCGGGTGGTCGTCGGGCCAAGAAGCGCGGCGATTCGTCTCAGGACGTGGCCGGCGACGAGAAGATCCCCAAACCCGAACGCCTCCACGGCCGTCACGTGCTCAACCGGTACGAGGACGGGATGGAGAAGTGCATCGGTTGCGAACTGTGCGCCGGCGTCTGCCCGGCGAATTGCATCCACGTTCGCGGTGCCGACAACGATCCCGCACATCCGACGTCGCCGGGCGAGCGCTTCGGCTACGTCTATGAGATCAACTATCTGCGGTGCATCCACTGCGACCTGTGTGTCGAGGCGTGCCCGACCGAGGCGATCACCGAGACCAAGCTCTTCGAGTTCTCGTTCACCAACCGTCAGGACGCGATCTACACGAAGTCCGAACTCGTCGTCGACGACGAGGGCGATGCCCAGCGCATGCCGTGGGAGGACTGGCGCGACGGCGAGGATGCCCAGACGGGCGGCTGGATGCGGGCGACGTCGCCGTCGGGCGATGCGACGTTCGAGGGCGAGGTCGAGTGGAGCGGCGAGCTCGGCTTCGGCGTGCGAGCGCCCGAACCCCCCCAGGACGAGAGCGATGCGTCCGACGGCGTGAAGGTGGTCGAGCGGTGAGCGACGCGACCTTCCTCGAGTATCTCGTGTTCTTCTCGGCCGCCGTCATGATCATCGCCGGCGCCGTCGCGGTCGTGACGATGCGCCATCCGGTCCACTCCGCGCTCGGACTGGTGCTGACACTGTTCGGTGTCGCCGTGCAGTTCGTGGCGCAGGAAGCGCATTTTCTCGCCGCGGTGCAGGTCATCGTCTACGCCGGGGCGATCGTCGTGTTGTTCCTGTTCGTGCTGATGTTGCTCGGTGTCGACGAGGCAACCGACCTCTCGATCGAACCGATCAGGATCCAACGTCCGATGGCGGCGGTCGTCTCGCTCGGGCTGGTCGCACTGGTGGCCGCTGCGATCGTGCGATCCCGCGATGCGCTGGTGATCAACCCCGGCGCCGGCATCGACATCGCCGCCGAGACCGGCGATCACGATGCCAATGTGCGCCAACTGTCCGAGAGCCTCTTCAGCGACTACGTCTTCGCGTTCCAGCTCACCTCGGTGCTGTTGATCGTCGCGGTCGTCGGAACGGTGTTGCTCACACGGCAGTGGCCGAGTGAGGACGGCGAGTCGTGATCGCCGCGATCGAGCCGAGCTGGTACCTCCTGCTCGCCGCGGTGCTGTTCGGGATCGGGGCATTCGGCCTCCTCGTGCGCCGCAACCCGCTGGTGATGTTCATGTGCATCGAGCTCATGCTCAACGCGGTCACGATGACATTCGTCGCGCTGGCGACGCGGCTCGGCGACATCGATGGACAGACCGCTGTGCTTTTCGTGTTGGTGGTCGCGGCGGCCGAGGTCGTCGTCGGCCTGGGCATCATCGTGTCGATCATGCGTCGCCGGCCGGGGACGACCGCCGACGACCTCGTGGATCTGAGGGGCTGACCTGCCATGACCGACCTCGTATGGCTGATTCCCGCGTTCCCGCTCGTGGGCTTCATCGTCATCTTGTTGTTCGGTCGCCGCCTCGGCGACCCGGCGGCCGGGTATCTGGGCACGGCGGCGATCTTCGCCTCGTTCATCGCCTCGGTCGCGGTGTACGTCGACCTCCAGAACAACGATGAGCCGGCGCGCTCGAGTGTCTCGACGCTCTACTCGTGGGTGCCGGTCGGCTCGCTCCAGGTCGACATGGCGCTGCTCGCCGATCCGTTGACGATCACGATGTGCATGTTCATCACCGGTATCAGTTCGATGATCCTGCTGTA
>CBDUYD010000115.1:0-9262 GCA_965371355.1 uncultured Ilumatobacteraceae bacterium
CGTTCTGTGTGCGGATCTTCCCGCTGAGCGCGATCCTGCGTACAAGTTTCGGGGAACGGGGGGATTGCCGGGCTACTGCTGTTGGCCGCGGGCTTGGATCTCGCGGCGGCGTTCGGCGACGTTCTCGGGGCTGAAGTTCGATCGTCGCCAGGCGCGGCCGTCGCGCGCCTCGGTCTCCCAGTGGTCGTCTTCGGTGGCGATCTGGTCGTAGGTCGACCGGATCTGTCGGACGCCCGCCTGATCGTTGCCGATGATGTCGCGGGCGATGCCGCGGGTGACCTCGATCAGCGAACCGTGCGCGACGACCCGGTTGACGAGTCCGCAGCGAAGCGCCTCATCCGCGTCCATGAAGTTCCCGGTGAAGCTCATCTCGCGCGCCCGCCGCACCCCGATCGCCTGTGGCAGCAGCACGGTGAGGCCCCAGCCGGGCATCACGCCGACCCTGGTGTGCGTGTCGCCGAACTTCGCCCGTTCGCTGGCGATCAGGAAGTCGCAGTTCAGCGCGAGCTCGAACCCGCCGGTGATCGCGACTCCATTGATCGCGCCGATCACCGGCTTGGTGATCTTGGGGAAGGGGCCACGGACGCCGTCGCGGCGGCGGTTTCGGTCGGCACGGCTGCCGCCCCCGAGCTTCCCCTCGGTCGAGCCGAGTTCCTGCAGGTCGAGGCCCGCGCAGAACGCGGGGTCGGCTCCGGTGAGGATGATCACGTCGACGAGGGGATCGACCTCGGTGTCACGCATGCGCAGGCTGAGCAGTTCGAGCACCTCGCTCGACAAGGCGTTGCGGGCCTCGGGCCGGTTGAGGGTGATCGTGGCGATTCGCTCGGAGACGTCGAGCAGCACGTGATCGTCGGTCATCGGTCCATTCTGACCGTTCGGCGGCGGCGGGCGCGACCGGCCGGTCGCGCTGTCCGACAGCGTGCCCGGCGTGCTCGGACTACTCGGCGATGTCCTCGGCCGGGAGGAACTCGAGTTGGAGGTCGCCGAGCTTGACGAGGGTCGACGCGATCCAACCGCCGAGCGCTCCGAAGTGTTCGTCGAGCAGCAGGCTCGTGCCGTCGGCGACCGTCTCCTCGGCGAGTTCGTACAACCCCTCGTACGTGATCTCGGCCGCGTACTCGGTCGTCACGTCGGCCGGGTCGACGGCCAGGTCGGGGTGGGCGGTCTCGGTGGTGAGCCCGGCTCGCTCGAGAAGGTCGTCGCCGACGAGCGGGCTGCGCTCGGGTGTGGCGGCGAACAGCGCGTCGGTGTCGGGCGGAACGGCGAGGCGCTGCACGCGCAGCACGATCTCCATCTCGATCGCCGGACGGCGTTCCAGCTCGGACTCGACGTACCACCGCCGGTAGGCCGCCTGGCTCCACGCCGGCCAGTCGAATGTGATGTGGGCGACGACTCGCGGTGGCTCACCCTCGCCCGGCAATCCGTAGCTCGTCTCCCACGTGAGATCGCCGACCAGCACGTCGGCCTGGAAGTGCTCCTCGAACGCCTGGCGCTCGAGGAATGCCGCCTCGAACGCGTCTCGCAGCGCACTGATCGCATCGGTGAAGACGTGGTCCAACATGTGCGCTCGGCACGTTATCCGCGCGTCACGGTCATCGGATCACGATTCCGTCGCGCTGAATGAATCGGTTGCGAGCGGTGGTGCAACACTTGCCCGATGGCATTCGTACTCACCGAGATCGCCGACGGCGTCGGCACCCTGACCCTCGACAATCCCGACGAGCGCAACACCTTGACCATCGAGATGGTCGTCGAGATCATCGCCGCGATGGACGCGTTCGAGGCCGACGAATCGGTCGGTGCCGTCGTGGTCACCGGCACCCCGCCCGCATTCTGTGCCGGGGCGAATCTCGGCAACCTCGCGGAGGCGACGGGCGAGAGCCTGGGGAGCATCTACGAGGGGTTCCTGCGCATCGCTCGCAGCCCGCTGCCCACGTTGGCGGCGGTGAACGGAGCCGCGGTCGGGGCCGGGATGAACCTCGCGCTCGGATGCGACGTGCGGATCATCGCCGACGAGGCTCGGCTCGACACCCGGTTCCTGCAACTGGGGATCCACCCCGGCGGTGGCCACACCTGGATGCTGCGGCGCATCGCGGGCCCGCAGGTGGCGATGGCGACGGTCGTGTTCGGTCAGGTCATCGACGGACGTGAGGCCGAACGACTCGGTCTCGCCTACCGCTCGGTGCCGCGCGAGTCGCTGCTCGAGGTAGCCCACGAGTTCGCCGCCAAGGCGGCGTCCGCGCCGCGCGAGTTGGCGATCGCCACCAAGTCGACGATCGGTGCGATGGCCGACATCGACGACCACCCGGCGGCGGTCGAGCGTGAACTCGAGCCGCAGCTGTGGAGCACGCGCCAGCCGTGGTTCGCCGAGCGGTTGGCCGCCCTCAAGGCACGCATCTCGAGCCGCTGATCGATCGGGACCCGTAGCGGATCAGGCCGCGAAACGGCGACTGTCCGCGCTGAGCCTGGATGCTTCAGAATCGCGCAGAAACGTTACATAAACCGAGCGACACGCGATCGGCGATCGGCTACGGTCGCCATCGACAGCAACCGAAACCACCGTGGGAGACCACGAAGCAGGAGGTAGCCGATGAGCCAGCGACACCGCACCGCAGAGGTGCCGTTGCCGCCGAAGCAGGAACTGCGTGCGCACGCCCATGGCGAGCGACACCGGATCCATGTGGAGCTCCAGCACGTCGCTCAAGACGTCTCGGGGGGAATCGATCCCGAAGACGTCCACGAGCCCGGTGCAGCGTGGAAGCCGCTGCACCACCACGACCCCGAGGTCGCCAAGGACAAGGAATCGAAGCGAAACCGAACCAAGCGGCACTGGAAGACCAAGATGTGGAAGCGGCGCACCCAGATGCGCCGCGCGCGAGCCGAGCAGCTCCGTCTCGCCCGCGACAACGCCGGCCTCACCGGCTACTGAGCCGCCCGGAACCGCTCGACCATACGACGTCGAGCCGGACGATCGTCAGCGCTGCTTGGTGCGTTCGAGCCACCGCGCCAGCAGTTCGGCGCGGCGTTCGTTCCATTCCTCCGCCGTGATGCCGTACCGCACGTGGTCTTCCCACGTGCCGTCGATCTCGAGATACCGCTCGGCGATGCCCTCCTCGCGGATCTCGAGTTTCTCCATCACGCGCCGGCTGCGCTGGTTGCGCGGGACGATGCAGATCTCGATGCGGTGCAGCCCGAGCTGTTCGAACGAATGCTGGAACAGCAGGATCACCCCTTCGGCGACGTAGCCGTGACCGGCCTGGTCGCGGTCGATCCAGTACCCGACCGTCGCCGATTGCATCGCCCCTCGGATCACGTTGTTCAGGTTGATCTCACCGACGACGTTCTCATCGACGAAGAGGCCGAACTGGTACGCGGTGCCGGCGGCGCGGTCGCGATCGCGCTGGAGGCAACGCGACGAGAACGCCGATCGATCGGTGCTCGGATCGGACTGGTGGGGCTGACGTCGTGGCTCCCAGACGGTGAGCCAATCGCCATTGCGCCGACGGACCTCGCTCCACGACCGGAAGTCGGACGATGTCAGCGGGCGCAGCATCACGCGCCCTCCGTGCAGGCGGGTGGGAACCCTGTTGCGCGAGGGGTGGCGGAGCGCCATCTCAGTCCGCGATTCCGGGCGATGCCGCCGGCGATGAGCCGCCGGAAGGAGTTGTCGTCGGATCGATTCCGAGCCCGTCGAGGTCGAGTCGACGCATCGCCCCGAGTGCGATGCAGCACGTCGGGACGATCGTGTGAACGTGCGCTGCGTCGAGTCCGGGATTGTGGAGGCGCTGGGATGGAAGCTCGCCGACGACCGTGCGGAACACCTCGTCAGCGCCTGAGCGCGAGAGGCGGTAGCCGGCGGGCAGAACGTGTGCGCCGTGCTCGACCCTGGCGAGCGAGAGCGCGTACTCGCCGCGGATGATGACCGCGGTCGGGGCGGCCATCTCGGGCACTGCGATCAGCACATCGTCGAGGTGATCGTGCACCGCGCCGAGCGCATTGGTTAGCACGGCGGGGGAGGGGAGGGCATCCTCGCTGAGGTCGTCGAGCAGCGTCAGCGGCCCGATCGGCACTTCGAACGAGCCGGTGCCGGACATGGTGTAGGACGCGGTGTCGGACCCGGTTTCGAACGTGGTGCCGGACCTCGAGAGCGTGAGCGACCGGTCGGAGATCTCGATCGTGAGCACCCCATCTTCGGAGTCGGCCGGCCGTCTCGCGCGGTCGATCCCTGTGCGGTCGATCCCCGTGTGGTCGATGGGATCGAGGCGCTCGAGTGCCCAGCGGCCGACGGGATCGTCGCCGCCCGCGAGTTGATTGGCGACATGCGCGTGGAGGCACTTCACGCCGATTCTCGTGCCGCCGACACCACCGGACGGACGGGGACCGGCGTGCCCCTTGGGGATCGCCGCGTCGCGTTCGGCCGCATAGCGTTCGTGGAGCGCTGCGATTTCGTCGGCGTCGATCGAGCGCTCGGCCTCGCGGACACCGCCGGCGCCCTCGAGTCGGCTCACCGAACGGACGAGAACCCGCCCGACGAGATAGAAGCGCGTCGGCATCGGCGTGCCGTCGTCGAGCAGAGGTGCGTTGCGGACGACGACAGGATCGCCGCACTCGTCACGGACGACCACGTCGAAGGCGCCCCGCGGGGGTCGCCCGAGGAGCTGCTCGACGCGCGCCCGATCGTCCATCAGCTCCGGCGGAGACGACGGAGGATGAAGACGACGACGATGAGCGCGACGAGGGCCGGCGCGACGCGCTTGAACACAGATCCGCCACCGACCTCCATCAGGTCGATCGGGTCGGCCGCGGGTCCGTCGATTCTGCGGACGGCGTCGGCAGACGTAGCCCCACCATCGGTCGGAGCAGCGGTGGCATCCGCTGCGGTGGACGGGGTCTCGGACCCGGCGGTTGCACCGTTGGACGACTCGAGGTTGTCGGCGTCGAGCATCTCGTTGAGATTGTCGGCGAACTGGGCCATCAGCTTCGCGCTGACGTCGCCCATGATCCCGCGGCCGAATTGTGCGATCTTGCCGGTGATGTGCAGATCGGTGGTGACGATGATGCGCGAACTCGTGGGCGAGAGGCTCTCGGCCTGCGCGGTGATCTCGGCGGAGGCATTCCCGCGTCCACCCGTGTCGCGACCCGAAGCCTTGATCACCGCCCGGTGATCGGCATCGTCGCGCTCGCTGAAGTGCGCTTCACCCTTGAACTGCGTGCTGATCGCGCCGAGCTTCAGCTTCACCACACCGCGGAACGTCTCGCCCTCGATCTCTTGGAGCTCGGCGCCCGGCAGACAGGGCGCGATGCGCTCGAGGTCCGTGATGATCGGCCAAGCCTCGTCGACCGGTCGATTGACGGTGAACTCGTTGGTCAGTTGCTCTGCCATTGGCGAAGATCCTCTGCGGTGTCGATGTCTGCTGGTGAGCCCGTGCACGGTACTTCGCGGACGAGGTGTGGATGGTTGCGCATCAGGACGCGAGCACCCTCGTCGCCCCCTGCGGGGAGGAGATCCCACACCTCTTCGTCGAGGCGGACGGGATTTCCCCGTCGTCCATCATATGTGGCAACCGCGATCGGGCCGTCATGCTCGGCGACGGCACGCCACGCGCTCGGTTCGATCGCGGGCTGATCCGCCAGCCCGAAGACGACACGATGATGGCCGCGCGACGCGGCTTCGGCGATGCCGGCGAGCACCGAGGTCATCTGGCCCTGCTCCCAATCGGTGTTCACCCGCTCGATCACCTCGCCGGGCAGGGGGAGTTCGACCGCGCCGGTCACGACGATCACCTCGCCGATGTCGGCGATGATCGCACGAGCGATCGACCGGGCGGCAACCGTCTCGCGAGGGCGATCGGATGTGGCCGGAAGCTGAGCGAGGAGCTTGTGCGCGGCCTCTCGTCCGTCCGTGTGACCGGGGTCGCGGAAGCGTGAACCGGCGCCCGCGGCGAGCACGACGGCGGCGGTCGAGGCGGCATCGCGACCGGTTTGACCATCGTGTTCGTCGTGCATCGGTGGACTCTCTCGTCGAACGGGGTTCGTAGATCGGTCTCGGTGGATCGGTCGTGATCGGGCGGAGGCGTCGAAGAAACTTTTCCGCTCCGACTGGATTGTTGCGTTTGAGTGACGATATGTTACCCACTCGTCATCTCCGGTCGTGGGGACCGATCACCTCCGTGGTGCTCGTCAGGTCGACAGGATGACCAACTTCTCTCATGGATCTCTCCATCTCGCACACGATTTCGCCTCGCCCATCTCGGGCGCGTCCGATCGAATCCCGCGATCGCCGGCACGGCGTCCGCTCGGCGATCGTCGCCCTGGCACTCGCGACCGGATCATTCCTCGCGTTCGGCGGTGGCACGGTGGCGGCGCAGTCCGCCGAACTCGCGGTCAACGCGCTGGCGCCCGAGATCACGGCGAGTGCCGACCTCGCGGTGATCGCCTACGACGAGTACGTCGCCTCCGGCGACCTCGCCGACTACCTCGCGTACGCCGCGCATCGCAACGCCACGGCGCGACTCGCTGCTCGCCAACTCGGCTACAACGAGTTCGCGATGATCGAATCGTGGCGCTCGACCACGGTCGACCACCAGCGAGCGGTGCTCGCCGCGATGACGCAGATCGGCGTTCCCTATCGACGCAACACGAGCATCGAGGGCAAGGGATTCGACTGCTCCGGTATCACTTCGTTCGCCTGGCGATCGGCCGGCCACGAACTCGTCCGCCAGTCCGGGAGTCAGATCTCGAGGGCCGCGCGCATCGACCGCGACACGGCCAAGGCGGGCGATCTCATCCACTATCCCGGGCACATCATGATGTACCTCGGGGTCGAGGACGCCATCGTGCACTCGATCCAGACCGGTCGTACCGTCGAGATCGACACGATCTCGGGTCGCCGCCGCAATTCGGTCCGCTGGGGCGACCCGAGCGTCTGACCGGTAGCGCTCTCCCGAGCCGTGTGGTCAGTGACCAGCGGGCTCGGGTCGGCAGAGGTCATCGGCCTCGATCAGGGCATCGGCGAGTTGCCCGACCATCGCTGCGCGCCGCACGGGATCGCGATCGTGCTCGGTCAGGTCGACCAGTTCGTCGGGATCGGTCGACAGGTCGAACAGTTGCTCCTGGCGGTCGGTGTCGCGCGTGTAGCGGCCGAGATCGGAGATCACGGTACGCATCTTGAGCGGCGGCCCGGGTCCGAAGGCGCGCATCGGGAAGTCCTCTTCGACGAGGACGTGGTCGCGCACCGATGCGGTCGGGTCGTCGAGCAGATCGGTGAGGCTGTGACCCTGCATGCCGCGGTACTCGTCGATCCCGCAGAGATCGAGGAGGGTGTTGGGCAGGTCGATGCTCGACGCGAGCGACGGCGTGCGGGCGGGTGCCTTGCCTGGCGCGTGGATCACCATCGGCACACGCAGACAGCCCTGGTAGTGCATCGCCAGCTTCATGATCAGGCCGTGATCTCCCATCATGTCGCCGTGGTCGCTGGTGAACACCACGATCGTGTCCTCGGTGGCGCCGAGGCGGTCGACGCCGGCGAGCACCCTGCCGATTCCGTCGTCGATGAACTCGATCATGCCGTACGTGGCGGCGATCGCTGCCCGGGCCTGTTCGGGGGTCGGGCCGAACGGGATGACGAAGTTCTCGTCGTTGGGCCCGAGGGCGCGGATCAGCTGGAGGTGGAGGGGCCAGCCCTCACCGGGATCGTCGAAGGTGGTCGGCAACCCGATCTCGGCGGGGTCGTGGCGGTCGAGCCACCGCGCCGGCGGCGACAGCGGGTGGTGCGGATCCGGGTACGAGCACCACGCCATCCACGGGTCGCCCGCAGCTGCGCTCTCCTCGATGAAGTCGATGGTTCGTCCGGTGACGAAGTTGGTCGAGTAGAGCTCTTCGGGAAAGGGCGCATCGTGAATCTGCCACCAGAGCGGCGAGCGGCGAGGCACGTCGCTGTCGTGCCGGAAGCCGGCCACCAGCTGCTCGCGGCTGGCGCCGTGGTCGAGGGCCCACCGGTAGTGATGCCCCGCCACCTGCGACCCGTGGCCGAGCGTCAGCTCGATCCGGCCGAACCCGTAGAAGTCGTCGGGATCGTCGGGATCGTCGTCGCCCTCGTAGCGCTCGAAGTTCTCGATCGTGTTCCATCCGGCCGCCCACGGCTCGATCAGACCCGGCTCGCCCGGATAGGGGATGTAGGCATCGGGGCTCAAACCGTGTTGGAGATGCGACTTCCCGATCAGCGCCGTGCGGTATCCATGCTCGCGGAGCTGCCTCACGAACGTGTTGGCGTCGGGCGACAGCGAGCGATCGTTGAAGACGACACCGTGCGCGGATGGCATGCGACCGGTCATGATCGTCGAGCGGTTGGGCATACACACCGGGTTCGAAACGTACGCTCGGTCGAACACGGTGCTGCGCGCCGCGAGCGCGTCGAGATGGGGCGTCGACACAACCGGATTCCCGGCGAAACCGACATGATCGGCCCGTTGCTGGTCGGTGATGATGAACAAGATGTTCGGCTTGGGCACGGCTCCTCCGCCTAGAAGAAGGTAATCCCGGCGGGTAGACCGAGGAGGGGTCGTCCGGCCATGCCGTAGGTCTTGCGCTGGTGGACGACGTGTGAACCGGCGGCGATCATGTCGCGGCGCAGACGCTCGAGGGGGCTCTTGCGGTAGAGCGCCGAACTCCCCGCGATGCCGCAGGCGATATCGATCACCTGCTGGGCGCTGCGCCCGGCGTGCACGATGCACAACCCGATCCGCGCACGCTGTTCGACGGTTGGCGGATCGCCCGCCACGAGCGTGTCCCAGGCGCCGCCGATCACGTCGAACACATAGGCGCGCGAGGCTCCGAGGATCGCCTCCGCCTCACCGAACGCGACCTGGACCTCGGCGTCGCCCCGCAGGGTGTCGGCGGAGCCGAAGCTGCGCTTGGTCGCAGCTACCCGGTGGGCCTCGTCGAGGGCGGCGCGGGCGAGCCCGAAGGGGATTCCGGGGACGTTGGCGAAGAAGAAGCCGTGGTAGCCGTAGAGCGGTTCGGGTCGCTTCGGCGCGTCCAACACGTGGAACGTGTGCTCGTCGGGTACGAAGACGTCGACGACGCGGTAGTCGTTGCTGCCGCTCCCCGCGAGCCCGGTCGTGTACCAGGTGTCGATGATCTCGACGTCGTCCGGGTCGAAGATCATCACCCGCCAGCGCGGCAGACCGTCGTCTTGCATGATCGGCGCGCCGTCATCGAGCACGAGACAACCTCCGCTCATGTGCGTGGCGTGCAGCGACCC
>CBDUYD010000116.1:0-9181 GCA_965371355.1 uncultured Ilumatobacteraceae bacterium
CTAGCGAGACAGGTCACCGGGTGTGTTCACGTTCCACACGACCGCCGGGTCGACCGCGACCTCGACGACGGTGAGTGATCTGAGCGCGACGTGCAGCGCGCGCCCACCCGCTTCGAAGTCTGCCCGGAGCGGTGCGCGAGCCGACTCGGACCAGATCGCCAGCGCCGGTTCGAGTCGGTCGCCCCGCGCGACGATCGCGTCCGCACGATCGTCGAGCACGTCGATCATCGAACGCACGACGGAGGCCCGGAGGAACGGGAGATCGCACGGCGCCACGAAGATCGCCCCCCGGCCGATGGTGCCCGGTGTGGGCGCTACGAGTGCGAGCGCGGTGAGAACGCCTCCGAGCGGACCCTCACCGGGATGCTCGTCGGGCACGACGGGCAACCCGAGTTGCCCCAACTCCTCCGCCCAACCACCGACGATCACCACGCCGGTGCATCCGCCCGAGACGAGGGCGTCGGCCACGCGGCGCGCCATCGGGATCCCTTCGACCTCGATCAGTGCCTTCGTGCGGCCCATTCGCCGGCTCCCACCGCCGGCGAGGACGACGCCGAGCATCACCCGCTCACGAGTGGTCGGGGATTCCCGACGGGTCGAGTTGCAGGAGGAACGTGTGGCACCGTTCGGCCTCGTCGGCCTCGCCGATCGCTGCCGCCATCTCACCGAGCCCGCGGAGAGAATGTAGGAACCCGAGGTTGGTCCGCTCGGACCATCTGACGAAGCCACTCCCCCGCCATCCCGAGGCTCGCAGGGCATCGAGCCCCCGGTGATAACCGACGCGGTACGCGGCGTAACGCTCGATCGTGTCGCGACCGAGATCACCGAGCGCAGCCCACCCGTCGAGGAACCGCGGAGACGCGGCCACCACGTCGGCGACCGCCGCCCGCTGTTCGCCGGACGGGAGCACGAGCGCTGCGGCGAGACGTGATGCGTCGGCCGGATCGGGAGGGGGAAGGACGGTCGTGGGAAGTCCCGACGACATGTGGATCGGTTGGTCGCTCACGCCGGGGATCGTACCGACCCGATGGCCTGCGAACGGCGATCGGCGGCCGCCGCAGCGCTCTCGGGAGACGCCCCGGGAGAGCGAAAGGCCATCCCTCGGCCCGCTCGCGGGGCCACGTATGGTTCGGGCCGTGACCGGCCTCACGCTCGACAGCGCCAAGACATACGGCGTGATCGTGGTCGCGCTGCTCGTCCTCGGCGCATTCCTTGCCGCGTGGGCGATGAAGACCCTGGTCCAGAAGGTGCTCGTCTTCGGGCTGCTCGCGGCCCTGGCATTCGCCGTCTGGACGCAGCGCGAATCGCTGCAGGAGTGCGCCGACAAGGTGCAGGCGAACTTCGAGCTCAGCGCCGAACTGCTCTCGAGCAGCGACTCCGAATGCTCGTTCTTCGGATTCACGGTCCCGGTTCCCGATCCGTCGGCGCCTTAGCGCCCGATGACGCCTGCACTCGCCCGCCTCACCGCGGCGAAGACGGTTGCTGCCACCGCGCTGCGGTGGACCCCGCTGTTCCTGCCGACCCTCGAGAAGGCATTCAGCGCGACGACCACCCAGCTGACGACGATCATGGGCGCGGGTGAGATCGCCGGTCTGTCGACGATCGCGGTCGGAAGGCAACTCGACCGGCGCCGCGAGCGGCTCGTGATGATCGCCGGCCTGTTCGCCATCGCCGCCTCGGCGCTGATCGCCCTGATCGGGTCACTCACCGCCTTCGCCATCTCTTTTGCCGTGCTGATCGCCGGTGTCGCAAACCTCACCGTCGCCGGGCATGCCTGGATCAGCCATCGGGTCGACTACCGCTGGCGCGCCCGCTCGATCGGCCTCTTCGAGACGTCGTGGGCGCTGGCCCTGCTCGTCGGCGCGCCCCTGATCGCGGTCCTGATCAACCTCGTCGGCTGGCGCGGGCCGTTCGCCGCGATCGCTCTCGCCGCTCTGCTGGCGGCGCTGCTGGTGGCGGTCACCCTCCCGGCGCACGGGCCCGCACCGGCCGGCGACGATCCGCGGACGGCGGCGAACGTGACGAGAGCGCCGATGCCGGGGCGGGCGTGGTTCGTCATCGCCGGGTCGTCGATGATGGCGATGGCGGGTTTGTCGGTGTTCGTCGTGTCGGGGAGCTGGCTCGACGATGCGTTCGGCGTCTCGACCGGCGGCCTCGGCACGATCGCGATGACATTCGGGGCGGTCGAGCTGGCCGCGAGTTCGAGCACCGCCGCGTTCGCCGATCGACTCGGAAAGCTACGCAGCACGGTCGGCGGACTCCTCACCCTCGGTGTCGGACTCGTCATCATGCTCAACGCGGACGATCGCCTGCTCGTCGGTGTGACCGGGCTGCTCCTCTTCCTCCTCGGATTCGAGTTCGGCTTCGTCACCTCGCTCTCGCTGATCAGCGAGGCGGGCCCCGAGGCGAGGGGCCACACGCTGGCGATCGCCAGTGCCTCGGGCACGGTTGCACGTGCCTCGGGCGCGATCATCAGCGGCTGGCTCTACGGGATCCACGGGATCGTGGGCACCGCAGCGCTGTCGGGAGCCGCCGCGAGCGCGGCGCTCGTGGTGTTCGTATTCAGCCGGCGCGGTGCCCCGGAAGGAACGTGACGAGCTCGGCGGCGACGTCGGCGGCATGGGTGTTCGGCCCCACGTGACCGGCGCCCGCGATCTCGGCCGCCCGTACCCACGCCGGTCGTAACGTACGACGTGGAACCGGGACCTCAGCCTGCGACTCGGTCGCAGCAGACCAGCGGAGCGTCGTTGACGGGCGACTTCAGACGACCCGGACGATGCGCAGCATGTCGGTCGCGGGGAGCGCGACTCCGCCGTCGGGGTGAGTCTGGACGTCGGTCGCTCCGGCGAGCACGAGCACGGCGTCGCCGTGATCGACCAGGTCGGTCTCGAGCGCCCGCTCGAGAGCGAACCGGACCGTCTCGTCGGTGGACTCGTGGGAGTCGACGTGCAGCGGGGTGACGCCCCACGTGAGCGCGAGGGCACGAGCGGTCCGCAGGTCGGGCGCGAGTCCCAGGAGCGCGGCCTCGGGACGGAAGCGAGCCATCGCGTTGGCGGTTCTTCCGGTGCGCGTGCAGCAGAGGATCGCGGTCGCCTCGACGTCGGAGGCGGCCTCGGAGGCCGCATGCGAGATCGCCGCTGTGATCGCATCGGTGTCGGGCGCGTCGAGCCAGCCCGGCGCGCGCTGCACGCGGCTCAGCCGGCGGGCCCATTGTCTGTAGCCCGCCTCGCTCTCGGCCCGCGCCGCGATGGCGGACATGACCTCGACGACCGCCACCGGGTCTCGGCCGATCGCCGTCTCGCCCGAGAGCATCAGCGCGTCGGTGCCGTCGAACACCGCGTTGGCGACATCGCTCACCTCGGCCCGGGTCGGCGAAGGTGCGGAGATCATGGACTCGAGCATCTGCGTGGCGGTGATGACCGGGACGCCGACCTCGACGCAGTGCCGGATGATGGTCTTCTGCAGGTGTGGCACGTCCTCGATCGGACAGTCGATGCCGAGGTCGCCGCGGGCGACCATGACGGCATCGGAGGTGGCGACGATCTCCTCGAGACGGCTGATCGCCGCGCTCGTCTCGATCTTGGCGACGAGCCGGGCACGGTCGCCGACCACCTCGCGGACCTGCTCGACGTCGCCGGGCCGGCGGACGAACGAGACGGCGAGGAACTCGACACCCGCTTCGGACATCGCCTCCGCGAGCACGAGATCGTCGTCGGTCGGAGTTGTCAGACGGAGACGATCCGACGGCAGGTGCACTCCGGGGCGGCCGTTGCTGTGGCCGCCGGTCTCGATCCGTGCGGTCGCGTGTTCGGGTCCGACATCCACAACGACCATCGAGATCGCGCCGTCGCCGAGTTGCACACGACTACCGATGATCAGATCGTCGAGCAGATGCGGGTAATCGACGGTCAGGATCCCGGGGGCGGAAGGCCCCGTGCCCGACGCGAGGCGAATCTCGTCGCCGACGTCGAAGGCGAGACCGCGCTCGGGCATCGGGCCCGAACGGATCTTCGGACCCGGGAGGTCGGCCAGCACGGCGATCAACCTGCCGGCCCGGCGGGCGGCGTCGCGCACCCGCCTGAGGCGCGCGAGGTGCCCGTCGAGGGTCCCGTGGCTGAGGTTGAGCCGGACGACGTCGACACCCGCTCCGATCAGCTCGGCCAGCACATCGGGTGAGTCGCTCGCCGGGCCGATCGTGGCCACGATCTTCGTACGGCGGATCATTTCTGATTGTCTATCGGACGATGGAGTTGTTGTTGATCCGACATGCGCTGCCGGTCCGCCGCGAACTCGAGGTCGGGATTGCCGACCCCGAGCTCTCGACCGAGGGTGTCGCGCAGGCGAAGCTGCTCGCCGCCTATCTCACCGGCGAGCGCATCGACGCGCTGTACGCGAGCCCGCTCCGACGCGCCCACCAGACCGCCGAGCCGGTGGGAGTCGATCAGGAACTCGAGATCGTCACGTCGCCCGGAGTCGCCGAGTGGGACCAGGACAGCTCCGAGTACGTGCCGGTCGAGGAGTTGAAGGCGGCGAACGACCCACGGTGGCAGGAGCTCCTCGACGGCGTGTGGAACGTCGACGGCGAGTCCCAGGAGGCGTTCATCTCGCGGACGACGGAAACGATCGAGGAGATCATCTCCAACCATCGTGGTCAGCGGGTCGCCGTCGTGTGCCACGGCGGGGTCATCGGGAGCTATCTCAGCCACGTCGTCGGCATCGGGCCGAGCGCGAACGGATTCTTCTACCCGAACTACACCTCGATCCACCGCGTCGCCGCGGCGTCGACCGGCGAGCGGTCGGTCGTGACACTCAACGAGACGAGCCACCTGCGTGGCAGCGGCCTGCCGATGGGCCTTTTCCAGGAGAGCTGAACATGCCGGACGATCCGAGCCTCGACGATCTCATCGCCTACCTCGACGACTCACCCTCGCCGCGACACGCGGTCGTCTCCACCATCGACCGCCTGGCGGGTTTCGAGCGCATCGACGAGGCCGATGCCTGGAACACCGTGCCCGACGCGGGCTGTGCCGTGCGCGGCGGTGCTCTCATCGCCTGGAGGATCCCCGCCGGCACCAGGCCGGACACCCCGTTCCGCCTCGCGGGTGCGCACACGGACTCACCATGCCTGCGCGTCAAACCGCGACCCGACGTGGTGGGCCACGGCTGGCAGCAGCTCGGCGTCGAGGTCTACGGAGGAATCCTCAACAACTCCTGGCTCGACCGCGATCTCGGTCTCGCCGGCTACCTCCTCGGCGCCGACGGCGAGACACATCTGGTGAACGTGAGCGAACCGATCGCCCGGGTGCCGCAGCTGGCGATCCACCTCGATCGGGACGTGAACTCCAAGGGCCTCGTCCTCGATCAGCAGCGGCACCTCCTGCCGGTGTGGGGCATGTCGGACCCGGGAGACGACTTCGCATCGTGGCTCGCCGATCGTGTCGGCCTCGACGAGGCGCCGAAGTGGTGGGAGCTGTGCCTCTACGACGTCCAGGGTGCAGCGGTGCTCGGGCACGACCGCTCGCTCCTCGCGTCGGGTCGCCTCGACAACCTCCTGTCGTGTTGGGCGGCGACGCGCGCTCTCACCGCGGTGAACCCCGAGGATCACATCTCGGTGATCGTGCTCAATGATCACGAGGAGGTCGGCTCGTCGAGCACCACCGGTGCTTCGGGGCCGTTCCTCGAGGCCGTCCTGACGCGCCTCGTCGCGAGCCGCGGGGGCTCCGACGACGACCGGTACCGGGCGTTCGCCCGCTCCGCGTGCGTCTCGGCCGACAACGCCCACGCGATCCACCCCAACTACCCCGAACGGCACGATCCGACGCACTTCCCGTCGATCAACGCCGGACCCGCGCTGAAGATCAACGCCAACCAGCGGTACGCGACGTCGGCGGCCACCGCCGCGATGTTCGAGCGTTGCTGTGACGCCGCAGGTGTGCCGTGGCAGGTGTTCGTGTCGCGCAACAACATGCCGTGCGGCTCGACGATCGGGCCGCTCACGGCGACACGCCTCGGCATCGCGACCGCCGATGTGGGGGTTCCCCAGCTATCGATGCATTCGGCGCGCGAGTTGTGCGGCAGCCGCGATCCCGAGTACCTCGCGTTGGCCCTCACAGAATTCCTGTCCTGATCGCTCGGCGAGGCCGCCCGCTCTCAGCCGACCCGCGACTGCGCCTCGTCGTACAACCGCTGGAGCACATCGCGGAGTTCGTTGCTGGCGGCGGTGATCGAGGGTCGCGAGACCCTGCCGGACGGACCGGCCGGGATCGTGATCGGCGCACCGATGACGACGTGCACCTTGCGGGGGTAGATGCGCGTTGCCCCGCGAGGCATGACGCGGGCCGAGCCACCGATGCCGACGGGTACGATCGGAACTCCCGCCCGCGCGGCGACGAAGGCAGCGCCGTCGAAGAGGGGCCATATCGCCGGACCATCCTTGCGTTCGCCCTCGGGGTACAGAACGAGCGGCTCACCGCCCTCGAGCACGGCGATCGCCCGTTTGAACGACTCGCGGTCGGCGGTGCCGCGATGGATCGGGAACGCGCCCATCGTCGAGATGAACCACCCGAACCAGCGGTTCTTCCACATCGTGTCCTTGGCCATGAACCGCACGCGGCGCGTCGTGATACATGCCGCGATCGGTGTGTCGACGTAGCTGCGGTGGACGGGGGCGATCACGTACGCCCCGGAGGGGAGGTGCTCGCGGCCGTGGATCGACATTCTCGTGAGGAGCCGCATGAACCCGCACACGATCGAGCGGGAGATCGCGTAGCCGAGGCGGCCGAGACGGGTGTTGGCGGCGAAGTGCGTGTCGACGTGGTGGGTGGGTGCGGGAGGTCCGCGATCGATTTCGGGCGATACGGACTCGGTGGCTGCGCGGTTCACGGGAGCAACTCCATCACGTGCTCGACGACCTCGTGGATCTGCATTCCAGTCGTGTCGACCGTGATCGAGTCGGATGTGTCGCGCAGCGGGCTGTCGGCGCGGGTCGAATCCTGGCGGTCGCGCCCGATGATCGAGCGCTCGACCTCGTCGATATCGCCGCCGATCTCCGCGACGCGCCGCTCCGCCCGAACGCGGGGCGAGGCGGTGATGTACAACTTGAGCGGCGCGTCCGGGAAGACGACCGAGCCGATGTCGCGGCCCTCGACGACCCCTCCGCCGTGCCGCTCGACCCACCGCCGCTGCCTCCGCACCAGGTCGGCTCGCACGCTGCTGTTGGCGGCGACGGCGCTGACGGCGGCGGTGACCTCGCGGCCGCGGATCTCGATGCCGGCGTCCACGCCGTCGACCACGACCGCGTCGTCGGAGATGTGGAGTTCGATCCCGGCACACACGGCGGCGACGGAGTCGGCGTCGCTCGGATCGAGCCCGCGGCGGAGTACGGCGAAAGTCACGGCCCGGTACATCGCGCCGGTGTCGAGGTAGTCGAGGCCGAGACGCGCCGCGACCGCCCGCCCGACCGTGCTCTTGCCGGCCCCCGCCGGGCCGTCGATCGCGATGACCAGGCCGGACGGGAGCGCCGCGTCGGGGGCGATGTCGGGCACGGAGTCGATCGGCACGTGCTCGTCGTCGATGCTCACCAAGAGACCCGCTGCGGTCGGCCCTCGTCGTAGCCCGCCGTGCTCTGCACGCCGACGACCGCGCGTTCCTGGAACTCGGCGATCGTCGCCGCTCCCGCATAGGTGCACGACGATCGCAACCCTGCCACGATCTGATCGATGATGTCCTCGACGCTCGGGCGCTCGGGGTCGAGGTACATCCGCGACGTGCTGATCCCCTCCTCGAACAGTTCCTTGCGCGCCCGTTCGAACGAGGTCTCGCTGCGGGTGCGGTTCTTCACCGCCCGGTTCGAGGCCATACCGAAGCTCTCCTTGTACAGGCGGCCGTCGGGGTCGCGAAGCGTGTCGGCTGCCGACTCGTAGGTGCCCGCGAGCCACGAGCCGAGCATCACGTTGGCCGCGCCACCCGCGAGTGCCAGGGCGACATCGCGCGGGAAGCGGACACCTCCATCGGCCCAGATGTGCTTGCCGAGCCGGGCCGCCTCGGCCGAACACTCGAGCACCGCCGAGAACTGCGGCCGGCCGACACCGGTCATCATCCGGGTCGTGCACATCGCTCCGGGACCGACGCCCACCTTGACGATGTCCGCGCCGGCCTCGATCAGTTGACGCGTCCCATCGACGGTGACGACGTTGCCCGCGACGATCACCGCTGCGGGCGTGACCGACCGAACGGCCTCGATCGTCTCGAGGGTCTTGATCTGGTGGCCGTGGGCGGTGTCGATCACGAGCACGTCCGCACCGAGGGAGTCGAGCTCTTTCGCCCTCACCGACGGCGTGCCGTTGATGCCGACCGCCGCGCCGATCATCAGCTCGCCACGCGCATCGACCGCGGGGCGGTAGATCGTCGAACGCAGGGCGCCCTTGCGGGTGAGCACACCGAGCAGGCGACCGTCGCCGCCGAGGACCGGGGCGACGTGCAGACGCTTCTCGCCGAGCTGATCGAACGCGGCCTCGGCGTCGAGGTCGGGATCGAGCAGCCGTAGTTCGGTGCTCATCACGTTGGCGAGTTGCGTGAAGCGGTCGAAACCCTCGCCGTCCTTCTCGGTGAACACGCCGACCGGGACACCGTCGTCGACGATCACCACCGCGCCGTGGGCGCGCTTGTGGATCAACGACAGCGCCTCGCCGATCGTGTCGTCCGGCGCGAGCGTGATCGGGGTCTCGAACACCGGATGGCAGTCCTTTACGTAGCGGATCACGCGCCCGACGACGTCGATGGGAATGTCCTGCGGGAGGATTGCGATGCCGCCGCGCCGGGCGACGGTCTCCGCCATTCGGCGACCGGCGACAGCGGTCATGTTCGACACGACGAGCGGGATCGTCGTGCCGATGCCGTCGGGGGTCGCCAGGTCGACGTTCATCCGCGATGGCACGTCGGAGAGGCTGGGGACCATGAACACGTCGCTGTAGGTCAGGTCGAAGCCAGGATCGTTGTAGAGCATCCGCATGTCTAGTTCTCCCTACGCCCGAGTGGACGTTTCGAGGCGCCCAAATGCTAGGGCGTAGCCTGCCCCGATCATGACACCCGTTGCGCCGGTTCGAGTTGCGATGGTCCACGGCTGGGGCGGATCGTTCGAGGCGACGTGGATGCGCAGCGGCTTCACCGCCCTGATGGAGGA
>CBDUYD010000117.1:0-9133 GCA_965371355.1 uncultured Ilumatobacteraceae bacterium
AGGCAACGATCGCGACGATCGGCTTGATCGTCGCATGGACCGAGGGCGCGACGTTCCGCAGGCCGACGGCCTTGACGATCAGGTAGGGCACGAAGTTGACGATCGCCCCGGCGATCGCGAACGGCAGGATGAAGAGCGCGACGACGAGTTGGAACACGACCGACGCGGTGAAGCGGAAGAGGCCCGACCGTCCATACGCGTCGGCGTCGGTGACGCCGAGGCCGTCAAGATGCCGGTCGTATGAGGAGACGGCAGCGCAGATGTGCGAGCGCTGCTGAGCGGGCCGCTCTGCGAGGACGTTGCCGAGGCGGTCGCGGAGGCCGATCGGAACCGGTTGGCGAGGGTCTGAGAGCGTGCCGCGGAGTGCGATCTCGGCGCCCTTGGTGAGCGCTCTGGCCTCGGCCCAGTCGGCGTAGTCGGGACCCGCCGTTCGGAGCGCCCGCTCGATCTCGTCGGTCAGTGTTGAGACGGCATCGCGATCGTCGGCTGTCACCGTCGTCGTTTCGGTCGCCGCCTCGTACCGATCGACGGCAGCATCGAGATCGATCGGCACGCCGACGTTGACCACGACCCGACTGCGCAGCGCCGCCTTGTCCTCGTAGAAGATGCCGACCGGCGTGATCTTGATGCCCCGGGCGCCGTCGGCTCGCGCTCCGAGGGCGATTCGTGCGGCGCCGGTCTTGACCTCGGCAATGTTCGGTTCGTTGCGCGTGACGCCCTCCGGGAAGATCAGGAGGTGGCGCCCCTCGCGAAGCGCTTCGTAGCACGTCGCGAACATCTGGTCGTTCCCCGACCGTGAATCGCCGGCGCGGGGTTTGTGGACGGGGATCGCGCCGACCTTGTTCATCAGCCACCCGACGACCGGGAATTTCCAGATGGCGTCGCTGGCGATGATCCCAGGGGGCCGGGGCATCGTGTCGAGGAGCAGGATCGCGTCGGCGACGCCGCCGAAATGATTGGCGACGGTCAACTCCGGCCCGGAGGTCTGCGGCGGCGTCGACCAGTAGACGTCGATGTCGCGGTAGACCGCGCGGGCGATGAAGCTGGCGAGCTTGGCGATGACGCGATCGCGTCCCGTCGGCTCTACCGATCCCTCCGTCACCCGGGCAAACCTACCGATACCGGGTCCGCGAGTCGGTCATCCCGCCGATGACGCGTCGTCCGTCGCAGAGCCGCTCGGGTGGTCGAGCGCCAACCACCACCAGAGGCCGAAGACCAGCGAGGAGACTGCGTGCCACAGTCCGTGGAATTGGAACACCCCGTCGGGGTCACAGGCCGGGCTGCCCGTGCGACCGAGGAGCCAGGACGCCGCGGCGAGAGCTGCGATCGCGATGATCGCGGCGTACGCCCAGCGCTGGCGACGGGTCTCGATCGGACGGAGATGGCGGCGGTACACGACGAACTCGAGCACGGCGATGGCGGCCACACCGACGCCCGTAGCGGCGATGCCTGCGTCGAGGCTGACGAGGGTCAGCACGGTCGCCGCGAGAGCCGCGGCCACGAACGTCGTCAACTCGTGACGGGGTCGGCGGAGAACGAGGTGGAGATCGTGATTGACGATGAACAGGACGGTGACGAGGATCGGGAGGTCGTGCATCACCCGCGAGCCGTCGGGCTGGGGGCCGTGGAACATCACGCTGCCGAGTCCGACCGCGGAAAGGCATGCCGCGTAGACCAGCGATCGGGCGACGGTGCGGCCCGTGCGCAGCGCCTGCACCGCGATCGCGATTCCGACGCCGACGTAGGCCAGGCTCGACAGCGCATTGACCGGCTGGACGAGATCACCCTTGTGCAGTTCTTCGCAGTCGGACTCGCCGATCGCTCCGGCAACCGCATCGATCACGGCTGCTGCCGACTCCCACACCACATCGTCGAGGGTATCCAGGAGCCGTTCAGCGTGCGGCGTCGATCGTTCGATAGGTTTCGGCCCCATGACGAGCACGGCCCGACGCATCCACGGCGTTTGCCGTGACCTGCTCGGAGTCGCGTCGGTGAGGTCGCGGGAGTGAAGTCACCTGACGGCACAGAATCGGACGGCACAGACGCGGCCGAGGCCGTGCCGATCTGGCCGGACGTCCCTCCGGAGCCGGAGTTCGTCGAGCCGGACTTCATCGAGCCGGGGGAGCGGCCGAAGTTCACCGTTCGAACCGTCCTCAAGATCGCGCTGCGCATCGGGTTCGCGGTCGCCGCCGTCGCCATCTCCATGTTCGTGCTGTTCGGGATCTTCGATGATCTCGACTTCGACGAGATCAGGGCAGCGATCAACCAGTTGTCCGATGCCGAGTGGATCGCGTTGTTCTTCGGTTGGCTGATCTGGATCGGTGCGCAGGGTCTGCAGACCGCATCACTCGTCACCGCGATGCCCGCCCGCCGAGGGGTGCTCGCCTTCCTCGGTCCGAGCGCCGTGTCGTCGGTGATACCTGGGCCGAGCGATCTTCCCGTGCGCTACTCGATGTACCAATCGTGGGGGATCGCGCCGGCCGACGCGGCCACCGCGGTCGCCGCCAGCGGGATCTTCTCGGTGGGATCACAGCTCGCACTCCCAGCCTTCGCAGGCGTCGCGATCTTCCTCGGCGGCGTGCAGATCGAGGGATTCCTGACGATCATCGTCGCCACGACACTCGTACTCGCGGTCGTCATAGTCGTCTGCGCGTTCGTCCTCGGATCCGAGAAGCGCACCCGGTGGGCCGGTGAGAAGCTCGATCCACTCTGGCGAAGACTCATGCGCATGGCCCACAAGGATCCACCCGAGGAGAATCTCGGCGAAATGCTCGAGGCCCGGCGTGCCGCGGCGATCGACTATCTGAGCGACAAGTGGCTCGCGACGTCCGGTGCGACCGTCCTGACGATCGCCGCCAAGTGCTCGCTGCTGATCATGTCGCTGCGGTTCGTCGGCATCCCCGAGACGGCGCTCGGCTGGGCCGCGATCTTCGCCGTCTTCGCCCTGGTTGCAGGGCTGACCATCGTTCCGATCACCCCAGGGAGTGCCGGGGTGGCCGAGATCGCACTCGTCGGCATGCTCGCGCCGATCGCCGGCTCGGAATATGTGAACGAGGTCGCCGCCGGAGTTCTGCTGTACCGGTTGCTCACATGGATCCTGGTGATCCCGACCGGCCTCGCCGCCCTCGGTGTGTGGCGGTACGGCCAGCGCCAGTCGAAACGGGCGATCTCCACAGCGGGGTGACGATCGACTCCGTTCGGTGGTCGTTCGTGCTCAGGCCTGCGCGCCGCTGCGCCCTCTGAGCTCGTCGAGCCGGTCGCGGCGCCCGTAGACGATCAGCTCGTCGCCGGCGGTCAACGTGACGTCGACCGGTGGCTCGCCGAAGTATTCGCTTCCCCGGCGGACGCCGAGCACCCTCACGCCCGGCATCGTGTGTTCGAGCCCGCGCAGGCCGCGCACGGTCTCGTCGGGATCCGAAACGATCTGGATGGCCTCGACCTCGTAGTCGGCGTCGAGTTCGAGGAGGACGGTGGGTCGACCGCCCAGCGCCGGTATCAATCGCCTCGACGCATAGCGCTGGCCGACCCGCACGAGACGGTGCCGGACCGGACGGTTCAAGATCAAGAGGATGACCGCGGCGAGTCCCGAGATCGTGACGAGCGACCGTTCCGCCGTCGACCCCGGACCGGGTGCCATGAAGCCGACGAGCACGGTCACGACCAGGGTCGGTGTGCCGAGACTGCCGACGAACATCGTCGTGGCCAGAATCTTGCGGCGCATCTGGTGGTTGACGACGTTCTCCGCCTCGGTGGTGGTGAACCCGGTGGTGCTCAGCGCCGACCTCGCCTGGAATGCGGCGATGTCGGGTGGCACCCCCGTGGCGATCAAGGCGCCGGTTGCCAACTGTCCGAATGCGATCGTGAAGACCGCCACGACGAGAAACGTTGCCACGGCGTACATCCCCCGATCCTGCCAGATTCCGAAACCTGTGCGCAGGATCGCGCTGGGCGGGAAGATCCGTACATGTTTCGGGGGTGGGTGGGTGCATCGTCGGAAACTTGTGCGCAGGATCGCGCTGGGCGGGAAGATCCGTACATGTTTCGGGGGTGGGTGGGTGCATCGTCGGAAACTTGTGCGCAGGATCGCGCTGGGCGGGAAGATCCGTACATGTTTCGGGGGTGGTGGCGTAGGTTCGGGTGGATATGTCAGATGGACGTGTCGATCTGAGCGGGCGGGTGGCGCTGGTCACCGGGGCGACTTCGGGCCTCGGGCGCCGATTCGCGCAGGTGCTGGCGGTTGCGGGGGCCTCGGTAGTCGTCACCGGTCGCCGAACCGAACGGCTCGACGAACTCGCGGCCGAGATCGAGAGGGACGGGGGCACGGCGCTCGCTCTGCGGCTCGACATGACCGATTCCGACGAGATCGTGGCCGTCGTCGACGCGGCGAGCGAGCGGCTCGGCCCGATCGACGTGCTCGTCAACAACGCCGGCGTGCCCGACGCGCAACGTGCCCACAAGATGCCGATCGAGCTCGTCGACACGGTGTTCGACACCAACCTGCGCGGCCCGTGGGTGTTGGCGACCGAGGTCGTGCGACGCCTGATCGACGACCGCCAGCCCGGGCGCATCGTCAACATCGCTTCGATGGGCGGGTTCCACTACGCGGGAGGGGGAGCGGCGCTCTATTCGGTCACCAAGGCCGGCATCGTCAGGATGACCGAGGTGCTGGCGGTCGAGTGGTCGCGATACGACATCAACGTCAACTGCATCGCGCCCGGTGCGTTCGAGTCCGAGATGATGGACGGCATGATCGAGCGAATCGGTGACTTCAGGGCGAACCTCCCGCGCAAGCGCCTCGGGTCGCCCGAACAACTCGATCAGACGCTGCTCTACCTCACGTCGTTCGAGAACGAGGTCGTGACGGGAACGGTCATCAAGGCCGACGACGGCCAAGGCCCGCGCTGATCGCGACGCCACCGGTAAGGTCCGCGCAGATGGTGGAGCGGCCGAGCCTCGATCTCGTCGGAATGCTCGCGCTGCTTATCGCGGTGAACGTGCTGACGATCGTCGTGCTCGATGGGTGGGCATCGGCGCTGGTGCAGGTCGTCGCCGCCGGGGGAGCGGTCGCGATCGCCTTCCTGCGCGGCTACTCCGCCGATGATCTCGCACTGTCGTCGCGAACTTTGGGCACCGGTGTTCGTCTCGGTGCGATCAGCGCTGCGATCATCGCGGCGGGCGTCGCCCTGATCGCGATCGTGCCGCTCTCGCGCGGCTTCCTCGACGACGACAGGTTCGCCGACATCGCGGGGTCCGAGATCGTGTACCAGGTCGGTTTCCGCATCCCGCTGATCACCGCGCTCACCGAGGAGTTGCTCTTCCGGGCCGTGCTGCTCGCCATCCTGCTCCAGCTCCTGTCGGTCCGGTGGGCGGTCGTCGCCTCCGCCGTGGTGTTCGGTCTGTGGCATGTTCTCACCACGATCGGCGACCTCGACGGAAACGAGGCCACCGAGTCGTTGAACGCGATTGCACAGGCCGGCAGCGTCGCGGGAGTGGTCGTCGCGACCGCTATGGGCGGCCTGCTGTTCGGCTGGTTGCGCGTGCGCAGCGGCAGCATCGTCGCACCGTGGTTCGCCCACATCGCGTTCAATGCCGGCACGTTCGTCGCCGGCGTGATCGTGGTCGGGCGCGGCTGGGTCTGACCACGATCACCCGTCGCCCTCGGTCACGCGAGTGCGGGCACCGCCTCGGTGAGGCCCTCGCCCGGCTCACGGATCGGCGCGGTGCTCGATGTGAACTGCATCACCCCGTCGTCGACCGGCGCCTTGAGGAACCTCTTCTTGTCGATCGAGTATTTCTGCGGGTTCGTCCACGGCTCGCGATCGCCCTGCCTCGGGAACATCGGCATCGCCCGCTGCATGTAGCCGGATGAGAAATCCTTGATCCAGTCGCCTGCGGGCATGTCGTGATCGGAGTCGCGCAGCCGCGGTGTGCACTGCACCGCGCCGACATCTTCCATGTGGTTGAGCAGCCGGCAGACGTACTCGGCGATCAGGTCGGCGCGCAACGTCCACGAGGCGTTCACATAACCGAACGAGCACGCGAGGTTTGGCACGTCGGAGTAGGCGAAGCCCTTGTAGGTCCAAGCCTTGGAGAAGTCGATCGGCTCGCCGTCGACCACGAACTCGGCCTCGCCGAGGGTCACGAGTTTCAGTCCGGTCGCCGTGATGATGATGTCGGCCTCGAGCGTCTCGCCCGATTCGAGCGCGATGCCGGTCTCGGTGAAGTTGCTGATCTGGTCGGTGACCACCGACGCCTTGCCGGAGTTGATCGCCTCGAACAGGTCGCCGTTGGGGATCAGGCAGAGCCGCTGATCCCACGGGTTGTACGACGGCGTGAAGTGCGCGTCGACGTCGAACTCGGGCCCCAGTGCCTTGCGTACCTCGTTCAGCAGCAACTCCTTGACCTTCTCGGGATCGTCGCGCGTCTTCTTGTACCCGAGTTGCTGGAGCGTGACGTTCTTGGCGCGGGTGATCTTGTAGGCGATGTCGTCGGGGAGGAACTTTCGCAGCCTGTTGGCGATCGCGTCGACGTCGGGCCGCGACACGACGTAGGTCGGTGACCGCTGGAGCATCGTGATGTGTTCGACGGCCTCGGCCATCGCCGGCACCATCGTCATCGCCGTCGCACCCGAGCCGATGATGACGACACGCTTGCCCTCGTAGTCGAGGTCTTCGGGCCATTCCTGCGGGTGGATGATCTCACCCTCGAAGCGATCGCGCCCTTCGAACTCCGGGAGATAGCCGCCCTTGTAGCTGTAGTAGCCCGAGCACATGTAGAGGTAGTTGCACGTGATCGTGACCTTCTCCGTGTCGTCGCCGTCGTCGCTGCCGTCCCTGTCGTGACCGTCGAGGGAACCTGTACTCGAACCGGGTCGCCGCGCCTCGACGGTCCAGCGTGCCTCGTCGCTCGACCACTCCGCGCGCTCGACGAGGTGTCCGAACCGGATGTGGTCGGCGATCGCGTTCTCGGCCACTGTCTCACGGAGGTACTCCATGATCGAGGGACCGTCGGCGATCGCCTGCTCGGCGACCCAGGGCTTGAAGCTGAACCCGAGGGTGTGCATGTCGCTGTCGGAGCGGATTCCGGGGTAGCGGAAGACGTCCCACGTGCCTCCGATGTCGTCGCGGCCCTCGAGGATGGTGAAGCTCCGACCCGGGCAGTTCTCCTTCAGGTGGTACGCCGCGCCGATGCCGGAGATCCCCGCGCCGACGATCAGCACATCGAAGTGTTCAGCCATGTCGATCTCTCCTCCGCCGCGAGAGGGGGTGCGCAGCGATGGGGCGAACGATATCGCTCGGGCTCCTGCGACCGCTGGTCGGGAGCGTGTCCGGGCGCCATCGGACCCACAGGAGATGGCGACCTCTCAGATCTCACCGACGAGGTCCCGCGGCCGTTGTTGCTGCACGGCGGACACCTCGATCTCCCCGAACAGCCTCACGGAAATCCTCGGCTGGCTGCACGAGTACGGCGACTGCCGGCGCGAGGCGATATCGATGGCGTCCGCGGCCACCTACCGCGATGCGATCAGTGCCGCTGCCGCGTGGTGGCCCGCATCACAGGCGGCCACCGGATCGTCTCTCCAACCGGGTCCGGTCGCCGGCGCGTATGTGAGGAATCCAGCGGCGAACGCGTCGCCCGCACCGGTCGTGTCGGTCACCCACCCGACCGGATCCGCCGGGATCTCGACGGCGACCGATCCGGGCACGTGGAGCAGAGCGGGCCGCGACCCCCGCTTGACGATGGTGATCGCTCCGGCGAGTGATGAGGTCACGGCGAGCGCACGGGCCTCGACCTCGTTGGCGAAGATCACCTGCGGTGCGAGGCGCCGCAGCAGTTCGACGACCTCCGGGGGCCCGTACGACGTGATGACGGACTCGGACGACACGTCGATCGACACGATGATCCCACGGTCGTGCGCCCATCCGATCACGGTTTGGGCGGTCTCGGAGATCGGTGCTTCGGCGAGCGAATAGAAGGGCACGTGCAGAGCGTCGATGCCGTCGAGCCAGCCCGGATCGGGGTCGACGAGAGCGAGACAGGCGCGCCGGTCGGTGAACATCGTGCGCTCGCCGAGTTCGTCGACGAGGACCACGATCGTGCCGGTCTCGCCGGAGAAACGGACCGGGCCGGTGTCGACCCCGGCGCTGGAGAGCTCGTTGACGAGCGAACGGCCGATGTCATCATCGCCAACCTGTCCGATGAAGCGGGCGGGAGAGCCCTGGCGGGCGGCGACGGCCGCCACCCGGGACGCGCTGCCGCCGCGGCGGCGAACGATGACGGCGGCGGTGTCCGAGGCGGGATTGACCGATTCGCGCTGCGACACGATGACGTCCTCGAGCAGATCGCCCAGGGCTGCGAGCATCGCGTGACGATAGGTCGTCCGTCTGCCGACGAGACGATGCTGGCGCACCGGGCTGGCTACCGTTGCGCCATGTCGATGAGACAGATCGTGCGGGTGAGATGATCCGCTTACGCCAGGTCGCCCTCGTCGCGACCGAACTCGACGCCGTGGTCGCCGAACTCTGCGACACGTTCGCCCTGCGCGTCTGCTTCAACGATCCGGGTGTGAGGGCCTTCGGGCTCCACAACGCCCTCATGATGATCGGCGACCAGTTTCTCGAAGTCGTCTCACCGCTCGAAGAGGGCACGACCGCCGGTCGGCTCCTCGACAAGCGCTCGGGCGACGGTGGGTACATGGCGATCTACGAGGTCGATGATCTCGACCGTCGGGTCGAGCATCTCTCGGCGCACGACGTTCGGATCGTGTGGTCTGGCGATCTTGCCGACATCCGCGGCCGTCATCTCCATCCCCGCGACGTCGGGGGCGCGCTCGTCTCGATCGACCAGCCCGTACCGAACGGGAGTTGGCGCTGGGGTGGCCCCGACTGGGTCGCCCACCACGAAACGTCGGTCGTGTCCGGCATCGCCGGTATCAGCGTCGCCGCGGCCGATACCGATGCCATGCGATCGCGGTGGGAGGAACTGGGGCTCGACGTCGCCGTCCGCTTCGTCGACACCTCACCGCGCGGCGAGGGCATCGATGGCGTCGACCTCGTCGCCACCGATCGCGATCGGGTCGGCGAGGTGCACACGATCTGCGGCACGACGTTCACCCTCGTCTGAGCTCCGCACG
>CBDUYD010000118.1:0-9034 GCA_965371355.1 uncultured Ilumatobacteraceae bacterium
GGGACGAAGTCGACGTTCTCGACGTCGACGAAACCGGCCGATTCGAAGTAGCCGATGCACTCTGTGACCGAGTGGGCGCGACCGCCGCTTCCGTAGTTGATCTCGGCCATCCCCCACATCGCGGCGTCGACGGGACCGATACCGTCCTCGTGCAACGTCTCGCCGACCAGGTGCATCTCCCCTCCCGGTTCGAGGGCATCGAAGGTCTTGCGAACCACCTTCGCGATGTTCGCGGCGTCGTAGATCGGGAGATTCGAGGCCATCACCGCGACGTCGCATCCGGTCGGCAGGTCGTCGTTGATGAAGTCACCGCCGACCGTCGACACCCGATCCGATACCGCGTTCATCTCGATGTACTCCCGGGTCACGACGGTGACCGGGGGGAGGTCGAACACGACGGCCTCCAGACCATCGAAGGCCTGCACCGCGTTGATCGAGTACGCGCCCGATCCGCCACCGAGGTCGAGCAGTTTCGCGCGGCCCGCCAGGTCAACCGTGCGGCAGAAGCGTCGTGCGGCCCCCATCCCGATGCTGTAGGTGGCGGCGTGGTACTTGCGGGCCCGCTCGACCGTGAGGTCGTCATAGATCCCCAACTCGTTCGGCGGGCGCGGGTCGAGCAGCTTCGGCGTGAGGTCGAACCAGTCGCCCACTTCGCGACGGGTGAAGGTCATCCACGAACCGGCGTAGCGTTCGCTGCCCTTCACCAGGTACTTCTGGCAGTCGGCGGCATTCACCAGCGCACCATTCCGGTCCTTTTCGAGCAGGCCGAGGGCGAGGGCGACAACGACGAGTCGTTCGGCGTTCAGCTCGCTCATCCCCATCGCCTCGGCGAGCGCGGCGACGGTGTCGGCACCGGTCGATACATGAGTGAACAGATCGAGGTCGAGCGCGGCGTAGAACACCGCCGACTCGGTGTAGGCCCGCGCCAGGTGTTGGAGGCGTGTGGTGTCGACCCGTGGTGACGACGTCTGCTCGGTCATCGTGCCTTCCCGAACGAGTGGGTCTCATCTCTGTGCGCCGGATCCGTTGTCGGCATGACCCCGATGAAGGTACCTCACCCGCCGGCTCCGGCTCGATGCTCGCCCGCACTTCAGCCATGTTTGCGATCACCGGTAGCGGAGGTCGGCGCGGCTGTACCATCTCATGGTGGGATCCGGCGCCGACGACCTCATTGCACGAATCGAAACCGACGGCTACGCAATCCTGGAGGACGCGATCGAGCCATCCGTGGTCGACGCCCTCGTGAGCGCCCTCACCGAACTGGAGGTCGGCCTCGCAATCACACCGGGCGACAACACGTTTGAGGGCCGCGCGACCACGCGGGTCTACAACCTGCTGGCCCATGGCGGGCCGTGGCTCGACGTACCCCTCCATCCGGTGGTTCTTCCGGCGGCCGAAGCGGTGCTCGGCGGCGAGATCCTCATCTCGACGGTCTCCTCGATCGCCATTGCGCCGGGTGAGACCGCGCAGCCGATCCACGCCGACGACCAGGTCTTGCCACTCGGCCGTCCGCACGTCCCCACCGTCTGCAACTCGATGTGGGCGCTCACCGACTTCACCGAGGCAAACGGCGCGACACGGATCGTTCCTGGTAGCCACCGATTCGACCACGCACCAGACTTCGGCAGCGACTACGACTCGATCCCGGCGGAGATGTCGAGAGGCAGCATCCTGGTGTGGACCGGCAGCCTCTGGCACGGCGGAGGTGCCAACACCACCGACCAGACACGCATCGGAATCGCGATGAACTATTGCGCTGGTTGGATCCGACAGCAGGAGAATCAACAACTGGGTATCCCCGCCGACGTGATGGCCGAGTTCTCGCCAGAGCTCCGGTCGTTGTGCGGGCTCGGGGTGTACCGGGGACTGATCGGCCACATCGACAAGCAGACCCCGGCCGAGGCGCTGTACGGCGACAAGCCGGCAGAACAGCACCTTTTCGACAAGCACGTCACATGACGGCCTGCTGCCCGCGGCGGGCAGGTCGACGACCGACAAGAGGGAGAAGACCGGGATGGATCTGGGACTGGCCGGAAAACGCGTGATCGTGACCGGAGCGAGCAAGGGGATCGGGCGCGCTATCGCGCAGGGATTCCTCGACGAAGGGGCGCGGGTCGCGATCTGTGCGAGAGGCGAACAAGATCTCGCGGAGACCGCCCGCGAGCTGGCCGCGTCGGGTGAGATCCATCATCGTCGCGCCGACATGGCCGAGCCGGACGGACCCGCCGCGTTCGTGGACTGGGCAGCCGGTGAGCTGGGTGGAATCGACGTGGTCGTGTCCAACGTGAGCGGGTTCGGTGGTCAGGACTATCGCAGTTCGGTCGACGTCGACATCGTCGCGGCCCACGCCCTGATCAGGAGCGGGTTGGAGCACATCAACGACGACGAGGACGGCAACATCATCTGCATCGGCTCGCGCGCCGGGAGTGTCGGGATCCCGTGGATGGGTGCCTACGCGGCGGTGAAGGCGGCGACGGTGAGCATGGTCAAGTCGCTTGCACTCGAGGTGGCGCGCCGTGGCGTTCGCGTGAATGCGGTCTCCCCGGGCGACATCAGGTTCCCCGGCGGCACCTGGGAGCGGATCGAGCACGAGAACCCGAAGCTGTACCAAGGCGTACTCCGCGAGAACCCGTTCCGGCGCCTCGGACGGCCCGAGGAGGTTGCCGACGTCGTGACCTTCATCGCCAGTCCCCGTGCGAGCTTCGTGACCGGTGCGAACATCCTCGTCGACGGGGGCGCCACGCGCGGACTCCAGCTCTGAGCCGCGTACGGGTTCCGTGCGCCGCGGCCATCGGGTGACCTGTGGTCAGGTCGATGTGAGAGCCGTCACGGCTCAGTCGGTGAGGTTGTGCCAGATGTTCGATTCGAAGGAGCCTGGCACCATGAGATCGGCAGCGTTGGCGAAGAGGTCGGAGTAGTCCTCGCTGGCCTGGAGGGCTTGGCTGTTCGCTTCGAGCGTCGAGAGGTCGGGTACGTAGCCGATCCAGAGCAGCCGCGAGATGTCGCCGGTGATGGCGGTTGCGACCCCGACCGGCCTTCCCGTGATGCCGCTGACCACTCCAGCCGCATCGGCGGCAAATGCCAAGGCGTCGCGGACGCGGGCGAGGTCCATGTGAACACCGGTGATGATGGCGTACCGGTCAGCGTCACCCGGGGCCGCATGGACCTGCCACATCGTGTCTTCCATGTCGTCGGTGAAGAAATGCGCCCCGATACGAATGGCGGTCGTGACCTCCTCGTTCTCGGTGATGGCCGACCGGAACGTCTCGTACTGCTCCATCGATTCCCACATGCCGGTTGCGTTGATCGCGCTGGGGTCGCCGCCGATCATCATCGATGCACCGAACTGGGCGCCGAGATTGTCGTTGAGGAGGCCCAACAAGTACTGGACCATTGCGACGGCTTCGCTCGTCTGGCCTCCGGCAACTCTCATGATTCGGGATGTGACGTGCATGGCGGGTCCCTTCGACCGGTCGAGCAGGTATGCGGTGCAGGTAGCAATCGAACCTATGTGCCAGAGTTCATGGCCGAGTAGGGCCCAAGGACCCTGGCGGCCGCAACCTGCCGCGCGTTCGGGCCGGTACATCTAGGGCGTGGCGAGCACCTCGTCGGGGTAATGGAACCACCGCAGGTGCTCGAAGTCGGCCGTCGTGGTGGGCAGCCCGAGCGGCTCGGGGGGTGAGCCTGCGAGCTGCTCGATGAGGGTCCGGGCCCGTTCGAGGTAGGCGGGCAGCCCGCCTTCGGGGAGCAGAGCCGGGCGTCGCTGGTACGACATGGTGCCGTGCGGGTAGGTGATGTCGAGTAACGACAGCGGTGGCGGCGTCAGCCCGTCGCGGTGCCGCCAGAGCCCCGTCGAGGGCTCGAAGCGGTACCAGGGCAGCAACTCGCGGCCCCGGTCCGCGACGAGGGACACGGCATCGACGACGTAGCGGAACGTCTCGTCGTCGATGAAGTAGTTGAAGTTCACCCGCACCCAGCCGGGCTTGATGCCCTCGCACCCGCGCGCGACCTCGCGCTCGAACTCGCGGGACCGGTCGAGGTCGATGCCTAGCAATCGGTGCCCGTACGGACCGGCGCACGAGCAACCGCCGCGTGACTGGATGCCGAACAGGTCGTTGAGCACGGCGACCACGAAGTTGTGGTGCACATGCCGCGAAGGGCCATCGCGAACCGTGAACGACACGATCGACAGCCGCTCCGCGTCGCGACTGCCGAGGATCTCGATGTTGGGATGGTCACTCCAGGTGCGCACGGCTTCACGCAGGAAGCGCTCCTCGCGGCGCTGGATCTCGCCGACCCCGACCGCCTCCTTCAGCTGGAAGACGAGGCCGGCGCGGATCGACCCGACGATGTCGGGAGTACCACCCTCCTCGCGGTGCTCGACCTCGGCGACGTAGTCGTGGTCGGTCGGGTTGACGAAGGCGACCGTGCCGCCCCCGGGAACGTCGGGAACACGATTCGCGAACAACTCGCGGCGCGCCACGAGCAGGCCCGGGGTCCCAGGTCCTCCGATGAACTTGTGCGGGGAGACGAACGCAGCGTCGAGGTACGCCGGTCCGTCGTCCGGCGATCCCATGTCTATCTCTACATAGGGCGCGGCGGCGGCGTAGTCCCAGATGGCCAGTGCGCCGTAGCGGTGAAGCAGCGACGACACGGCTGCGGTGTCGGTGACGATCCCGGTCACGTTCGACGCGGCCGAGAACGAGCCGATGAGCTGTGGCCGGTGGCTGTGCCGTTCGAGCTGCGCTTCGAGATCGGCGAGGTCGACGTGGCCGTCGGCGTCCTCGCGGACGGTCACGACATCCGCGATCGATTCCCGCCAGGGCAACTCGTTGGAGTGGTGCTCGAACGGGCCGATGAACACGACCGGTCGTTCGTCCGCCGGGATGTGTCGGGTGAGCCGGAACCGGTCGTCGAGGACGGACGGGATCCTCAACCCCAGCACGCCGACGAGTTTGGCGATCGCGCCCGTCGCCCCACTCCCGCAGAACAACACGGCGTGATCGTCGGTGGCGCCGACGCAGTCGCGGATGATCTCCCGGGCATCCTCGCGGAAGCGACTGGTCTGTAGCCCGGTCCCCGACGATTCGGTGTGGGTGTTGGCGTACAGCGGCAGCACGACGTCGTGCAGGTAGTCCTCGATGAACGACAGCGCGCGCCCCGACGCGGTGTAGTCGGCGTACACCACCGGTCGGGCTCCGAACGGGCCCTCGACCATTTCTTCACGGCCGATCACGGAACGGCGGATGGTCTCGATCAACCGGTCGGCGCTCATGGCGACCAGCGTAGGGATCGCAGCCCCGCTCGGTCGCCGCCGGGTTTATCGGCGGGCGCCCTCGTCGTGGAGGCGTCGGCGGGCGCGTTCGGCGAGATCTTCATCGGTGAGGAAGTCGTACTCGGTGGGAGGATCGGTGCCGACGGGCGTCATCCACGTGCCATCGGGTCGCTGCACGTGGAGCTTGCCGCGATTGTCGCGGCGAGATCGCAGCCGGTGGCGATGCTTGTGACGGTTGTGATAGCCACAGTCGATTCCGGCATTCTGCTGGTCGGTGGCGCCACCATCGCGGCTCCATTCCTCGAGGTGATCGATCTGTGACCAGGCTTCGGGAACGGTGCAGCCGACATGTTCACAGGTAGTGACCAGCAGACGCGCAGCGTCCGCGGCGCCGCCGGTGAAGCAGCGGCGCCGGTAGCCGAGATCGGTGACGACGCCTGCGGAGTCGGTGACGACACGCCGCACCCAGCCGCCGAGAGCGGCGAGCACGATGTCGTCGGGCAGGAGCGGTGTTCCGGCGGCGGTCTCACAGCGGGCCTGGGTGGGGTCGGGTTGGCGTAGATCGCCGGGCTCATCGGCGAGGCCGTGGGAGGCCAGCGCAGACTCGAAGTTGTACTGGTCACACAAGACGTTGAGGGTCGCCGCGGCAGGGGTGTCGTCGTGAGGGCTGTTGTTCGCGGTTCGCAAGATCGTCATCAAGGCGTCGAAGCGGCGTTGCGCATCGGTGCGGGCGAGATCGCTGTCCGCAGCGTCGGCGCCTGCACGGCGCCGACGTTCGGCAAGATCGCGTTGGAACTCGACCTCTACGAACGCCTCCATGATGGCCACCATCTCGGCGGCCTGCAGGGCAGTGCCGCCGCTGGCGCTGACGTCGACACCGTCGACCCCGGCTACGACGGCGGCGCGACGGGCTTGCACTGCGGCGCCGCGATCGCGGTGGGCGCCGTCGAGATCGGCGAGGAGCTCCCACCGTCGCACACACGCACTGAAGTTGTTGTAGTCGAACCGGTTGGCGTGCTCCAACAGCACCTGCACGATGTCGCCGAGCTCTTCCCCGCAGCGCGGATTTGCGCGGGCACGACCCAGCTCGGCAGCCTGATCGAGGCCGATCCGCCCCGCGTAGAGCTCTTCGCCGACCACCGGAGACTCGTAGAACAGACGAGCCAATCGCCGCGTGCGACTGACACTGCCGCCGGCATAGTTGCCCTGGGCTCGCAACCAGCCCGGAAGCGCCCGGTGCCCGTCGTGACGGTAGACACCCCGCCGATCGACCTCGCCGGCAATCGCCGCCATCTCCGCGGCGGCTCGACGTTGATCCAGCTCCAACTGACGGAATCGTGCGGTCAACTCAGCGTCGTCGAACAAGGCGATGTCCGCCACCACTGCGGTGAAGTCCGTCTGGGTGTCCACCGCATCCGCATCCATGGATTCCAGTATACCAACTTTTTGTTCGTTCCACATGATCATTACAAACTTGTGTTCCCTCGCAACCGACCGGCACCTGACGAGCAAGTCGGCGCTCGAGGTGACCAGCGAACAGAAGCCACCCGGTCGGTCGATGGACGTTGAGGACGGCGCGCTGACGCCCAGCGTCGCGGTCAGCTCAGCGCTGGGATCAGTGCACGGCGAGTCGGGTGAGATTGGTGAAGCTGACCGTGTAGAGCTCGCCTGACCACCCGACCGCCGGAAACAAGAGGTGCTGCACTGGCGAACCAGTGTCCACGCGCGCCAGCTCGTCGCCGGTGGCCACATCCCGAACGACAGCCACGTCGGTGCCTCGCCCGAGATCGAAGTCGAACGCCACCAGCTCACCCGTGTCGGCGAATAGAACCTGGTGTCCGGCTTGGTTCTGATCGTGACGCCAGACGGGCTCATCGGCGGCGAACCGTCCATCGGCGTCCAGTGCCCAACCACCGAGCACACCGTTCCCGGAGTCGTACGCGACCGCTATCCCGCGTGCCTCGTCGACCAATGGCGGGTTGGCGATGATGGCACCGGGCCTCCCGCACACCTCGACCGACGAGAGCGAGGAGTCGGCGAGGTCGACCCGCCACAACCGCAGCGGGGCGGTGGCGACGCCCTGGCCCCGGAAGTGCCCGCTGAAGCTCTCGGTGCCCTCACCGTCGTCGAGGAACCACGCCGCCCCCGACGCCACCACCGCGTCCCAGCCGAATCCCTGACCGTCTGCGTTCAGGTAGCACGGTGCCGCTCCGTGTCGGGTGAGCGACGAGCCGTCCCAGGCCAGCCGGTGCAGCCGTCGATCGCCGACCACCACGACCTCGGGATCGCCCTCGAGCGGCACGTGCAGCGAGAGTCGAGCGATCGAGCCCTCGCCCAGGTCTTGCCGATCGACGATCTCGAGCCGCTCGGGCTCGAGGACGATCACCTCGCACTCCTCGTCCGGAGGAAGGGCCTGCGCCCCCACGCCACCCCCCAGATCCTTCATCACCAGATGGCCGTCGGGCAGGACCACCAGCGAGTTGTAGGGCCGCGGGTGGGGCAACTCGACCGAGACCACCGGCTGGCAGTCGGGATCGAGCCGATGACACCATCGGCCGAACGTGACGTACATATCCCCGTTGGCATGGGCGGCAACGCCACCCGGCCAGAACGGGCCACCGGCGAGATCCGGGGAGCGGCGAACCATCTCCAGCGATTCGCCATCGATACGTTCGAGCCAGGATGTCGAGTCGGCCTCGAGCGTGCAACCCATCGCATATACCTCGCCCGGGTCGCGCAGCACGATCATGCCCCCTACCGACACGGCGCGTGTGGCGGTCGACTCGAGCGCACCGCCCCGGGCCAGGCCCCAGCCTCGGCCGGCGTCGCCGACGATCCGGGGAGACTGACGTCGCGTGGGTCCGCCGTCCTCACCCGGCCATGGGCTCCTCGCCCGATAACCGGCCAACTCACGCTCCCGTTGTGACTCGCCTTCGCGGTGCATCGACTCTGTCTAGTTGTTTGAGCGGGGCTGTAGTGTCCAAATCTAGTCTGACAACATCGCTCCGGTGAGGCGACAGAACGGCGAGCTCCGCTGGCTGACCCCTATCAACGAGGGCCGCGCTGGCATCTCATCAGCTCGACCGCGGACACAGCCGGGGCCCGACCCACATCGGGCGATGGCGAGCGATCAGTCCGTGCAGCCGATGCTGCCCATCACCACCCGGGTGTAGTCGATCAGCGCACCGGCTCGTTCTGATCGGTCCGTGAATGGCACCCCGCGGTCGGTCTCGGCGTCGTCGATCAGCACCTGGAGATCCGCACACCGCCCGTCGGCGGCGAGCGATTCGATCACCGCGCGCTGTTCGGGGAGCAGGTCGACCGAGCCCGTTCCACGGTCGATGTTCGTCGCAGCGACGTAGGCGACGAGCGCCGCGATGAGAACGCCCGCGACGACGGCTCGTTGTCGTACCGGCATGGTCGTGAACCGCGAGATCGGACTCGACCCGTCGGCGGGTTCGACTGCGGGCATCGGAACACTCCTCGGGTCGGTACACCGGGCCGCAGAAACGCTACCGGCCGATACCTGATCCCGACCGTCGATGACCATGCCGTCCCATGGCCGTGCCGAGCGAACGTCCTCGACAGCGGCGGTGCGCAGCGACGGGTTCGTCGAGGTCAGCGAGATTCCCTTCGCCGGCCCGCATTGAGGGGGCCCCTGACGAATCATGACTTGATCAGCCTCGACTCCGAGGGGGTGCGTCTCGAATGCTCGACTACTCGCTGCGTGTCATGGCGGCGCCCATGAGTGTGAGAAAG
>CBDUYD010000119.1:0-9028 GCA_965371355.1 uncultured Ilumatobacteraceae bacterium
ACCATCGCGACCGCCGAGAGTGCGGCGACGAGGCCGGCACTCCGTCGGCCGGAGATCGGGTCAGACGTTGCGCGCGGTGCTCGCCGCTGCGTGTTCCGCCGGATGTTCAGCATCAATTCCTTTGGGGGGTGGAGGTAGCGCGGTCGAGGACATCCAGGGGCCGCTTGCCCGCCACACGCCTCACGCCAATCGTTCTCAGTATGCATTACTCATCGGTCGATTTGCCGTCGCGGTCGAGTGATTTCTCGCCCGTACGCTGATCGCGTGTCGCTCGTGGTCACCGGATCGGTCAAGCACTACACCTGGGGCGACACCGCGTTCATCCCCGAACTGCTCGGGCTCGAGCCCGACGGGCGGCCGTGGGCCGAGCTGTGGCTCGGCACCCACCCCGCCGGCCCGGCCGTCCTCGACGATGGGACCCCACTGATCGAGGTGACCGGACCACTTCCGTACCTGCTCAAGGTGCTCGCCGCCACCGAGCCATTGTCGCTCCAGGCACATCCGAACGCGGCACAGGCCCGTGCCGGATTCGAGCGAGGCGTCTTCCCCGACCCGAATCCGAAGCCCGAGCTGCTGGTGGCGCTCACCGGCTTCGATGCCTTGTGCGGCATCCGCCCGATCGAGCCGACCGGCCGGTTGCTGTGCGCGCTGGGACTCGGAGAACTCGCCGACGAACTCGAGCGCCGCGGTCCCGGTGGCGTGCTCGCCGACCTCTACCGGGGGGAGATCGCCGTATCGCCGATCATCGAGGCGTGCAGGGCGAGCGACCTACCCGAGGCGCGGCTCGTGGCTGAACTCGACGATCGCTATCCGGGCGATCCGAGCGTCGCCGTCACCCTGTTGCTCAACCGCGTCCGACTCGAGCCCGGAGAAGCGCTGCACCTGACCGCCGGCAACCTCCACGCCTACCTCGGAGGTGCCGGCATCGAGCTGATGGGCGCCAGCGACAACGTCGTCCGCGGCGGGCTCACGACCAAACACGTCGACATCGACGAACTGCTCGACGTCGTCGACGCAACACCGCTCGCCGAGCCGGTGATGAAGACGGCAGCGACGTCCGGTCGGTATCCGCTTGCAGAGGCCGGCTGCGAACTCCGCCGAATCAGCCCGGGTGACTCCCACCGATCGGTCGGCGACGAGCTGGCGGTGGGCCTCGACGGCTCGACCGTGTACCTGCCATCGGGAACCGAATACCGGCCGACGGCCGAGACCTACCTCGTCACGTCACCGTGACAACGCGACCAGGGACGACGCGCGTGGTCAGGCGCCGGTCGTGCGGCGGATCTCGACGATCTTCTCGGCGGCGTGGTTGGCGTCGTCGCCCTGATCGGCGAGCAGGCGGGCACGGTCGCGCTCGGCCTCCCGCCGCGCCTTCTCGAGGTCGACCCGCTCGAGTGCGGCATCGACGCCGTGCTCTGTGATGTACTCGGCCCACTCGACGAGTTGCTCGACCATCTCTGACTCGGGGACGACGGCGACGTTCTGCCCCTTGACGAAGAGGTGACCGCGCTTGTTGCCGGCGGCGATCCCGATGTCGGCATCGCGGGCCTCCCCGGGTCCATTGACGACACACCCCATCACCGCCACCTGGAGGGGCAGTTCACGCTCGCCGAAGGCCTCCATCGCCCGCCTCGCGATGTCGATCACGTCGACCTCGGCGCGGCCGCAGGACGGACAGGCGATCAGATCGACGTTCTTGCGCTCGCGTAGCCCGAGCGCCTCGAGGAGCTGACGGCCAGCACGGGCCTCCTCGACCGGATCGGCGGTGAGCGAATAGCGGATCGTGTCACCGATGCCCTCGAGCAACAGCGTCGCGATCCCGGCGGTCGCCTTGATGAGACCGGCAGGGGGTGGACCGGCCTCGGTGACGCCGAGATGCAGAGGGTGATCGGTCACCTCGGACAGCTGCCGGTAAGCGTCGACCATCAGCGGCACGCTCGACGCCTTCACCGAGATCTTGATCATGTCGAATCCGACCTCGTCGAAGTAGGCGATCTCCTGCTGCGCCGACTCGACCATCGCCTCGGGCGTCGCGCCGCCGTACTTCTCATAGAGCGCAGGATCTAGCGAGCCGGCGTTCACGCCGATGCGGATCGGTACCCCGCGATCGCGGGCCTCGGATGCGACCGCCTTGATGTGTTCGGGCCGGCGGATATTGCCTGGATTGAGGCGCAGCCCGTGGACACCCGCCTCCATCGCGGCCAGCGCCATCTTGTACTGGTGGTGGATGTCGGCGACGATCGGCACGGGCGAGCGCGGCACGATCCGAGCGAGTCCCTCCGCGGCCTCGGTGTCGTTACAGGTGCACCGCACGATGTCGGCCCCGGCGGCGGCAAGTGCGTAGATCTGCTGGAGAGTGCCGTCGACGTCGGCCGTCTTGGTGATCGTCATCGACTGGATCGACACCGGCGCGTCGCCACCGACGTCGACGCTGCCGACAGTGATCTTGCGGGTCGGCTTGCGGGCGACCGCCGAGCTCGACACGTCCACGACGTCAGCCGATCGGCTCGGTGATGTCGAGGTAGAGCCCGGCGAACATCAGCAGCGCAAGAACCATGATGACGCCCATCGCGAGCGGCATCAAGCGCTCGACATCGGCGAAGTAGCGCTGCCTCGACCCGCGGCCCCACTCTCGAACGCGTTCATAGGTCGCGATCGCCGCGTGCCCGCCGTCGAGCGGCAACAACGGGAACATGTTGAACACCCCGATGAAGATGTTGAGTACCGCCAACAGGTACAGCACCCCCGCCAGACCCGACGTCTCACCGATGTCGTCGGACACGTTGGCGACGCCGTAGATCGTGGTCGGACGGCTCCCGATGTCGTCGCTCGATCCGGTGAGGTGGCCGACGACGTTGACGGGATTGAGCACCTTGACGACACCCTTGACCGACTCGAACGACACGGGGACCACGTCGGTGACGGCGTTCACCGCAGCTCCGCCGAGACCGTGGTCCTGGTAGAGCGGTGGGCTGTACGACCGCAGGCCGATCAGCGCTGTGCCGTAGAGTTCGTGATCGTCGGGCACGTTGGTGTTGGCGACCAACTGAGCCGACACCCGCACCGTTTCACCATCGCGCAGCACGACGACCTCGACGTCGTCGCCGGGCTCGAACGAGCGGACCGCAGTGCCGAGTTCGGCCGAGGACGCAACGGTGATCCCACCGACCGAGACGATCTCGTCGTCCTCGACGATGCCCGCGGTCGAGGCGGGCAGGCCATCGCTCGTGGCGGCGACGAGCACGCGCGGCTCGTCGCGCGCGGTGATCTCACCCTGCGTGGAGTACACGGCGAAGAGCAGCACGATCGCGATGATGATGTGCATGATCGATCCGGCCGAGATGACGAGCATCCGCTTCGGATAGCTCTGCTGGCGGTATGAGCGGCCTTCGTCTGTGGGATCGACATCGTCCATCCGGTTCATCCCGATGATGCGAACGAACGCGCCGAGCGGCAGTGCCCGCACGCCATACTCGGTCTCGCCGCGCCGGAAGCTCCACAGACGCGGACCGAAGAAGAGGAAGAACTGGGTCACTTTCATGCCGGTCCAGCGCGCGGTGAGGAAGTGACCGAGTTCGTGGAGGAAGATCGAGACGACGAGTCCGAAGACGAAGACGAAGATCCAGATGTTGACGAACGCCAGCCAGACGAACAGGGCGCCGATGGCGGCCATCGCCAGCCAGCCGGTCCAACCACCCGCGAGCTCGTCGTCGGACCTCTCGCGCACCGCACCGCCGGCGACGATCTCGCTCTTGACCCTTTCAATCCGGGGGTCGATCCTGGCGTCGAATCGACCGCCACCGGCCCGGTCGGCCTCGACCGGCGGATCGAACGCGGGAGGGTCCGGCGGGGCCTGATCGGATGCTGAGAGTTGATCGGTCATCGTCTGAGTAGTTCTGAGGCGACCCGTCGGGCGGTCGCATCGGCGTGTTCAACGTCGTGGACGGTCATCGGGGTTCCTCCATCATGCCTCTCCATCACCCCAACGCACACGTCAGCGATCTGATTCCACCGGATCGATCCGGCGAGAAATGCATCGACCGCGACCTCGTTGGCGGCGCTCAACCAAGCTGGCGCGCTACCGCCCAGCCTGCCCGCCTCGTAGGCGATGTCGAGGCAGCGGAACGTCTCCCGATCCGGCGGTTCGAAATCGAGCCGACCCAACTCGGCCCAGTCGATACGGCCGAACGGTGTCGCCATCCGGTCCGGGTAGGCGAGGGCGTAGCCGATCGGCAGGCGCATGTCGGGCATGCTCAGCTGTGCCATGGTCGAACCGTCGGTGAACTCGACCATCGAGTGCACGACCGACTGCGGATGGACGACGACGTCGATCCGGTCGTAGGGAGTGCCGTACAGCTCGTGCGCCTCGATCACCTCGAGCCCCTTGTTCATCAGCGTGCTCGAATCGACGGTGATCTTCGGGCCCATGCTCCACGTCGGATGAGCGAGGGCCGACTCGACGGTCACCTCGGCCAGGTCGTCGGCGGTCCTGCCCCGGAACGGTCCACCGCTGGCGGTGAGGAGCAGCCGCGCGACCTCGATCGACGGCCGTTCGGACGAGCGGAGACACTGGTGCAGCGCGCAGTGCTCGCTGTCGACCGGCACGAGTTCGGCGCCCGGTGTCTCGCGCAGGGGCCTCACGACCGGGCCCGCCGCGATCAGGCTCTCCTTGTTGGCGAGTGCGAGCCGCCGACCCGATCTCAGCGTCTCTATCGTGAGGGGCAGGCCCGCGAACCCGACGACGCCGTTGACGACGACATCGGCACCGTCGACGATCGCCGCGAGTTCGGCGACGACATCGATGCCCGCCGGAACCATCATCTCGACCTCGGCCCGCGCGACGGGGTCCGCGACCGCGATCAGGCGTGGGCGGAACTCGCTCGCCTGATCGACGACCTCGCGCACGGAACTCCCCACGCTCAGCGAGACGATCTCGTACGAACCCGGCTCGCGCCGGTTCTCGGCGCGGATCACATCGAGCGTCTGGGTGCCGATCGACCCGGTCGAACCTCCGATCGCGACCCGGATCGCGTTCATCGCCCGAAGAGCGTCAGGCGGAGGTCCACGGCTCGATGACGAGCATCAGGTAGTAGACCGCCGGGAGGGTGAACAGGAACCCGTCGAATCGGTCGAGGACACCACCGTGGCCCTTGATGATCGATCCGAAATCCTTGACGTCGAGGTTGCGCTTGAACATGCTCTCGGTGAGATCGCCGAGCGGCGCCATCGCAGAGATGACGATGCCGAGCATGAGGAGGTGGCTCGTGCTCGACCATGTGTCGCTGAGGTCGCGCATCCCGATGACCACCATCACGACGAGCGTCAGGACGGTGCCGCCGAGGAATCCCTCGATCGACTTGTTCGGACTGATCCACGCGCGCAGCGGCGTCTGCCCGAACGCCGAACCGGCGAAGTACGCGCCGACATCGTTGGCGACCACCCCGATCGCGAGCAGCACGATCGTGTCGGTGCCGATCGAGTTGTCACCTCCGAAGAAGTTCGAGTAGCGCACGATCAGCGCGGCGAACGACCCGAGCATGCCGATCCACACGACCCCGAGCATCGTGATCGCCATGTTGGGCATCGGCCCGACCTCGATCGAGTTGGCTCCGATGAATCCGGCGGCGGCCGCGATGAAACAGAACGCGAGCACGATCGGGTACATCCGCTCGCCGACCCAGTACGCGGTGAGTGGGGCGGCGACACACGCCGCGACACCGGCCGCGACGACCGGCCTGTAACCCTTCTCGGTGACCTTCGAGAAGTACTCGATCGACGCGAGGCCGAGCGCGACGGTGATGAACGCGATCGCCCCGGCCGGACGCCACATCGTCAGGAGCAGGAACGCCGCAGCGAGGCCCAGACCCACCGCGATCGCGATCGGCAGGTTGCGGTCGCCTCCGGCCGCGAGCGGCGGAGTGGATCCCGGCGGGCGCTGCTTGGCCGCAGCACGGCCTGTCGCGTCGGGCCGTCGCGTCAGGCCCGAGGGATCGGTGCCGATCGTGATCCGTGCCGGTTCGCGCGGTGGCGCGTCGGCGATGGCGTCGGCCGACCCGGACTCGCCCGGGTCGCCCATCGGCACCGCAGTGGTGGCGTCGGCATCGACCTGGTCGTCCTCGGCTGCCGCGTCGGGTGCTGCGTCGGGAGCTGCGTCCTCCCAGGTCAGTTCGCCGGTCGGATCTACCGGCGGCGCGGTCGTGGGCACCCCACCGGATGGATGGTCGACGTCGTCGCCTTCCTTCCAGACCGGCGCGTCACCGCTGAACGACGACCACACGTCGAGGTCGTCGGTCGGATCCGGGGAGTCACCCGCCGGCGGTTCGATTCGCGGGATGTCACCGGTTGGCGCCTCGGTCCAATGCGGCAGCGAGCCGGTGTCATCGCGCCCGAAGCTGAGGGATTCGGACTTCGGGACAGATGTCGGCTCCGACGGTGAACCAGCGTCGGTCGAGCCCGGATCCGACGACGAGCCCAAATCCGACGATGAGTCCGAAGCCGACGATGTCGTCGGCTGTTCGGTCGTCTCACCGAACAGCGGCCCGCCGAAGTCATCGCTGTCGAAATCGTCTATCTGGCTCTCGAGGGGTCCCCGCGGTCGCCCTTCGCTATCGTCGTCCTTCGACGAGTCATCGGATTCCCAGATGTCATCGGTCATGATTCATCCCCTTCTCGCCGATCGGCCGACCACAGATTCCGCGATCAGACCTGGAGCAGCTCGTGTTCCTTGCGTCCGAGCGCGGCATCGATGTGTTCGACATGTTCGTGGGTGACCTTCTCGAGTTCCTTCTCGGCCCGTTCGAGTTCGTCCGCGGAGATGTCGCTGTCCTTCTCGGCATTCTCCATCGCCTTGCGGGCGTCGCGCCGCGCCGCACGCACCACGATGCGGCCGTCCTCGGCCATGCTCTTGACGACCTTGACGTACTCGCGACGTCGTTCCTCGGTGAGCTGTGGGAGCGACAACCTGACCGATACACCGTCGTTGTTCGGCGAGATCCCGAGATCGCTGTCGCGAATCGCCTTCTCGATCGCCGCCAGCGCACCCTTGTCGTGCGGTTTGATCAACAGCTGGCGGGCCTCGGGTACCGAGATCGCGGCTAGCTGTTGCATTGGAACGGGAGCACCGTAGTAGTCGACGTTGAGATGCTCGACGAGAGATGGTGTCGCCCGACCGGTTCGTACCGAACCGAACTGCGTCTGGGTGTGCTCGACCGCTCCGTCCATCTTTTCCATCGCTTCGAGCAGCGTCTCGTCGATCACCTCACCAGCGTACCCAGGTCGGACGCGCGCAGAGAGGCAATCGCCGGCGATCAGAGTTCGTGGACGAGCGTGCCCTCGGTCCCACCCTGCACGATATTGCGCAGTGAGCCCGGCTTCGACATGTCGAACACGACGATCGGGATGTCGTGGTCGCGACAGAACGCGATGGCCGTGGCATCCATCACCTTCAGATCCTTGGTCATCACCTCGAGGTACCCGATCTCGTCGTACTTCGTCGCCGTGGAATCGGCGCGGGGGTCGGCGGAGTAGATGCCGTCGACCCCGGAGTGGGTCCCCTTGATCAGCACCTCGGCCTCGAGCTCGGCCGCACGCAGCGCCGCCGCGGTATCGGTGGTGAAGAAGGGATTGCCGGTTCCGGCGGCGAAGATGACGACCCGGCCCTTCTCGAGATGGCGGACGGCCCGGCGACGGATGTAGGCCTCGGCGATACGGGGCATTTCGATCGCCGACTGGACGCGGGTGTCCTGGCCGAGACGCTCGAGGGCGTCCTGCAGGGCGAGCGCGTTCATCACGGTTCCGAGCATGCCGATGTGATCGGACTGGGTCGCATCCATGCCGGCCAAGGAACCGGTGCGGCCGCGCCAGAAGTTGCCACCGCCGACGACGACGGCGACGTCGATGCCGAGGTTCTGCCGGAGATCGATGATGTCGCGTGCGGTCGCGTCGAGGGTCTCACCGTCGAGCCCGAATCCGGATGCTCCCGCCATCGCCTCGCCCGATGGCTTGAAGACGATGCGCTTCCAGCTCGGTCGGGATGGGCGCTCGTCGGGGTCGTTCTGATCGGTCATGGCCCTCCGCAGGTCGGTTGGTCGCCGACTTCCTCCCGGACGCGACGACGGCGCCGCCGACCGTACTGCACTCAGAGCGACGCCGTTCAGACGCTCAATCGACCGATGTCGTTCTTCAGCCGATCTCGATCTGTGCGAACGCGACGATGCCGGCGCCGCCGAGGAACTGCGTGACCGTCTGCTTGTCGTCCTTCGCGTAGGGCTGGTCGAGCAGAACGACGTCCTTGTAGAAGCCGTTCATCCGACCGGTGATGATCTTTTCCATCGCCGCCTCGGGCTTGCCCTCGTTGCGGGTGATCGTCTCGAGCGTCTGACGCTCGGCGTCGACCACGTCGGCGGGTATGTCGTCGCGGCTGAGGTACTTCGGGCGGGCGAACGCGATGTGTACGGCAACGTCGTGCGCGAGATCGGCGTCGCCGCCGCTCACCTCGACGAGCACGCAGTTGACGCCGCGCCCGCCCTGGATGTGCTCGTAGGTGCCGAGCACGTTGCCGTCGGCGACCTCGATGCGAGCGAGTTCACCGAGGCCGATGTTCTCCTTGAGCGTCACCCTCAGTTCGTCGAGTTCGGTGCTGCGCTCGGCCACGGCGTCGACGCCCTTGGCTGCGACGAGGTCGGCGAGTGCGCGGGCCTCGTCCTTGAACTGGTCGGAGCCGGCGACGAAATCGGTCTCGCTCTTGAGTTCGACGAGAGCTCCGACATTGCCGTCGACGACCATGCCGACAACACCTTGTGAGGCGTCACGGTCTTCGCGCTTGGCGCTCGCGGCGAGACCCTTCTCACGGAGCCAGGTCTTCGCTTCGTCGACGTCGCCGCCGGTCGCTTCGAGCGCCTTCTTGCAGTCGAGCATGCCGACGCCCGACGATTCGCGCAGCGCCTTGACGTCTTGTGCGGTGAATGACATCTGCTCAGCCCTCCGTGTTCTCGGCATCTGCGGCAGCGAGGGCATCCTCGACAGCGAC
>CBDUYD010000120.1:0-8997 GCA_965371355.1 uncultured Ilumatobacteraceae bacterium
GCGACCTCGTCGTCTCCGAGGTGGATCGCGAAGTTCGCCTGGACAGACCGTCTGAAGCTGACGTTCATCTCACGCCACAGCCTGCGCCCCGTCCGCGTCAGCTCGATATCGACAGCTCGCAGATCGGGGAGTTCGCCGTCTCGATCGACGGATTCGAGGGCGGGTCGATGGCGGGCGATCCAGCCCTCCTCCTCGAGCCGGTCGAGTCGCCGGCTGATGCTCGACGCCGGGATTCCGAGGTCGGCGGCCACGTCGAGCGGACGGGCGGTACCCCCCAGTCGCTGTAGAGACGCGAGCACGTCGAACCAGGCGAGCGAGATGTCCCACTCGTCGCGGAGGTCACGGTCGACGCGCCGCTCGATGTCGTCGACTGCGACCCGCATGTCGCGCCACGCCCCGAGACGCGTCGCGTCGAGGCGGGCCATCTAGCCGGTCGCGCGGATCGCGGACTCGAAGGCGGCGAGCGCCTCGTTGATCTCATCGGAGGTCACGACGAGGGGCGGCATCCAGCGGATCGTGCGATTGCGCGTGCCGGCCAACATCAAGATGAGGTTGCTCTCGCGCAGGCAGTGCTCGACGATCGCCTCGGCCCGGTCTGGCGAGTCGAACTCGGTCGCGACCATCAGTCCCCGGCCGCGAACGTGCAGCAACGAGCCGTCGAGCTGTTGCAGTGCCCGGAGCCCGTCGATCAGTTGCGTGCCCCTGGCACGCACGTTGTCGAGGAACCCGGGCTCGGTGATGACATCGATCGTCGCCAGGGCGGCAGCACATCCGAGGGGGTTTCCGTTGTACGACCCGCCGTGGCTGCCGGTACGCCACTTGTCGTCGAGTTCGCGGCGAGTACCGATCGCCGCCATCGGAAACCCCGAGGCGATGCCCTTGGCCATGCAAAGTATGTCGGCCTCGACGTCGTGCTCATCCATCGCGAACATGTGCCCGGTGCGACCGAAGCCGCTCTGCACCTCGTCGGCGACGAGCAGGATGCCGAACTCGTCGCAGCGCGCACCGAGGCCGTTCATGAACTGCTTCGGAGTCGGGATGTACCCGCGCTCGCCGATCACCGGCTCGATCACGATCGCCGCTACCTCGTCGGGACGGACCTGGGTCTGGAACAGCCGGTCGAGGCCGCGCAGCGCCCGGCTGACCTCCTCCTCCTGGTCGGACACGTGGGGGTCGGGGAAGGGCGCGACGTAGACCTCGTCCGGGAAGGGTCCGTAACCCTCGCGGTCGATCGAGCGCGCCGACGACATCGCCAGGGTGAGGCTGGTACGGCCGTGGAATGCGCCGTCGAAAACGACGAGGCTCCGGCGATCGGTGGCGTGCTTCGCGAGCTTCACCGCCGACTCGACCGCCTCGTCGCTCGACGTCGTGAAGAAGAACGTGTCGATCGGACCGGGCGTTATCTCGGCGAGACGCTCGGCGAGGGGCTCGAGCAGGTCGTGCGTGTAGACGTTGGCCTGCGCATGGATGAACTTCTGCGCCTGGTCGGCGACGGCCTGGGCCACCTTCGGGTGGGCGTGGCCGGTCGACGCCGCGGCGATGCCGGCGGTGAAGTCGAGGTACTCGTGGCCGCCCGAATCGACGACGTGACACCCGTGACCGCGCACCACGCGCAGGTCGGTCACCTTCGACCAGACCCCGGAGAGATGCGAACCCGTTGACGTCATGGCGGCGAAGCCTACGACCTGGTCAGGTCCTTGACGACGGTGCGGGCGTCGTCCAAACCCGACCGCTCGAGCAGCGGCTTGCGCATCGGCATCACCCATCTCGGAGCGTTGATCCCGAGCGCGCCCCGCAGCCTGCCCGCCCGGCTGTACAGCGCGAGCAGCTTGCCGTCGGCCGCCGAGCCGGCGACGATCTCGACGTCGTCATCGGCTGAGGGTCGGCCGATCAGCTGGATTCGGAGGTCGCCCTGATCGCTCCAAACGAACGGCACAGGCGCGTAGGCCTCGGCCGGCTCGCCGCGCTCGACGGCGAGCAGGTTCTCAGCCGCACGCGCCCCCTGCTCGGCCGCGTTCGTCCAGTGTTCGACCCGCATCTCCTCGTCGAACAGCGGATTCCACCACCGAGCGACATCACCGGCCGCGTACACCCGGGCCGCCGACCCGCCACCGGTGGTCGTGGCCAGGAGCGTCGCGTCGCACACGATCCCGTCGCGGATCTCGAGGCCGCTCCCCTCGAGCCATCCGGTCGCCGGGTCGACGCCGATCCCGACCAGGATCACGTCGGCCGGCAGCCGTGTCCCGTCGCCCAGCCGCACCGCGTCCTCCTCGATCCCGGCGATCCGGACACCGCAGCGGAGGTCTATCCCGCGCTCGGAATGCAGCCCTCCGATCAACGCTCCCATCTCCGCGCCGAGACCGCGCACGAGCGGCGCCGCGGCTCCTTCGAGGACGGTCACCTCGTTGCCCAGCCGATGGGCGGTCAGCGCGGCCTCGAGGCCGATGAACCCTGCGCCGATGACGATCACGCGACGTCCGCCATCGGCGATCTCCGAACGCAGCCCGAGCGCGTCGTCGAGCGTGCGGAGTACGTGGACACCACCCACCCGCTCCTGATCTGGGAGACGGCGCGGGCTCGCACCCGTCGCGATGATCAGCCCGTCGTAGGCGACGTCGGAGCCGTCGGCGAGCGCGAGCGTCCGGTCGTCGAGGCTCAGTGCCGTGGCTTCGGCTCCGAAGCGCCAGTCGACGTCGAGATCATCGAACGTGTCCGCAGGGCGGAGGTTGATCCGGTCGGGCTCCCACTCGCCGGCCAGCAGCTTCTTCGACAGTGGAGGACGGTCGTAGGGACGATGATGTTCGGCGCCGATGACGAGGACCTCGCCGTCGTGACCGCGCTGGCGCAGCGTCTCGGCCGCCCGAAGACCGGCCAGCGACGCACCGACGATCACCACACGATTCATCCCGACAGAGTGCCATCTCCTCCCCTGCCCCCCGGCATTCAGCGGGTCGATAGCGTGCCGCCGATGAGCGATGGAGAGGTACCGACGATCGAGCCGACGATCGAGCCGACGATCGAAGCGGTCAACGAGATGCTCGCGGCAGCGTTCCCGGGCACCGAGTCGTGGTGTGCCGAGATCGGCCGCGACTACGCCATCGCCCGCCGCGTCGTCGGAGATGATTCGCTGCGACCGGGCGGGTTCATCTCAGGGCCGACACAGTTCGCCGCCGCCGATGCCGCGCTCTGGTACCTCGTGTTCGGCGCGATCGGACGGATCGAACCGATGGCGCTCACGTCCGAGCTCTCGATCCGGTTCCTGCGCCCCGCGCAGGGCCGTGTGCTGTGGGCCGGGGCGACGCTCGAACGCGCCGGGAGACGCAGCGTCGTCGGCACGGTCCGCCTCTGGTGCGACGACCGCAAAGACAAGCCCACCGCGACGGCACAGGGCACCTACGCCCTACCGGCCGAGGGGCGACCGGATCCGTGAGTGAACCGTCGAGCGAACCGGCGAGCGAACCCCGCGACGTGACCGCGAGACGGACGAACGACGAGCCCAGGCCGCGGTTCCACCTCGCGATGCCGGTGCACGATCTCGACGCAGCACGGCGCTTCTACGGTGAGATCCTCGAATGCCCGGAGGGACGCTCGACCGACACCTGGGTCGACTTCGACCTGTACGGCCACCAGTTCGTCGCCCACCTCGACCGTTCACGGTCGCCGGACGATCGAGGGCTCACGAACGACGTCGACGGCGACGCCGTGCCGGTCCCGCACTTCGGGGTTCTCCTCACCCGTGGGGCCTGGGACGAACTCGCACGACGACTCGAAGATGTCGGCGTGACCTTCGTCATCGAGCCCCACACGCGCTTCGCCGGCGAGGTCGGCGAGCAATCGACGATGTTCCTGCTCGACCCGTCGGGAAACGCCATCGAGTTCAAGGCGTTCGCCGACGACTCCCAGGTCTTCGCCCGCTGACCACGCCCGCTCAGCGCAGCGAGGGACTGCCCAGCTCGGACGAACGCCGGGGCGCGTAGGGTGCCTCGAGCTCGGCGACATCGTCGTCGGTCAACTCGATCTCGAGTGAGGCGAGCGCGTCGTCGAGCTGCTCGATCTTCGTCGTTCCGATGATCGGTGCGGTCACCGCCGGCCGGGTGCGCACCCAGGTCAGCGCGATCTGCGCCATCGGACGATCGTGGCGCGCCGCGACCGAGCGCAGAGCCTCGACGACCGCACGATCGCTCTCGGACGTGTAGAGGATCCGGTCGAGGCCGTCGGTCGTCGCCCGCGTGCTGTCGCCCTCTCCCATCGCGGGTCGCGTGCCCGCGAGGTGGCCGCGGGCGAGCGGTGACCACGGGATCACCCCGACGCCCTCGTGCAGGCACAGCGGGTGCATCTCGCGCTCGTCCTCCCGGGCGATCAGGTTGTAGTGATCCTGCATCGCCACGAAGCGGGCCCACCCGTTGCGCTCGCTGATCGACAGCAGCTTCATGAACTCCCACGCGTACATCGAGCTGGCGCCGAGGTATCGCACCTTGCCCTTCGTGACGAGCGAGTCGAGCGCGGCGAGCATCTCCTCGATCGGCGTGTGGGGGTCGAGTCGGTGGATCTGGTACAGGTCGATCGTGTCGATGCCCAGCCGCCGCAGGCTGTCGTCGCATGCCTGCTCGATGTGCTTGCGCGAGAGGCCTGACATGTTCGGCCGGTCGCTCATCGGGAAGTGCACCTTGGTCGCGATCACCAACTCGTCGCGGTTGCCGTACTCGCGCAGCCACCGACCCGTCACCTCCTCGCTCCGGCCGAGCGAGTAGATGTCGGCGGTGTCGAAGAAGTTGATGCCGGCCTCGATCGCGCGCCGGAAGAACAGCTCAGATGCGTGCTCGTCGAGCACCCACGGTCGCCAGTCCGGCGTGCCGTAGCTCATGCAGCCGAGACAGAGCTCGGAGACCCGCAGGCCGGTTCGTCCGAGGCGTACGTACTCCATGGGATGAACCGTAGCCACGGCTGGTCGACCGGCCCGCCGGGGCAGGTCCGGCCAGCGGGCGACGACCGGTTCGCGGCGTAGTGTTCCCGAGGTGACGACCAGCGACGAACTCCTCTCCCGCTACCGCAGGGTGCTCCCCTCCTTCGTGTCCCCGTACTACGCCGAGCCGATCTCGATCGACCGCGGCGAGGGGAGCTACGTGTGGGATCTCGAGGGCAATCGCTACCTCGACTACTTCGGTGGCGTGCTGACCACGATGATCGGGCACGACCATCCAGCGGTCACCGCGGCGATCCGCGAGCAGGCGGCGAAGGTACTGCACACGTCCACGCTCTACCTGTCCGAGCCGATGATCGAACTCGCCGAGATGATCGCCGCCAAGTCCGGGATTCCCGACGCCCGCGTGTTCTTCACGACATCGGGATCGGAGGCCAACGACACCGCGATCCTGCTCGCCACCAGTTACCGCAAGTCGAACCAGATCCTGGCGATGCGCAACAGCTACCACGGGCGCTCGTTCACGGCGCAGGCGCTCACATCGCATTCCGCGTGGTCTTCCACGTCGTTGAGCGGCCTCCAGGTGCAATTCGTCCAGGGTGGCTACCGGCTGCGCTCGCCGTTCCGCGAACTCGACGACGACGACTACACGACCGCGTGCGTCAACGATCTGGTGCAGTTGCTCGACATGACCTCGGCGGGCGACGTGGCGGCGCTGATCGCCGAGCCGATCCAGGGCGTCGGCGGGTTCACCATCGCGCCCGACGGCTTCTTCGGATCGATGAAGAAGGAGCTCGACAACCGCGGGATCCTGTTCATCTCCGACGAGGTGCAGACGGGATGGGGACGAACCGGCGACCACTTCTGGGGGTACGAGGCGCACGACATCGTGCCCGACATGCTCACCTTCGCGAAGGGCGTCGGCAACGGGATCACGCTCGCCGGCGTCGTCGCCAGGGCCGACATCATGGACACGATAAAGGTGCTCTCGTTCTCGACGTTCGGCGGCAATCCGCTGTCGGCCGCGGCCGGCGCGGCGACGCTGCGGACCGTGCTCGACGACGATCTCCAGGGCAACGCCAAACGGATGGGCGCCCGCTTCGAGGCAGCCTTCCGCCCGGTCGCCGACTCGATGCCGTGGATCGCCGAGTTCCGCGGCTGCGGCCTGATGTGGGCGTTCGAGATCTGCCATCCCGGGGGGATCGAGCCAGACGCCGCCCGCACCGCGGCTGTGCTCGAAGCGGCCAAGTCCCACGGCCTGCTCGTCGGCAAGGGTGGCTTGTACGGCAACGTCATCAGACTCTCGCCGATGCTCAACGTCACCAGCGACGAGATCGACGAGGGGTTGACGGCGCTGATCGCCGCTGTACGCGACGTCGAGTAGACCCGGCGCTCACCGTGCGTCGTGTCGGAAAGTGATCGACAGGCGCGGTCCGACCGGCCTGCGCACCTTGGGCACGGCGTGTTCCCACAGATGCTGGCAGGCGCCGCCCATCACGAACAGATCGCCGTCGCCAAGGTTCCAGCTCATCGATGATCCACCACCGCGAGGACGGATCTTCAGCGGCCGGGGGGAGCCGACGCTGACGATCGCCACGATCGGGTCGGTGACCACAGCCCGGTGACGATCGCCGTGCCAAGCCACCGAGTCGTCGCCGTCGCGGTAGAGGTTGAACCCGATCGAGTCGAACGGCCGGTGGTATCGCCCGGTCAGCAGCTCACGGATCGAGGCGAGCAGTGGGAGCGGCTCGGGCTGCCCACCATGCTCAGACCACCACGAACTGAGGCGCGGCTCGTCGACGAGCGAGTCGTACATCGGGATGTTCTTGCGCTGCTTGAACTCGAGACGCTCGAGCAGTGCGTCGAACACGGCGTCGGGCCCTGACAGCCACGCCGGCGCGTGCTCGACCCACGAATAGTCGTCGAGGTCGATGCGCCCGAGCGCCGCGAACGTGGTGTCGACCGCCGGATCACACGTACCGAAAAGTGACGGTTGACGGAACATTAGTTCTATTCTCGCGAACCCCGCTCAACCCGTCAACAGCGGGAATTGGCGCCCGGGTGAGGGCCTGGACCGTGCTGAGGTATCACTCGATTTCGCCGTCGACCGCGACACCATCGAGAATGACCGCAACCCATTTCTCGAAGGAGCACCCGTGACAACCCACACAGCCGCAACCCACCACATCGTGGTCGAGAGCAACACGGCCGACGGGTTCCTCCTCGTTTGCCCCGAAGCCTCGTGCGGTCGTCGGGTGGTCATCCACCGCAAGGGTGGGATGACGGTGCTCGATCGAGGCGATTTCTTCGCCCATCACGTCGGGGGTAACGAAGGGCTCGACCTCGCCGTCGCTTGATCCGTTCCGAACGGGTGCCGGCGACGATCCCCTGAGCGCCGGCTGAAGGAGGTCTGAACGCCCACGCTCAGCGTCACGGGGTCGTCGGCTCAGGGGCCCTCCGTATGGTCGGAGCGACGGGTCCAGCCGGGCCCGCGGATCCAGGAGGCATCAGATGGAACAATTCGACCCGAACATTCCGAACTACATGCAGGGGGGTGTGACATCGCTGGCGATCACCGCGCCAGCCGCCTTCCCAGCGCCGGCGCTGCCGAACCACGTCGTCGACCCGACGAACGACTTCGTGGTGACCGTGACTTGGGAGGTCTATGGAGCACTCGTGCCGTTGTGGCTCGCAGCGCTCAATGACCGCTGGCGAATCGAGCTCTTCGCCGAGTCGATCGGTGGAGGCCCCGAGAAGCGGATCGGACAGGCCTCCAAGAACAAGGCTGACGTCGTACCGTGCGTCGATCACGCCGCAGAGCCGAACTGCACCCGGTACGAGGTCGACATCACCGTGCCGGCCGGGACACTGCCCGAGGGCAACCCGGGCGGACCGGTGGACGACATCTCGGGTTTGTACAAGCTCGCCGGAACGGTGTTCCTGAACTCGTCACTCGGCACGCCGGGCTTCGACTTGATCGGATACCACGACGGCCCGCTCATCCAGGTCGAGGACCTGGATTGACCGGTAGGGAACTCCGATGACCGACACGATGGCTCCTTTCCGGGACCTCGAGGGCATCGGGCCCGCGACCGAGTCCCGACTCCACGACGCGGGCATCTGGGCCTGGGCGGATCTCGCCGACGTGCTACACACCGTCGGCGGGATCCGTGGGCTCACCGTCGAAGGACTCCGCGATCTTGCCAAGACCGCCGATTCGCGTTCGAGCGACGACGGCGATACCGCGGCGATGGACAACGGCGAGCGTGGCGAGACATTCCTCGTCAGGCTCGCGGTCGGATCAGAGGGTGCGGTTGTGCGCACCTCACTCACTCACGTGCGCAGCCGCGAAGAACACGCCTGGGCGGGGTGGGACGGCCCCGCGATCCTCAGGCTCATGTGCTGGTTGGCAGACATCGATCAGGCCGACTGGGCCGAACAGTTCGATGCTATTCAAGCTGGCTCCGTTGCTGCATCCGGCATGCACTCGGCCGAGCGGGCAGCTCCATCCCGAGCAAGACAGGTCGTGGTGGACGGTGGAGTAGTCATCGGAGGAGACTCACAGTCGGTCGAGTTCACCCTCGATGCCGACGAGTCCTCCGACCTCGATTCCGACTCGTTCGCGTACCACGCAAGCTTGGAGGCCCGACCTTACGGGCATACAGGCTGGACCCCCATCGGTGGGGTGGTCGCCGGGACCGGGACTCCGGGCATGGACACCGTCGTCACGTTCGACGGAATCGAGGTTCCGACCAACCTGCATCGATTGCGGGCCTTGGTCGCGGTCCAGTCGGCCTGACGGCTCCGCCCATCCTCCGAACGCTTTTCGGCAATCCTCAGCGACCACCCACAGAGCGCTCTTCCTGGTGGGCGGCGACCGTCTCCTTCGACGGTCGCGTTCGGAGAACGCCGTCGAGCACGCGGACGCAGAAGTCGTACTGGTAGTCGACGAGATGGGGTTTTCCCTGCCTCGAATAGCAGCGCATCAGGACGCGATGAGCGTCCTCACGGCATGCATCCTGGTCGAGCATCCGCCTGGCGATGTCGATGCAATCGTCGATCTCGTCCGCGGCCAT
>CBDUYD010000121.1:0-8982 GCA_965371355.1 uncultured Ilumatobacteraceae bacterium
GCGAGGACGGCCCGGTCACCCTGTATCGCCGTGGTACCGACATCGCCGTCTGCGCAGCGGGTCGAACCGGGGGTTCCGCCCGGTAGAGGAGATCGCGCTACGAATCCTCGCCGAGGTCGCCGCGAATCGTCATGCCGACCAGCGAGAGCGCCCCCAACGTCGCGGCTTCACCCTCCATGAACTCGGTCGGAAGCGGACCTCTGCCCGCCATCGAATCGACGGCGAGCGCCGCATCGACACCGTCGCCATCCCCGGCCCTGACCGTGACCGTCACGTCGCCTTCGGCGACATCGAGGCGGTACCGGCCGCCGCCGACACCGCCGAACGTGGTCTCGTAGCAGATGTCGAGACCGACCCGTTGCGGCCCGAGCCCACACAGCATCAGGCCGTACGCCGCTGCGAGGCGTGTCTCGCCGTCGCCCGACCGATGATGCGGCTCCCGGGGAAGGCGAAGGTCGCGCTCGTGGATCCATTCGTCCCAGAACGCGTGGATCGCGAGCAGGCGCCAGTCGAGCGGGTTCGCGTACAGCCACGGGACCCGGGTGGAATCGCCGGACTGCAGCAACGAGTCGACTCGTTCGACGTATCGGGCACTCACCTGCTCGAGGCGATCGAGCACCTGTTCGGGCGTGTCGGACGCGTGGGCGTCGACCATCTTCTGTGGGTCGCTATTCGGATCGAAATCGTGGCGGTCGACGCCGGCGAAACGGCGGTCGAAGATACTCGTCGTGTCGCAGAGATGCGCCAGCAATTCGCGCACCGACCATTCCGAACAGCGGGTCGGGCCCGCGTAGGCCGCCTCGTCGAGGCTGCGGGCGAAGGCCACGGTGTCGGCGCGTTGCCGCCGGACGCACGACCAGATCCCATCGTCACCGCCCACCGGGGCGGTGGCCGTCGAGAGCTCCAGCTTCGCTGTCGACACGGGTTCAGCTGAGCGGTAGGCCGAAGATCATGATCACGAGCATTATCAGGCCGATGACCGCGAAGCCTGCTACCGCCCACCAGTTGTTCTTGCGCCGTGCCAACAGTCCGGCGAGCAGCGCCTCGACCAGGTAGTAGGCCGCGAACACGCGCGAGGCGAGGTTCACCGCGGAGCCCACGTCGACGAAGATCACCACGACGATCGCGGGGAGCAGGATCACCAGGAAGCTGATCTTGCGAGGAACCTTTGCCGTGACGAGCATGTCGCTTCGCGACGAGGTGGCCCCGATGATCGCCGAGGTCTCGCTGCCGATCGCCGCCAGCAGGATCAGCCAGGGCATGCTGGCACCGACCTTGTCCGCGACCTCGAAGATAGCCGTGCCGGTGACCTTGCCGGACGGTGGGAGGAAGAGCACCAGGATCACGGCGATCATCGCGACGAAAACGACTGTGGAGACGACCTGCGCGATGCGCATCGTGGAGATTCGTCGCTCCGCGCCGAACCTGTCGCCGATGTAGCGGGAAGCCTCGAATCCCTGCACGATGGCGAACAGCCCGATGATCTTCCTGAAGTCCTCCATGTCGGGCTCGGGCGAGTCACCGAGCGCCCAGCGCCCGCCCATCCATTCCTGGAGGTTGTAGACCGCGAATGCGGCCAGCACCCCGATGACGGCCGCGAGGTTGAACGCTGTGGTCTGGTCGCCCTTCTTGTTGAGCCATGCCATTCCGCCGGAGTACCCGATAAAGGCGATGCCGCCGAGATAGATCACACCCATCAAGCTCTGGCGGCCTGTGGTGAACGCGTTGAACGGCAACAGGAAGAGCGCCATCAGCAGCAACGTGTAGTAGGCGATGTTGACGACCGACGCTCCGAGCAACGCCCACTGAGCGATTCCTTCGACGCGGTTGAGCGGATCGGTCGTCCCCTCGATCGGCTCGTAGTGACGGATGTTGTAGCCCATCGCCAATCCCATCGCGATCGCGATCAGACAGACCCCCAACATCACCAGCGGCGCCGAGAAGCCGGCGAGCATGACGATCGCCGGCGACATGACAATGAAGCCGACATCCATGATGTTCGACAACGGCACGACGGTCGCCTGGTACTCCTTCGACTGCTGGATACGAGGTCGATAGAGGACGTATGCGATCACTGCGATGACGGCGAGCGCTACTACGAGGGCGACGAACTGGTCCGATTCGCTACGCACTCGGGGCTCTACCGTCTCGCTCGTGTATCACTGCGGGTACTACCACGACGTGGCAGGACGCTAGAGGATCTGCGAGAGGAAGAGCTTGGTGCGGTCCTCTCGCGGGGTCTCGAAGAAGTGCTCGGGCGTGCCGACCTCGACGATCTGGCCGTCGGACATGAACACGACACGGTCGGCGACCTCGCGGGCGAAGCCCATCTCGTGGGTCACGACGATCATCGTCATACCCGAGCGGGCGAGCTCTTTCATCGTGTCGAGCACCTCGCCGATCATCTCGGGATCGAGCGCCGAGGTCGGCTCGTCGAACAGCATCACCTTGGGTTTCATCGCGAGCGCCCGGGCGATCGCGACACGCTGCTGCTGACCGCCGGACAGCTGCCCGGGGTACTTGCGGGCCTGCTCGGGGATCTTCACCTGCTCGAGCATCTCCATACCGAGTTCTTCGGCCTTCGACTTGGACAGCTTGCGGACCTTGCGCGGGGAGAGGGTGATGTTGTCGAGCACGCTCAGATGTGGAAAGAGGTTGAAGCTCTGGAACACCATGCCCGTCTCGCGACGGATCTCCTGGATGTTGCGGATGTCGTTCGACAGCTCGGTCCCGTCGACGACGATCCGTCCGGCGTCGTGCTCCTCGAGGCGGTTGATGCAGCGGATCATCGTCGACTTGCCCGATCCGGACGGGCCGATGACGACCACGACCTCCTGGGCGCCGACGCGCAGGTTGATGTCCTTCAGTGCCTGGAAGTCGTCGAAGAACTTGTCGACGTGGTCGAGTTCGATGACCACATCCCCGTCGCCCGCGATCTCGGTTGCATCGCCGAAGCTGATGGCGTCGTCTCGCTCGGTCATCGCACTCCCACCCCCAACTTTCTCTCGAGCCGCTGACTCTCGCGGCTCATCGTGAATGAAACGGTCCAGAACATGAGCGCGGCGAACGTGATCGTCTCACCGATGAGGCCTTGACCGCGGAAGGCCTCCTGCGAGGTGATCGCCTGCGACACGTTGAGCAGTTCGAAGAGGCCCATCGCGATGCCCGCCAGCGTGGTGTCCTTGAAGAGGCTGATGATCTGGCCGATCTGGGCCGGGATCACGTTGCGGAGTGCCTGGGGGAGCACGATGTAGCCGGTCTGGGCCACCGGCGACAGGCCGGTGGCCTTGGCGGCCTCGATCTGGCCGCGCGGCACCGACTGGAGACCTCCGCGGATGATCTCGGCCATGTAGGCGGCGGTGAACGCCGTGAAGACGATGATCGCCCGGGTCGATGTGGACGGCGCGAACGACTCCGGCACGAAGAATCCGAGCGCCACGTTGGCGAGCAACAGCAGCACGAACAGGGGCGCCCCACGGATGAGTTCGATGTAGGCGGTGGAGACGTAGCGCACGAGCGGCAGGGTCGAACGCCTCCCGAGTGCCAGCATTACGCCGATCGGGAAGCACAGGATGATCGAACAGAAGGCGAGGAACAGGTTGAGCATGAACCCGCCCCAGTCGTCGAAGCCGACGGCGGTGACCACGTAGTAGTAGAGCACGAGGGGTACCGCGCCGAGCCCGATCGTGAGGAGTGCGTTGCCGACGGTGCCGAAACGGGGTCGGCCGAGGAAGGGGCCGACGAGGCGGCCGACGACCGCCGCCACAGCAGCCAGCCCGACCATGATCCATGGCCCGGGCGTACCGGCCAACAGGAGTAACAGCAGCACCACGAACGCCGGGACCCACAGGCGCCCGGCGATGTCGAGGGCCCGGGCCGACCAATTCCCGTCGGGCGATGCGCGCCCGGCGCGGATCTGGCGAGCCCGGATGAGTCCAGCGAGGAGCCCGACCCACCCGGCCAGCACGATCACGCTGACCACGAGTCGGAGCTCGTGCGTCTCGGGGAAGCGACCGATCATCAGCAATCGGAGGTTGACGCGGATGATGTCCCAACGACCGGTGACGAAGATGAAGTTGAGGATCTTGTAGAGCGCCCAAATGGCGAGCGCGCCGAACACGACGGTCATGACGCCGTCGAGCGGAGTGCGGAACAGGTTCCGGCGCAGCCACTTGCGGGCGCTGATCTGCTGGCTCATCGTTCGACCAGCGCAACCCGCCGGTTGGCGACGTTGACGAAGAACGAGGTGATCAGCGAGAGCGAGATGTAGATCGTCATCGTCAGCGCGAACACGGGAACGGCGGGCGACCCGTTACCCACGGTGGTCTGCGCCACGAGGGTGAGGTCGTAGTACCCGATCGCGGCCCCGAGGGACGAGTTCTTGATCAGGTTGAGGTACTGGTTGCCGATCGGCGGTATCCCGATGCGGAAGGCCTGCGGCAGGATCACGTACCACATGCGCTGCGGACCGCTGAGTGCGATCGCGTCGGCCGCCTCACCCTGGCCGCGCGGAACGGCTTGGATCGATCCGCGAACGATCTCGGCGATGTGGCTGGCGGTGTAGATGACGAGCGCGAAGAGCAGTGCGAAGAACGATGGGTCGATCCGCATTCCGCCCTCGGTCTTGCGACCGGCCAGCTCGGGGAGGGTGACGGAGTACCCGAGCAGAAACCAGCCGCCGACGAGGACGACGAAGAAGCCGCCGAGGCCCCATTGGCCTGCGTGAGCGTGCGCGCCGGTGCGGTCGGCCACCGATTCGCGCCACTTCGTGAGTCCCCAACCCACAGCCACACTGATCAGGGCCAGCAGCACGAGGCCGATGCCGGATCCGCCCTGGAACCAGGGCACGGCGATGCCGCGATTGGAGACGATCGCGATCCCGGCGAAGCTCCATGCGTCCTGGATGGTGGGGAAGACCCCGAGCACGACGACGAGCAGGCCGGCGACGAGGAAGAGGGCGAGCGGCACGTTCCTGACCGCCTCGACGTACACGGTGGCGACCTTCTTGACGAGCCAGTTGTGCGACAGCCGGGCGATGCCGATGAGCGTGCCCAGGATGGTGGCGAGGATGATGCCCGCCACCGAGACGCGCAAGGTGTTGAGGAGGCCCTCGACGAGAGCGTCGCGAACCGGCGCGTTGGGCGATAGCGAGTTCCCCGTGATCTGGAAGCTCGCCGGGTTATCGAGGAACTTGAAGTTGGTCGGGATGTTCTGGCGGGAAGCGTTCTCGGTGTAGTTGCCGTACAACCACCAGATCAACGCCGCGACGGCGCCGACCACGACCAGTTGAACGAACCACTGGAGGACGCGGACGTCCCGCCAGAACGGAACCCGGGTAGCGGCGCTCGCCGTCACGGAACCTTGGCCGTCTCTGGCTGGTTCCGTGACGGCAAACGACTGCTATTCATCTGATCAGCGCGAGGTGATCAGCGGTAGGGCGGTGAGTACATCAGACCGCCGTCGAACCACAGCGCATTCAGGCCGCGCTCCAGGCCGAGGGGGGTCAGATGGGCGTCGAAGATCTCGCCGTAGTTGCCGACCTGGCTGATGATCTGGAAGGCGAAGTCCGTCGGCAGGCCGAGGCCCGGATCGAGGACCGCTGATCCGTCGTCACCTGCGACCTCGAGGCCGAGGAAGCGCTGGATCTGGACATCGTCGCTGTCGGCGAACGTGTCGATGTTCTCCGATGTGATGCCGAACTCCTCGGCCTGGATCGTCGCCAGGATCGCCCAGTTGACGGCTTGCGCCCACTGGGTGTCGCCGTCGCTCACGACCGGAGCCAACGGCTCCTTCGAGAACACCTCGGGCAGGATCGTGACCGCATCCTCCCCGTCGGGCCAGACCGAGCGTTCGCCCAAGAGGGCGCCGCCGTCGGCGGACCAACCGTCGCACTGACCGGCGAGGAAGGCCTCCTGGATCAGCTCGTTGGACTCGAATGCTCGGACCTCCCAGTCGACGCCGAGGCGGGCAGCTTCGGTCGCCGCGTTGCCCTCGGTGGTTGTGCCCTGGGCGACACAGATGATCACGCCGTCCATGTCGGTGAGCGCTGCGAAACCGCTGTCGGTCAGGACCATCATGCCCTGGCCGTCGTAGAAGGTCGGCTGGAGGAACGTCGCACCCTCTGCACCGTCACGAGTGGCGGTCCACGTGGTGTTGCGCACGAGGACGTCGACCTCACCGGACTGCAATGCGGTGAAGCGGTCGGCGGTCTCGAGGTCGACGTGGTCTACCGCTTCGGAGTCTCCGAGAACCGCCGCCGCGATGACGCGGCAGAAGTCGGAGTCGAAGCCGACGTGGGAACCGTCCGATTCGAGCACGGCGAAACCGGCCAGCGCGTCGCGCGTGCCGCAGCGCAGTGTTCCTGCACTCTGCACGGCGTCGAGCGTGGACTCGTCGGACTGGACGACATCGACGGCGTCGGTGTCGTCTGGAGCTTCGGTGTCGGCCGGAGCTTCGGTGTCGGCTGGTGCGTCGGTGTCGGCCGGCGCGTCGGTGTCGGCCGGCGCGTCGGTGTCAGCTGGTGCGTCGGTGTCGGCCGAAGCCTGGGTGCCGTCGCTGCTGTCGCCGCTGTCGTCACTCGTGCACGCTGCCCCCACGAGGGCTAGTGCAACGAATGCCGCAGCAGTTCGTCGGATGGATTTACGCATGGTCTCCCTTTCGACGGCACCGTGATCGGAACCGCCCCCTATTGGCGCGGCAACCTGACGGCTGCCTGCACGGGAACCTAGACGGTTCGTCGAAGTCGGCGCAACAATGGTTGCCGGATTGCACGCCCGGTCGGCAAGACTGTGCTGCCATGAACGACGCAGCAGCCATGCTCTCCGAAGTGTTGGTGACCGTCGCGCGCTCCGCGCCGAAGGCGGCCACCGCCGTCGGATTGGCGGTAGCGACCAAGGGTGCCGTACCGCGCCAACTCGGCTTGAACCGGACCGCCCTCGAACAGAACGGCTTCGAGGGCAAGCCGGGACAGACGCTCTCCGTGCCGACCTCGTCGGGGGTGCTCATCGCGGTGGGCGTCGGCGATCGTGACGAGGTCGACGCGAACGCACTGCGGTCGGCCGCCGCGGCGTTCGCCCGTCGCGCCTCGAAGCACGCCGACCTCGCGACGAACCTCGCCGATCTCGATGGCGTCGACGCGGGCGCGGCGGGGCAGGCGGTGACCGAGGGAGTGCTACTCGCCTCGTACCGATACGTCGGGTTGAAGGGAGCCGACGACGCCGGCTCGAAGCTGGAGTCGCTGACCCACGTCGTCTCGGCGAAGCGCTCCAAGGGCGTCGAGCGGGGTGCGGGCGCCGGTGCCACGGTCGCCACAGCCGCGGCGCTGGCCCGCGAACTCGCCAACACCCCGCCCGCCTACCTGAACGCCCGAGACCTGGCCGACAGGGCGGTCGAGATCGGCGAGGCATCGGGACTCGACGTCGAGGTGTTCAACAAGGACGCGCTCGAGCAACTCGGCTGCGGCGGCCTTCTCGGTGTGAACCGCGGCTCGGTCGAGCCACCCCGGATGGTGAAGCTCACCTACTCGCCCCGCAACCCGTCCGGCCATCTTGCGCTCGTCGGTAAGGGCATCATGTACGACTCCGGCGGCATCTCGCTGAAGCCGAGCGACGCCTCTCACCAGGTCATGAAGATGGACATGTCCGGCGCCGCGGCCGTGCTGGCGACGATGTCGGTGCTGAAGGCGCTGCGCTGCGAGGCGAAGGTGACCGCGTTCCTGATGTGCACCGACAACATGCCGTCGGGCAGCGCGGTGAAGCTCGGCGACGTGCTGACGATGCGCAACGGCAAGACGGTCGAGGTGCACAACACCGACGCCGAGGGCCGTCTCGTCCTCGCCGATGGGCTCTCGCTCGCCGCCGAGGACGAGCCCGACGCGATCGTCGACATCGCAACGCTCACAGGCGCCGTGCTCGTCGCGCTCGGGAGCAGTATCGCCGGTGTGCTCGGCAACGACCAGAGCTTCGTCGACCAGGTGAAGGCGAGGTCCGAAGCGATCGACGAGCCGGTCTGGCAACTCCCCCTGGAGACCAAGCGATACCGCAAGATGCTCGATTCGGTGGTCGCCGACATGCGCAACATCGGGGGCCGCGAGGCGGGAACGATCACGGCGGCGATCTTCCTCAGCGAGTTCGTCGACGGTGTCCCGTGGGCGCACCTCGACATCGCCGGACCGATGAAGGTCGACGGCGACGAGGGCATCTACTCGAAGGGCGCGACCGGCTTCGGAACCAGGCTGCTGATCGACATCGCCTGCAACTTCGAGCAGCCCGACGGCTGATCCAAACCGCTCACAATCGGCTCAAGTTGTCGGCGACCGTCGCGGCCACCGAATCGTGGATGCCGAGCGCCACGAGGTGGTGCTCGATCAGGGCGTCTTCGTCGCCCACCTCGCGCATCGCGAGCGCCAGACGGTGGGCGCGGGTCAGGTCGTCGAGCGAGACGGTCGTGCGGATCCAGTCGTCGTGGGCCCGTTGGACCGGCTCGGGCATGCGGCGGAGGTGGCGGTGCGCGATGTGCGGCACGCGTCGACGTACGGCCAGGCCGCTCGGGAGCGGGTGTGCGAGGCCGAACATGACGCACCGCTGGAGCGCCTTGCTGAAGGGCGACGAGCGACCGGCCGAGAAGCTCAGCCCCATCGCCCTGGCCGTTTCGGTGAGGTCGACCTCGTATCCCTCCGGCGACTGGTCGAGCCCCGTGGCGAACCTTCTGACCAGCCATGTCGCCGTCGGGCCGAGGACGCCGAGCCAGAACGTCTCGACGTAGCGCGACCTGACGTCGTGGCCGTCGTCGTCGACGACCGGGTCGATCCACGGCCTGATCATGATGATCGGCTGGTGGTGTGCCTGGTGGTGTGCCTCGTCGGACATGGGGACCTCCCGCGAGATGTTCGGCGATGAGGGGAGCCGTCACCCCACAGTGGGTCCGAAAACCCCCGATCCGGAAACCCTCGATCCCCCAACCCCGAAAAATGTACGGAATCTC
>CBDUYD010000122.1:0-8847 GCA_965371355.1 uncultured Ilumatobacteraceae bacterium
GATGATGACATTCGACATGCAGTGGAGAATTCGCTAGCCGGTTCAAGCGCTGACAGCGATGCCGGGTTTGTGATGTTGGTGGGCCTGGATCAGTCCGGGAACCTGCTTGAAGTGGGCATTGTCGTGACGGATGAAATCGAGTACGCGATTCATGCAATGCGGGCGAGAAGTCAGTATTTGGATTGGCTGTGATGATTGATGGCAACGACTAAGAAACATCCTCGTGACCTGACCGACGCGGACATCGACGCGATCGTTTCCGAATTCGACCGTGCAGTGGAGCAGGGGCGGGTGCGCCCGGTTGATGGTGTGGTGTTTCGGGAGCTACGTGCGGCTGCTGCGGCTAGTCGGGCTGCTCAGGAACGGCTCGAGGAAGCGGCAGTCGCGGCGAAGCTGGCTGGATTGTCGTGGGGAACGATTGGTGCTCAGTTGGGTGTCACGCGCCAGGGTGCTCGACAGCGATTTGAGCGGCTCGTCGATACGTGATCGAGTCGGTCATTCGTCGCCGGCGGTGGGAGTGGTGAACAGTCAGTGTTCAACATTCGGATGCGGGTGGCGGCTGTGAAGACTCGCTGGCTGGTGAAACGCGATGCTTCGGCAATCTTGTGCGACGCGCCCGCCTGAAGACGGTCAAATTGCGCGCTTGTCGAACGTCAACGTCGCCCCGCCCTGACGAGTCGAACGAGTAGCGTGGCGGGATGGACAGGATCACCGTCGACCCGGCTGTGATGGGTGGCGTTCCATGCCTGCGTGGTCTACGCATTCCCGTCGCGACGGTTGTGAACATGGTCGCCGGTGGAATGACCGCCGAGCAGATCGTCGACGAACTCCCGCCGTTGGAGATCGATGACGTTTCCGCAGCCTTGCGCTTCGCCGCCGATGCTGTCGCGGATCGTGAGATCCCGTTGCAGCCAACTGCGTGAAGTTCCTCATTGACCAGAACCGTTCGCCGCGGCTGGCGGGTTTTCTTCGTGAAAACGGTCACGGCGCCGTTCACACACTCGAACTCGGTCTGGAACGGGCCGAGGACGATGAACTCTTGCTACTCGCTGCCACGGATGGCAGGGTCATCGTGTCGGGTGATACCGATTTCGGAGCGCTTCTTGTGCTGGCTGAATCGTCGGTCGCCGTCGGTGATCTTGTTCCGATCGCGGAAAACTCTGACTGCGGAGGACCAGGCGACCATCATCCTCGATCATCGCGACGATCTCGAGGCGGATCTCAACGCCGGAGCCGTCGTCGTGGTCAGCGATGATCGGCTTCGAGTACGGCTCCTCCCGTTGCTTCACGAGGACTGACCGCGACCGGGTCGCAGCCATCACCCGGCTGCCTCGTGTGGGTAGCGGTTGGGTAGCAAACGCGGACTCTGCTACCCGGATCATCTAGGACTAGCCGAACAGCTACCAGACGAAACCCCTGGTAGTGGAACACGCGACGGACGGCCATCATCACCTGGACCGCCAAGTGGCGATTCCTCAACCGTGCGTCGCAGGTTCGATTCCTGCCGGGGGCGCCACAAGATGTCGACCGCAGCGGCTGTGGAGTCACCGGCGAGTACGACCGCGACCGAATCGCCTCGTTCGGGTCGCCGCGGGCGATTCTGACTTGATCACGGAGCGCGCTGGCAACGGTCGATCTCGTGAGGATGTTGCGCTGCAGAGACGCAAGATCCTCACGAGATCGGGGGTTTCACGGGCATCGTCGCGTTGGCGGACCTCGGCGAAGCGATCGGCACCGTTGCGTTCGTTACCGAAGGGCGTGGCCACCCGATTACGTGTGGGCTGTTCGCTGAGAGCCTGGACGTGTACCTGTCGCGTCGGACTGCCCTCGACGCTACGCGAGTGCGACGGCGACGTGGGCGCTGTTGGGTGAGGTCAGCTCGCCATCGCTGACGTAGTCGGCAAGGGAGTCGACGATGTCGTCGATCATTCGCGTGCGGGCGTCGGGATCCATCGCCTGGATCTGTTCTGCGATGGGCAGCGCTGCCAGATTGCCGCCGATGGCTTCGGCAGGATCCATGGGTTCGCGGGCGAGCGTGACCGCGTGGACATCGACCGATGAGAAACCTGCCTCGACGAACAATTCGGCGAGCACATCGCGATCCCCGAGCCCGCAGGGAGTCAACATGGTCTGTCCCGCGTCGGGCGAGACGTGGCGGCTCAACCCCTCGGCCAACGCCGAGATGTACGGGTTGTGCTCGGCCGATCGCCAGACGCTCACCGCGGCAACGCCGCCCGGGCGAAGAACCCGCCGCATCTCCGCGACCGCTTCGGCTCTGTCGGGGACGAACTGCAAGCCCTGCTGACACAACAGCGCGTCGAACGCCTCGTTCCCGAAGGGCAGGTCGGCCGCGTCGGCTCGACGCCATTGCACCTGTGCGCCCGCGACCGAATGCCGGCGGGCCTCGGAGAGCATGTCCTCGTTGAGGTCGGAGGCCACGATCGTTCCGGTCGGGCCGATCAGCGGTCCGGCAGCACGCGTGACGATCCCGGTGCCGCAGGCCACCTCGAGCAGCTGCCAGCCCGGCTGCAGGTCTGCCCGTTCGACCAGATCGCTGGCCCATGAGGCGAACCACGACGCGACATAGCGTTCATACTTCTGCGCCGATGAACCCGCAATCTGCCAGCGCTCATCGGAAGCCACCGACACAGCATCGCGCAGCCAGCGCCGACCACCCGTCGGTCTATCGGTCAGGGCCACCCGCGTCGGTTGAAGTAGCGCCACAGGCCGAGGCCGAGGGCGAGCATCACCAGGAGGAGGACCGGGTATGCCCACTTCTGACCGAGTCCCGGCATGTACTCGAAGTTCATCCCGAAGATCCCGGTGAGCAGCGTCAGCGGGAGGAAGATCGCGGACAGCACCGAAAGCAATCCGAGTCGTCGATTCGTCTTCTGGTTGGTGTGCTCGCTCTCGCGCTGACGGAGCGTGTTCAGTCGGTTGTAGTAGACGCGCACCGATCGTGTGACCGCGGAGGTGTTGTTGATCGCGTTCGAGATACGCGCCCGGGCATCCGAGTGGTCATCGAAGTAGGTGATGTCGTCGCGGAGCAGCACGAACACCTGCGTGTAGGCGCCAGCGGCCTCGTCGAGGGCGTGGAGGTGCCGGTCGGCGGCGTTCAGGCCGCGACTGATCTCGCCGGTCTTGTCCGCTTCATCCGACATTTCGTTGAGCGAGTGGAGAAGCCTCTGGGACTCCTGGAACGCATCCATCGACAGCATCGAACACAGCGACGCCACGAGGTCGGGCAGCGTGGTGACCCAGGGCGTGTCGGTCGGCGACTTCAGTTCGTCGATGAAATCGTCCAACGCCTTCAGCTCGTCGGATCTCCACGTGATCAACAGCTTCGGAATCGCGAGAGCGTGGAGGTAGACGGGCGCGTCCTGACCCTCGAGGAGCACCGGAACCCGGAAGTAGACGGCGTCGCCGACGACCAGCGACGTCGCCAGGGTCGGCCGCCTGAAGATCGCGTGCTCGATGAGGGGACTCGCTCCCACCTTCGCGAGCACGTTCTTCACCCAACTGTCGGATGCGTCGACCGCGTCCTGCCAGCATGGATCATCGCCCGCCTTCCATATCGACAGCAGCTGGTCCTCGGTGACGGGGTCGAGCCCTTTCGAGGTGAGGTGGTACGCGGTGATCTTCGACAATGATCGGACCCCGCTCGCTACCCGGGCGTGACGCTGCCCGGCACGGTAGAGCGGCGTCGACGTGTTGTCGGCGGTGCCGGGTGCAGCAGGGTGGTGGATTGCACACGACGAAGCTACCGCCGCGGGCGGCACGTCTCAGGATCGGACCGCGTGTTGCCGCGGGCCCGACCTTGCGGGTCGTCGTGCCTGCCGGATCATCACCTCATTCGAATGTCGCCGCGTAATAGACGGGGCAGTGGGGCTGGGCTGGATTGGAGTTGGCCATCGCGGGAGGACACGCCGCGCCCGTCCAGAAGTCCTGGAGCCAGGCATCGACCTCGCCCGGACCCGCGTCGGCGGCCTGCCCTCCGCGTCACCCGCGGTGCGACTTGGCGTACGGTTGGCGGTGTCCGGTCGTCCGGCCCACCAACGCGAAAGGCCCCCATGCCACTCCTCGATTTTCTGTGGACCATGTTCCTCTTCTTCTTGTTCTTCGCGTTCCTCCTGTTGGTCGTCTCGGTCTTCGTCGACATCTTCCGCAACGATGATCTCAGCGGCTGGGGCAAGGCGCTGTGGGCGATATTCGTTCTCTTCGTCCCCATCTTCGGTGTGCTGATCTACCTCGTCGCCCACGGTGCCGACATGCAGGAGCGCACGTTCCTCCGAGCGCCTGCGTACGATCGGGCAACCGTTGCGTACGCTCGGCCCGGCGCCGAACGCAGCGATGCCGTCAGCGACGAGATCACCCAGCTCGACGCGTTGCGCAGGCAGGGGGTCATCACCGACGAGGAGTTCGAGAGCCGCAAGGCGAGACTTCTCGGCTGAACGCGGCGACCTCGAGTCGTCGGCGATCGCGAGCCGCCGCGACCAGCTCGTCAGGACGCGAACGAAGCGCCGATCGGGAGCGTCAGCGAGCTGCCGCCGAGACCGGATTGCGATTCGGGATTGTGCGTGACCGCCAGCACCGACCGGCCGGACTCGAAGATCTGGATCACCGACGATCGGATCGCGAGGTCGTGGAACGGGAGAATGATCAGGTCACCCGGCTCCGTCCGTTCGGCCGCCCAGCGCTCGACGTCGTCGGTCCCGTCCACATCTCCGCTCCAGTGCTCGAGGTGTTCGGGTAGCGAGATCCCCGCCTCGGTCACCACGTCGGGCGAGAGGGGCCCGACTATCAAGGTCCGGTCGCGGCCGACCAGGTTCGTCGCGAGTTCGGCGGCCAATCGCAGAGCGGGCTCCTCGCCTGGGATCAGGTCTGCCTCTCGCACGAGGAGGATCGGGCGGCCGTGCCCGACCGTGTCGGTCTCGTGGAGGGCCGCGACGGCGACCGGCACCGCGGTCGCCGCGATGATCTCGTTGTAGCTCGCGCCCGCCAGATAGCCGAGGAACCCTTCGCGTCCCGGCCAGGCGAGCAGCAACAACGACGCGTCGAACTCGATCGCTGCCCGGTTCAGCGCCGATGCCTTCGACCGATCGATACGCAGTTCGGTCTCCTCGTCCCGCCCGGCCCGGCGAAGAACCTGGTCGGCTGCCGCCTGCCGTCGGCGGGCTTTGGCGATCGCATTCCTGTCGGTCGACGTGGCCACGGCGATCGGCTGCACGACGCCGCCCGCCGACTCCGTCAGCCGACCGCTGAACCCGACCACACGCCGCATGACGTCCTCGTCGAGATCGGTAGCGAGGAGGATCGCCTCGCCGGCCCGTCGTCTGTCGGCGCTCGGTGGGTGAACCTCCGGCGCGAAGTGGCTCGTGCCGATCGATGTCAGCACCAGACTGACCGCGACGACGACCATCACGGCATTGACGACCTCGTCCCCGTAGAGACCGGCCTCGAGGCCGACGATCGTGGCGGCGAGGGTCGCCGCTGCCTGGGCGACCGAAATGCTGAGCATCAGGCCGACCTCTGCCGTCGTCAGGTGGAAGATGCGCCCCGAGATCCAGGCAGCGAGCGCCTTTCCGGTGACGAGCGCTGCGCAGAACCAGATCGCGAGCCGCATCGTTTCCCAGGTGAACATCACCTCCGGGTCGAGCAGGAGGCCGACCGAGATGAGGAACGTGGGGATGAAGAAGGCGTTGCCGAAGAAGTCGGTCACCGTCATCAGCGGGCTCGCGTTCGGGACGAGTCGGTTGAGTCCCACGCCGACGAAGAACGCTCCGACCAGCGGCTCGATCCCGACGAGCTGGGCGACCACCGCTGAAGAGGTGAGACCGATGAACAGGAGCATGTACCGCAGCGTGCGCTCCTGGCCGAGCCCGGAGAAGAGCGCACGCGTCACCTTCGGAACGATGAAGAGGCACCACACGGCCAGCACCGCGAGGCCGGCTGCGATGGCGATGACGAGCTGGATCCCCTTGGCATCGCCCGTCTCGGCACCGATGATGAGCGCCAGCATGGTCAGCGAGATCGTGTCGGTGATCGAACTGGCGCCGATGGTAGCGGCGACGGCGCGGTTGCGGGTGAGTCCGAAGCGACTCACCGTCGGGTACGTGATGAGGGTGAACGAGGCCCAGAAGGACCCGATCAACAACGCTGCGGCGAGGTCGATGTCGAGTGCGAGGGCGACGATGCTGCCGAGCGCGAACGGGATGAACGCCGTGAGCAGCCCGAACCCGATAGAGATGTTGCGATACTTGAAGAACGACTCGATGTCGAGTTGTAGCCCGGCGAGGAAGATGAGATATAGGACGCCGATGCTGCCGACATCCTCGAGCGAGTCGAAGCTCGGCAGCACGTCGCCCATGTTCGGCCCGATGAGCGCCCCGCCGATCAGCAGGCCGAGCAGTCCGGGTATTCGCAGCTTCTCGGCGACGAGCGGACCGAACACGACGATCAGCGCGACGATGGTAAACCCGAACTCGGGTCCCTCTTGTATCTCCGACCAGGTCATGTGGCCAACCTATTCGTCGCCGCCTCGCTCGGCCGATGACGGTCGCCTGGTCCAGCGGGCAACGCACGTCAGACGAGCATTTCCTCCCGCTGCTCGTCTCGGGCGCGCTCATCGGTCGGCGCGTTGGCCGGATCGACCTCCATCTCGGGGAGCGGGAGTGCGGCCTCGCCCTCGATGTCGATCATCGGGAGCAGGCGGTCGAGCCAGGCCGGGATCCACCAGTTGGCGTCCCCCATCAGCTTCATCGTCGGCGGCACGAGAATCACGCGGACGATCGTGGCGTCGACGAAGATCGCCGTTGCGAGCCCGAGGCCCATCATCTTGATGACCGGGTCTTCGCCGAGCACGAAGCCGAGGAAGACGGCGATCATGATCAGCGCCGCCGAGGTGATCACCTTGGCGGTGCTGGCGATCTCGTGGATCACCGATCCCTCGTTCTCGCCTGTGACCAGGTAGTCCTCGCGGACGCGCGAGAGCAGGAAGACCTCGTAGTCCATCGAGAGGCCGAACAGCACGGCGAACATGAACATCGGGATGAACGACACGATCGGCACGGTTGCCTCCAAGCCGATCAGGCCCATCCCCCACCCCCACTGGAACACCATGACCAAGACGCCGTAGGCGGCGCCGATGCTCAGCAGGTTGAGCAGGGCGGCCTTCAGCGGGACGAGTATCGATCGGAACACGAACATCAGGAGTACGAACGACAGCAGGATGACGGCCGCGATGAACAGCGGCAACCGGTCGTTGACCCGGTCGCCGATGTCGGCGAACGAAGCGGTCTGTCCGCCCACGTGGGCGCGAGCCGGGCTGTCGTCGAGGAGCGGCGGGAAGACCTCCGATCGGAGACGTTCGATCGTGTCGCTGGTGGCGTTGTCCTGCGGTGCGCTCGCCGGGAACGCGAGCAGCGTCGCGACGCCGGCCTCGATGTCGACCTCGGCGGGTGCGACCGCGACGATGCCCTCGTCGGCGGCGACCGCGTCGAGGAGCGGGTCGACGACGCTCGGATCTTCGGAGATGTCGACGGCGATCACCAGCGGACCGTTGATCCCAGCGCCGAAGCCCTCCGCGACGAGGTCGTAGGCCCGGCGCTCGGTGCGCGAATCGGGCAGCGATCCGTCGTCGGGAAACCCCAGCCGGAGTGCCAGCACCGGTGCGGTGAGCGCGAGCAGCACGACGGTGACGGCGATCGCGTACGGCCACGCATGCCTCGACACGTGTCGCCCCCAGCGCTCCCATCCCGAGTCGGCGGCGATGCCGTCGAGACGTGCCCGGCGACGGCTGCGTCGGAGACCGTTGACGCGGTGTCCGGCGAGCCCGAGGAACGCCGGCAGCAGGGTGACCGACGCGACCACCATGATCAGCACAATGACCGACGTGGCGACCCCGGCGGCGGTCATGAACCGGATACCTGCGACACCCATTCCGAGGATCGCGATGACGACCGTGCCGCCCGCGAAGATCACCGCCTGGCCCGAGGTGGCGACGGCTCGGCCGACCGATTCCTCGACCGTCATCCCGCGGGCGAGGAACTCGCGGTGGCGCGACACGAGAAAGAGGGCGTAGTCGATGCCGACGCCGAGGCCGATCATCGTCGCCATCTGGGGAGCCCAGCTGGGAATCTCGATGATGTAGGTGATGAGCGACATCGAGCTGATGCCGAGGGCGAGACCGAAGAGCGCCATCCCGATCGGGAGGCCCATCGCGATCACCGACCCGAACGCCAGCAGCAAGATGACGACGGCGGCGATCAGACCGATCATCTCACCGAGTCCGGTCTCGGCTTCCTCGAACGACCAGAACAGGTCTCCGCTCATCTCGATCTGGAGCGGCGAATCCGTTCGCGCCTCGCCCCCGAGATTCTTGAGGTTCTCGAGGTCGCCCGCATCGAGTTGCTCGATCACCGGGTACTGGACGCGGATGAGTGCGATCCGGCCATCGGCTGACACGGCGCCGTCGGCCACCGCCTGCTCGCGACCCGCGGACAGCGCACCGGCCGGGTCGTTGGTGCCGAGCACGTTGGGGAGTGCTTCGACGTCGGACTGGATCTCCACCAGCGCCGCCACCGAATCGCGTGAGTCGAAGAAGGTCGTCTCGCCGTCGATCGGCGTCACCACCACCTGTGCGGTGAGGCCGGCACGATCGGAGTCGGTCGCCGCGAGCAGATCGACGGCTTGCTGCGAGTCGAGTCCCGGGACCGCGAAGGAGTCTTCGAGGTCGCGACCGACGGCGCTCGACGCTCCGACCACCAGCAGCGAGATGATCAGCCAGGCGCCGATGATCGCCCATGGTCGACGGGCGGCGAACCGGCCGAGCCGGTACAGGGATTGTGA
>CBDUYD010000123.1:0-8695 GCA_965371355.1 uncultured Ilumatobacteraceae bacterium
GCGGGTCGGTCGGGTGCGGGTCGGTCGGGTTCAGCGCAGGTGGACGATGTCGCCGACGTCGAACCGGTGGAGGTCGCCGCGGGCATCGCGCACGACGAGCCTGCCCGAGGGCTCGACATCGACGGCGAGGCCGGTGACGACCCGCCCGCCGGGGAGTTCGACCCGCACCGAGCGGCCGAGGGTGAGGAGTTCGCCGCGGTAGATGTCGTCAACGATGTCGGGGAGGGCGTCGAACGCAGCGAGCAGGTCGGCGAGCACGTCGGCAGGGGCGATGTCGGTACCGAGGCGCGCGGCACCCGGGGGAGCCGATCTCACGTTGAGTCCGACGCCGACGACAACGGCACCGTCCTTCGATCGCTGCGCGAGGATGCCCGCCAGCTTGCGGTCGTCGAGCAGCACGTCGTTGGGCCACTTCAGCCCCACCGCGGCGCCGGTGCGGGCGGCTCCGGCTGCCGCCAGCGACTTGCGCGCCGCGCCGAGGGTCGCCAGGCCGACCCGCTGGGTCAACTCGGCCGCCACATCGGGCACATCGTCGAACAGCATCGACACGAGCAAGCCGGTGCCCGCTGGCGCCTCCCAGCGCCGGTCGAGTCGCCCCCGTCCGGCGGTCTGGTGATCGGCGGCGAGAACGGTGCGGTCGCCGGCGAGGCCATTCTCGTACGCTTCGAGCAGGTCGGCGTTCGTGCTGCCTGTCTCGGCGACATGGTGGACCGACCATCGCGTGGGCCACTGCGCCGCACTCCAGATGCGTCCAAGTCCGACCACGGCCCCTACATTGTCACCCGTGTTCCACAAGATCCTGATTGCCAATCGAGGCGAGATCGCGGTGAGGGTGATCCGTGCGGCCCGCGAGATGGGGATCTCCACGGTGGCTGTTTACTCCGAGCTCGATCGCGACGCGCTGCACGTGCGGCTGGCCGACGAGGCGTTCGCACTCGGTGGTCAGACCGCGGCCGAGAGCTATATCAACACCGATGCCGTCCTCGCCGCGATCCGCGACAGCGGGGCCGATGCGGTGCACCCGGGCTACGGATTCTTCAGCGAGAACGCCGACTTCGCGCGTGCGATCATCGACATGGGCGTCGAGTTCATCGGTCCCCCGCCCGAGGCGATGGACGAGATGTCCGACAAGGTCTCGAGCCGCAAGGCGGCGCTGCGCGGCGGTGCCCCGATCGTGCCCGGCACAACCGAGTTCGCCGAGGGAGCCGACGAGATCCGCGCGTTCGGTGAAGAACACGGCTGGCCCGTCTGCATCAAGGCCGCATTCGGAGGCGGCGGCCGCGGGATGAAGGTCGTCGCGTCGGCCGACGAGGTCGACGACGCGATGGCCGGCGCCCAACGCGAGGCGAAGAGTTTCTTCGGCCGCGACGAGGTGTACGTCGAGCGCTACCTCACCTGGCCGCGCCACGTCGAGGTCCAGATCGTCGGCGACAAGCACGGCGAGGTGGTCTGGGTGTCGACCCGCGACTGCTCCGCGCAGCGCCGCCACCAGAAGTTGATCGAGGAGGCACCGGCACCCGGTCTTCCCGACGGGCTCGAGCAGGCGATGGGCGAGGCCGCGGTCGATGCGGCCAAGGCGGTCGGCTACTACGGTGCCGGAACCGTCGAGTTCATCTACCAGGACGGCGATTTCTTCTTCCTCGAGATGAACACCCGGCTACAGGTCGAGCACCCGGTGACCGAGATGATCACCGACATCGATCTCGTCGAATGGCAGATCCGCGTCGCAGCCGGTGAAGCGTTGCCGATGACACAGGCCGAGATCAACGCATCGCGGCGCGGCCATGCCATCGAGGTGAGGATCAACGCCGAGGATCCGGCCGCCGGCAAGTTCCTCCCCTCCCCCGGTCCCGTGACCGCCCTCGTCCCACCCGACGGATTCGGTGTGCGGTTCGACACCGGCTACCTCGCCGGCGACGAGATCAGCCAGTTCTACGACAACCTGGTCGGCAAGCTCGTCGTCTGGGGTCGCGATCGCGACGTCGCCATCGCCCGCACGATCCGCTGTCTCGAGGAGATGGTGGTCGAGGGCGTGGTCACCACGATCCCAGCCGATCTCGCGATCCTGCGCCACCCCGACTTCGTCGCCCTCGAGCACTCGACCAGGTGGGTCGAAGAGGTGCTCGATCTCACCGGTGTCGGCGGATCCACCGAGTTGGCATCTCCCGAGCGCGACGACGAAGCCGGTCCGTTGGTGCTCCGCTCGACGACGGTCGAGGTGAACGCCAAGCGTTTCGAAGTGAAGATGTGGGTACCCGAAGCGGCAACGGCCGCGGCGGCTCCGGCCAAGAAGCGCGAGCGGCGCGGCGGTGCCGGCGCCGGTGGTTCCTCGACGGCGGCATCGGGCAACGTCGAGGCACCCATGCAGGGAACGATCGTGAAGGTGCTCGTCGAAGTGGGCGACGACGTCGAGGCCGGTACCGGGGTCGTGGTGCTCGAGGCGATGAAGATGGAGAACCAGATCAACGCCGACGCCGCCGGCACGGTTGCGGCGGTCAAGGTCGCGGCGGGTGACACCGTCGGTGGCGGCGACGTTCTCGTCGTGATCGAATAGCGTCAACCCCGCGCGCGAAGCGGGTCAGCGGTGGAGCTGGAGCGAGCGCGACATCTCCGCGCGGGCATCTTCGAGAGTGATCCGGGCAGCCCCGAGGTCGCGAACATCCGCTCCGGACGCCCGCAGGGAGTGGCGGTGCTTCCACGCCTGGACGAGTTCGACGAAGGCGGCGTTCTGTTGTGCGGTCATGACAATCATGTTACAAAATGATCGAGTTGACCCAACCTTGAGAACGAAGTATCCGGACTCAGATTCGGCCGAATACCTTTGTTCACAAAGCCGATCAGGGTATCCGCTTTCGATGTATGAAACGATTGTCGGATGTACCACCTCGACGACATCAACCGTGAACTACTCGACCTCCTGCAGATCGACGGGCGGATGTCCTATCGCGAGCTCGGCGAACGGTGCGGGCTGACGGCCCCGGCGGTGGCCGAGCGCGTCCGTAAACTCGAGGACGCCGGGATCATCCGCGGCTACCGCGCGATGGTCGACTACGAGGCACTCGGGTTTCCGATCCTGTGCATCGTGCGGCTCAACGCCCCGCGCGGCGTCTCTAGCGTCGATCCGAGGATCGAGGCGATCCCGGAGGTCATCGAGGCGAACCGTGTCACGGGATCGGAGTCGCACGTGATCCGCGCCCGCGTACGCAGCACCCGCGATCTCGAGGACCTGCTGCACGAATTGTGGGAGGAGGGCGACTCGACCACCAGCATCGTGACCAGCTCGCCGGTGCCTCGCCGTCCGATGAACCTGAAGGCGACCGGGGCGGGCCGGGCGATCGGCTGAGCGGCTACTCCGCCGCCTCGGACAGCGCCTCGGACAGCGCGGGATGCACGAGGATGCTCTCCTCGATGTCGGTCACGGTGAGGTCGGCGGTGACCGCCAGCGCGATCACCGAGATCAGTTCGGCGGCATGACGCCCGACGATCGACCCTCCGAGCACCACGCCGGTCGCCGGGTCGGAGATGATCTTGACGAAACCGCGGGTGTCGTTGTCGATCATCGCCTTGGCCGTGACCGAGAACGGCACCTTGGTGACGCGGATCTTGCGACCGGAGCTGAACGCTTCGGCCTCGGCGAGGCCCACGTCGGCGATCTCGGGCTCGGTGAAGATCGCCGAGGCCGCCTTGTCGTAGTCGAGGTGGCGGTGACTACGGGTGTGACCGCCCATCACGTGCTCGGCGATCTTGCGTCCCTGGATCGCAGCGACCGACGAGAGCGGCAGCTTGCCGCTGATGTCGCCTGCCGCGTAGATGTGCGCGACGTTCGTGACGCAGTGGTGCGTGATCGGAATGTACCCGCCGTCGTCGACCTCGACCCCGGCGGCGTCGAGTCCGATACCGGCGGTGTTCGGCACCGATCCGATCGCCAGCACGGCGAGGCTCGACTCGACCGCGCGCCCGTCGTCACAGCGCACGATCACCCCGTCGTCGGTGCGCTCGATCGCCTGGGCGCGGGCGCCGATCAAGAGCTTCACACCGCGCCGCATGAACTCTTCCTCGAGCAGCGCTGCAACCTCGGGATCCTTGCCGGGCAGCACCTGCTGGCGGCTGACGACGAGGGTGACCTCGGCTCCGAACGACGAGAACATGTGGACGAACTCGACACCGGTCACGCCCGATCCGATGACGGTGACGCTCTCGGGGAACTCCTTGGGCGGATAGCAGTCGCGGGTGGTGAGGATGCGGTCGCCGTCGGGGACGCACCACGGCGGGATACGAGGGCTCGAGCCGGTGGCGACGAGCGCCGCATCGAACTCGACGATCTCGAGGCCGGTGAGCGAATCGATCTCGGCGGAGTTGGGGCCGGTGAACCTCGCCGTGCCGCGAACGATCCGCACACCCTGGCTCTCGAGGATGTCGGTCGTGTTGTCGCTCATCTTCGACTTGATCGTCTCGATCCGCGACGTGAGCCCGTCGACATCGACCTCGGTGTCGACGCGGTCGAGGCCCATTCCCTCGAGGCGGCGCCCGTACGCCATCGCTCCACCGGTGGCGATCATCGACTTCGACGGGATGCAGTCCAACAGGTGCGCGGCACCGCCGACGATGTCGCGCTCGACCATCGTCACCTCGGCGCCGAGGCGGACGGCGTAGGTCGCGGCCGTGTTGCCGGCGGGACCACCACCGATGATCAGGAATCGAACTGGCACGCGCCCAGGTTACGTCCGCCGGGAACGTGAACGGCCCTGGTGGTCAGCCGGATTCGGCCAGCCCGTCGTGGGCGAAGAACGTGGCCCGCTCGGTCTCTTCGATCGGCAGCGGTATCGCCGGTTCGTCATCGGTCGACGTGTCGAGCGCGGACGACCCCGGGTTCGGGCAGAACCGCGATGGATAGGGCAGGTGATCACGCTGCTCGCCGACCCACTCGAAGTGCATGCCGTCGGGCGTGAGGAAGTTGCCACCCCAGGCGAAACCGTGCTTTCGGAAGATGCGTACCGTGCCGCAGTTCATGTCCGGCGGAGCGCAGCCCTGGCAGGACCCGATCGTGTTGGTGTCGATCGCCTGCCCCCAGCTGTGCCGTGAGAGGAATCCGAGGCGACTGTTCGGGGTGAGCCTGTTGAACCTCGGGTAGTAGCACCCGCCCGCCGAGTTGGCGTTCGCGTAGTTGATCGTGTACTCGAGACCCGCCGCGATGAGTTCGTTCATCGCCGCCCGGAGCGGGATGCGCACCGTCTTGTGGCAGCCCGTGTAGAGCTTGAGCTGGCCGATGCTCCCGCTCGTGATGTTCGCAGCCCTCCAGGCGGCGTCCTGGGTGACGCTGCCGTTACCGTTGACGCGGTACGCGAACTCGCCGAGCTTCTGCTTCGTCTGCGCCATGCCGAGCGTGAGGTCGGGGTCGCGCAGGTCCCAGCTACGCCGGATGCGGATCGACGTGCTGACGAGGCCCTGTCTCGAGAGCTGCGCGTTGACCGCGGCCCTCGAATCGAAGCCCCAGATCACGACCCGGCTGAGACGGAAGAGCCCGATGCGGGCGGCGCCCTCGGGCGACATCAGGATCTCGGTGCCGCCGGTGATCGCGTCGGCGACGACGGCACCGATCGTGTAGTCGACCTGGTTGCCGGCATCGCCGACCAGCGTGATCACATCGCCGGCCTTGGCGCCGCGCATTCCTGCGGTGAGCTTGCTCATCACGACCCTCGTCGAGGTCATCGCGGCCGAGACGGACGCGCCCATCGCGGGGCCGACGAACGCCTGGGGCAGTACGGTCGTGCCCATCGGGTAGGCGAAACCCCCCGCGGGCTGCTGGACGACCGAACCACCACGGCGGATCTTGACCAGCCCGACGCTCGCCGATCGCCCGACGACCGCCGTGCCGCCGGCGTCCTTCGCCGCCTGGATCGCCCTGGTGGCGGTGGAGTCCTTGAGCTGACCGCTGTTGTAGACCGTGACGAGGTCGGTGGTGAGCTCTGGATTGCGCGTCGCCCTCGCCAACGCGCCCGACGCGGGCTGGTCGATCCGCGGCGGGTCGGCTGCCGCGACCCCGACCGCCCCGACCGCCACCAGGACGGCGACGATGGCGAAGCCGATCCTCGTACGCATTCCGGCAATGTTACGGAATGGTGACGTGCAATGCACCGCGGGCCCGCGTGTGTGATGACGGGCGCGCTGGTGCCGGGCGCGTGCAATCGATCGCCGGGATCGGGGCCGCGTTCGATACCGTCGCCTCCACATGAGCGACGACGTCACCACCGAGGCCGCGACGGCCGATTCGGATCTCTGCGCAGATGTCGCGGCCGATGCTCAGCAGGACACTGCAGGCGCGGGTAGTGGCCTGGCAGCCGAGCGGAGCCGCCGTCTGGCGCAGGTCGACGCGCGGCGTGCCGCCGGCGACGAGCCGTACCCGTACCGGTTCGACCGCTCGCACACCCTGGCCGAGGTCCGTGACTCGTGGGGCGAACTCGAGTCGGGCACCGAGACCGACGAACGCGTCGCGGTAGCCGGTCGGCTGATGCTCAAGCGCGACTCCGGCAAGCTCGTGTTCGCCACACTCCGAGACCGATCGGGCGAGATCCAGCTGTTCATCTCCAAGGCGGTGGTCGGCGACGACGCGTTCGCCGCGGTGAAGGACCTCGACCTCGGCGACTGGGTCGGTGTCGACGGCACGGTGATGACCACGCGCAAGGGCGAACTGTCGGTGAAGGCCGAGCGGCTCGAGCTGCTGGCCAAGGCGGTCCGACCGCTTCCCGACAAGTGGCACGGGCTGACCGACACCGACACCCGGTTCCGCCAGCGCTACACCGACCTGATCGTCAACGAGGGGGCGCGGCGCGCGTTCGAGATCCGCCACGAGGTCGTCGCCAGCTTCCGCCGCACCCTCCAATCACACGGGTTCATCGAGGTCGAGACCCCCGTGCTCCACATCGATGCCGGCGGCGCCCACGCCCGACCGTTCGTCACACATCACAACACACTCGACCTCGACCTGTATCTCAGGATCGCGCTCGAACTACATCTGAAGCGCCTCATCGTCGGCGGTATGGAACGGGTCTTCGAGATCGGCCGGATCTTCCGCAACGAGGGGATCTCGACCCGCCACAACCCCGAGTTCACGATGATCGAGCTGTACCAGGCGTTCGCCGACTGGACCGATGTGATGGCGATCACCGAGGAGTTGGTCACCCAGGCGGCCCGCGATGCGATCGGCACGACCGTCGTCGAGATCCGCGGGGAACCGATCGACCTCGCCGAACCGTGGCCGCGCAAGAGGATGATCGACTACGCGTCCGAGGCGCTCGGAACCGGGGTGCATCCGTCGATGCCGGTCGCCGCGCTGCGCGAGATCGCCGATCGGCACGACGTGGCCTGGCAGCAACGGTGGGGTTCGGGCAAGATCATCGAGGAGTTGTTCGAGGCGCTGTGCGAGGCCGACATCGTGCGCCCGACATTCGTCACCGGCCATCCGATCGAGATCTCGCCACTGGCGAGGATCGACCGCAACGATCCGTACCTCACCGAGCGCTTCGAGATCTTCGTCGACTCCCGCGAGCTCGGCAACGGCTACTCCGAGCTCAACGATCCGGTCGAGCAGCGCCACCGATTCGACGACGAACAGGCGGCGAGGGACGCCGGCGACGCCGAGGCCGGTGTGGTCGACGAGGACTACATCCGCGCACTCGAGTACGGGATGCCGCCGACCGGCGGGCTCGGCATCGGCATCGATCGGGTGGCGATGCTGCTCGCCGGGGTCGACACGATCAAGGAAGTGATCCTCTTCCCGACGCTCAGGCCCGAGGTGCTGTGAGACCGGCCGTCAGAGAGGGAGCAACGACATGACACGAACGGCTTGGGGCGCCGGCCTCGCGACCGTCGCCTCCGACGGCGCGGTGCTCGACACGTGGTACCGCTGGCTCGGGTGGGGAGACTTCGGCGGCGAAGGCTGCCCCAACGACGAGATCGAGTCGCAGCTCGGCCTGCGCGAGCGCCGCGACGAGGTGCGCAACGTGACGATCCGTCCCGTCCGCATGTCGGTCGACGTCGACGCTCCGCCGGGTTCCCCAGAAGATGCATACCTCCGGCTGCACCTGCTGTCGCACCGCCTCGCGCCGCCGCGCACGCTGAACATGGAGGGAACCTTCGGCGCGCTGAACAACGTGGCCTGGACCAATCTCGGGCCGGTCGCCGTCGCCGAGCTTGACGACGTCCGCCTGCGGGTGAAGCTCGACGGCGGCGCGCTCACCGTGCACGGGCTCGACAAGTTCCCCCGCATGACCGACTACGTCATCCCTTCGGGTGTGCGCATCGCCGACGCCGACCGCGTGCGTCTCGGGGCGCACCTCGGCGAGGGCACGACGGTGATGCACGAGGGGTTCTGCAACTTCGACGCGGGGACGCTCGGCACCTCGATGGTCGAGGGCAGGATCTCGGCGGGGATCGTCGTCGGCGACGGCACCGACATCGGCGGCGGCGCCTCGATCATGGGCACGCTCTCGGGTGGCGGCACCGAACGGATCGTCGTCGGCGAGCGCTGTCTGCTCGGGGCCAACTCCGGCATCGGCATCAGCCTCGGCGACGATTGCGTGGTCGAGGCCGGGTTGTACGTCACGGCGAGCACCCCCGTGCTCGGTCCCGATGGTGTGGTCAAGGCGCGCGAGCTGTCGGGCAGGGATGACCTGATGTTCATCCGCGACGGCCAGAC
>CBDUYD010000124.1:0-8694 GCA_965371355.1 uncultured Ilumatobacteraceae bacterium
GGACGACGAACGGGACGACGACACCGCACCTGACGCCATCGCACCCGATGACATCGCTCGCGGCGAGAGCGATGCCGTGGAGCCCGCCGGGCCAGAACCCGATGGTACGACGTCATCGTCGACAGAACCCGCTGCGATCTCGGTCGACCCTCGCGGCGACGATCGATCGCCGCCAAGCTCCGATCGGCCGGTGCTGGTCGATCCCGGACTCCCCGCACTCGGTCTGCACAAGCCGGCCGACGATGACGCAACCGACATGGAGACGGCCGGCGAAGAGGCCGATGAAGCGGCGGGCTCGGACACGTCCGCGGGCCACACGATCAGGATCGGGGGGGACGATGAGCTCCCCGAGATCCGCTACCTCGACGAGGAACTCGGCACGGCCGGCGACGGACCCGTCTTCATCGACGACGACGACGGCGCCGACGCGATCATCGCCAGCGACGTTACCGATCGTGGCGTCGACGGCCGACTCAGGCAGCGGCGGATCGGCGTCGCGCGAGCCGTGGGGCTGCGGCGGCTGCGTTGGCTGCTCGTCGCCGGCGGCGGCGTCATCCTCGTAATCGCGGCGGTCGCCGTGCTCGCGTCATCGCTGTTCTCGGTGAACCAGATCACGATCGTCGGCAACCGCTACACCGATCCCGACGCGCTGAAGGCCGTGATCGTGGGCCTCGACGGCACACCGGTGCTGCTCGTCGATACCACCGCCGTCGAGGAAGAACTCGAGGCCATCCCATGGGTCGAGGACGCGCGGGTCCGCACCTCCTTCCCGAACTCGGCGAGCATCGAGATCCGCGAGCGCGTCGCCGTCACCGCCATGCCGGGAGCCGACGGGCGGACGCGGGTTCTCGACAAGGCGGGACGGGTGCTCGACCTGATCGAGGGGCAGCCGATCGCACTGGTATGGATATCGGGCCCGATCACGCTCGACATTCCCGCCGGGCACTTCGCATCACCAGGGCCCACCTGGGCGTCCGCACTCGTCCCCAAGCTCACGCCCACCGTCCGGCCGCGCGTCGAATCGATGCAGGTCACACCGGATGCATCGGACCTGCGGCTCTACCTCCGCCCGGCGAGTCCGGAGCCCGACGATGCCGACGGGACGGTCGGCACCGACACCGCGACCGGTGATGAGACCGAGACCCTGCTCGTCTACGAGGGCCCACTGATCGAGGTGCGGTTCGGCTCGGCGATCGGCGACAACGAGCAGATCGAGAAGTTGGTCCGGCTCGAGCGCGTTCTCGACGACCTCGGAAGGAAACCGGTCTCGGTGATCGACGTGTCGACGGCCGAGGTGACCGTACTGTGACGGCGGTCGCTACCGTGCGTGCCGAGAGTCCCCGTCCGAGAGGCGCGGACCTGACAGGATGTGCGGCAGACATTTTCCGGGCTCCCGTCAGGCGAGAGAATCGATGTACATGAACCCAGCACAACGGAGGACGAACTGATGGCCGGCGCTCCACAGAACTATCTGGCCGTGATCAAGGTCGTCGGCATCGGCGGGGGTGGGGTCAACGCGGTCAACCGCATGATCGATGCCGGCCTCAAGGGCGTCGAGTTCATCGCCGTCAACACCGATGCGCAGGCGCTGCTGATGAGCGATGCCGACGTCAAGCTCGACATCGGTCGCGACCTCACCCGCGGACTCGGTGCCGGCAGCGACCCGGAGGTGGGCCGTTCGGCCGCCGAGACGCACTCCGAAGAGATCGAAGAGATGGTCCGCGGTGCCGACATGGTGTTCATCACCGCCGGCGAGGGCGGCGGCACGGGCACCGGCGCGGCGCCGATCATCGCCGAGATATCGCGCGAGGCCGGGGCCCTCACCATCGGCGTGGTCACGCGGCCGTTCTCGTTCGAGGGTCGCCGCCGGTCCGTGCAGGCCGACACCGGCGTTCAGCGTCTCAAAGAGAAGGTCGACACCCTCATCGTCATTCCGAACGATCGGTTGCTCACCGTCGCCAACGACAAGACGAGTGTGCTCAACGCGTTCAAGATGGCCGACGAGGTGCTGCTGCAGGGTGTCTCGGGGATCACCGGACTGATCACGACGCCGGGGCTGATCAACACCGACTTCGCCGACGTACGGATGGTGCTCTCGGGCGCTGGTTCGGCGCTGATGGGGATCGGCCAAGCGAGTGGGGACGAGCGAGCGGTGTCGGCCGCGAAGGCCGCCATCTCGAGCCCACTTCTCGAATCGGCGATCGATGGTGCTCGCGGCATCCTCTTGAACATCACCGGCCCGTCGAGCATGGGATTGTTCGAGATGAACGCGGCCGCCGAGATCATCCACGGGGTCGCCCACGCCGACGCCAACATCATCTTCGGCACCGTGATCGACGACGAGATGGGCGATGAGATCCGGGTCACCGTTATCGCCGCCGGCTTCGATCAGGTCGATGGCAGCCGTTCCGATCCGCTGTTCGAAGCGGGCGATGCGCCGCGCACCTCGCCGACGCGCATCACCGAACTGTTCGGCGACGATGTCGACGATGTCGACGATGACGACCCGCTCGACGACGAAGACGACGACTTCGACGTCCCCTCGTTCCTCAAGTAGAGCCCACGAGCAGCGCGGCCCGTCGCACCAGATCGTGCAGGCGCTCTATCGCCAACGGCTCGGTGGTCGTCTGGCGGTCGCGGTGGCGACAGAGGTCTCCGACGGTGACGTTCATCCCCGGCGCGTCGATCCCGCCGTACTGATCGAGCGCCAGATCCGAGTGGCCCGCCATCGATGGGTGATGGTCCGGGAAGTGCACGGGGTCGAGGTAATCCGCATCGGCGCCACAGCGTCCCCGGATGCTGACGGCCCAGATACGAATGGTTGGCCCTTGGCCGGCGTCGGCGACGTGCTCGTCACCGCCGAGCCCGACGTTCCGATCGCGATCTGGGCGGCCGACTGTGCGCCGATCGCCATCTTCGGCGCCGCCGGTACGACGGTCGGCATCCATGCGGGGTGGCGGGGACTCGCAGCGGGGATCATCGATGTCGGCGTCGCCCAGCTAGCGGCTCGCGGTGAGCGGCCGGTGGTCGCCGTACTCGGACCGGTGATCCATCCGTGCTGCTACGAGTTCGGTGACGACGATCTGCGCCTGGTCGCCCGTGGCATCGCCGTCGATCCCGAGCAGATCGCAGGTCGGACCGCGGACGGAGCGCTCGCCCTCGACGTTCCCGCGGCCGTGCGATCTGCGCTCGAGCGTCGAGGTGTAGCGGTCGTCGGCACCGGATCGTGCACCGGATGCGGCGGTCGCTGGTTCTCGCATCGATGTCGCCGCGACGAGGGCCGGCACGCGCTCGTCGCCTGGACGCAGGTGCCGCAGCCCGACCCCGGCCAGACGCGCAGCGCGGAGGTCGGAGGGGCGCGATGATGACACCCGCGATGCCTGACCAGAACCGTGATGCCGAGCCTCCCTTCGGGACGCTTCCCGTCGAACTCGCCGCGTTGCGTGCGAGCATCGCCACGATCGGGCGGAGATTCTCCCACCCGGTCCGTATCGTCGCCGTCACCAAGGGCTTCGACCGGACCGCGGTCGATGCGGCCGCTGCGGCGCATTGTGATGCGATCGGCGAGAACTACGCGCAGGAGATCCTCGCGAAGCACGATGCGCTGGAGCATTCCGGTGTCCCCGTCCACTTCATCGGCCACCTCCAGTCGAACAAGATCCGCCAACTCGTCGACCTGGTCTCGATCTGGTCGACCGTCGACAGGGACTCCTTGATCGACGAGTTGGCCAAGCGGGCGCCCGGCGCCGCGATCCGTCTCCAGGTGAACACGACCGGTGAGGCGCAGAAGGGCGGGTGCGCGGTTGACGAGGTCGGCGGGCTGATCGAGCGGGCGCGCGAGCGCGGGCTGCGCGTCGAGGGGTTGATGACCATCGGCCCGACCGCAGCGTCACCAGAAGCCGCGCGACCCGGGTTCGCATCGCTTCGGCGACTCGTCGACGAGTTCGGTCTCGACGAGTGCTCGATGGGAATGACCGCCGACCTCACCGTCGCCGTCGAGGAGGGGAGCACCGAGATCCGGGTCGGGACGCTCCTCTTCGGACCACGCCCGCCCCGCCGGTGACCGCCTTGCGACGATGCCCTGACAGGGCGCGTAGCATGCTGAGCGTCCACCAGAACACACCAGGGTTCCACTATCCTGCGGGACTCAGGAGGAATGCATGTCACTCTGGAAAAGGACCATGGACTACCTGGGTCTCGGTCCTGACGACGCCTACGACGACTACGACGTCAACGACGAAGCCGACCCGGATCCCCGTCAGCAGCGCGCGCCCCGCGAGCCCGACCATGGCAACCCGCGCGGCCGCGACTCCGAGCCCGATCCGGCCGTGCGAACCGTGAGCGCCCGTCCGAGCTTCCCCTCGCGTGACTTCGAGGCCTCGTCGCCACGGCGCGCCGGCAACGGGCGCAACGACGACTCCGGCGTACAGATCCGCCCACCCCAGCCCCCACCGCAGCAAGACCCCGAGCCGCAGCCCGCGCTGCGCAGCGTCCCCGGAGGATCGATGGAACCGCACACGGTGCGCCCGCGGCGCTTCGACCAGGCCCAGGAAGTGGCCGACAAGTTCAAGGACGGACAGCCCGTGATCATGAACATCGAGGGCACCGACCGCGCGGTGGCGCGTCGGCTGATCGATTTCGCCAGCGGCATCTGCTATGCCCTCGACGGCTCGATGGAGAAGGTCGCGACCGGCGTGTACCTGCTCAAGCCGCGGGTGGCGCAGCCGCGGTACGACGACTACGCCGACTGAACGCGCACACCGAGGAGGATTGGATGGAACTGAGTCCGCAAGCGGTACGGAACGCGCAGTTCAAGAGCGCGCGCAAGGGTCTTGATCCCGACGAGGTCAAGGCCTTCCTCTCGAGCGTCGCCGACGAGCTCGAGCGGGCGCAGAACCAGTCGACCGCGATGGAGGCACGAGCGCGCGCCGCGGTCGCGCGCATGCAGGAACTCACCGAGAGCCCGCCCGCGCCGGCAGCCCCCGATGATGCTCCGGTCGTCTCCACCGACGAGGCCGAAACGATCAGCCGCACGCTGCTGCTCGCGCAGCGCACCGCCGATCAGGCGCTCGCCGACGCAAAGCAGGAGTCCGACAAGGTGATGGCGGCGGCCAACCTCGAGGCGAGCCGCACGCTCGAGAGTTCCCAGGAGACGTCCGCGCGCTTCCTCGAGGAGGCGCGCAACGAAGCACGCGACGTCGGCAAGGAAGAGCGCGTCGCGCTCGACGCCGAGGTCAGCGCACTGATGGCCCGGCGAGATTTCCTCGAATCCGACGTCGAGCATCTCGAGCAGTTCCTGGTCGCACAGCGAGGTCGCCTGCGAGATGCGGCGGCATCGCTCGTCGACCTCACCGAACGCATCCCGGGTGGGCTCGGCGAGGTTCGTCGACCCCTCTTGTCCGCCTCCTACGGCTCCGACTCCGCCGATGACGCGGTCGACGACGACGAGGACGAGGACACTGACCCCTACGGCGTGCCGACGCATGATGCCGACCCCGGTGCCGGCGATGACGCGGGCGCTGATATCTCACTCGATGCACCGCTGGCCGGTTCCGACGATCCCTCACTCGACGCGCCACAGACCGATGTCGACGTTGGTGCCGACGACGAGAACGTCACCACCGAACTCGCCGATCTCGTCGCCGAAACCGATGACGGGCCGTCGGTTGCACCGACAGATCCGACCCCCGCCGGCAACGACGACGGATTCCGTCTCCGCTTCGACGACCAGCGCTGACACCGCGTCCAGCCGGTCGAACGAATGCCCATCAGTGTGCTCCGACCCGCTCGGTAGCATCTTGGCGTGCCGTATCCCGCCGTCGAATCCCAGCCGAACTTCCCAGCGCTCGAAGACGACATCCTCGCGCGCTGGGCGAGGGACAACACCTTCCAGGCTTCGATCGACAACCGCGACGCAGGGTTGAACGGGTCGAACGAGTTCGTGTTCTACGACGGGCCCCCGTTCGCAAACGGCCTCCCGCACTACGGCCACCTGCTCACCGGGTACGTCAAGGATGCGATCCCGCGCTACCAGACCATGCGGGGCAGACGCGTCGAACGACGCTTCGGCTGGGACTGCCACGGCCTGCCCGCCGAGGTCAAGGCAGAACAGGAACTCGGCATCTCGGGACATCCCGAGATCGCCGCCTACGGCATCGATCGGTTCAACGACGCCTGCCGCACGAGTGTGCTGCGGTACACGAACGACTGGGAAGAATACGTCACCCGCCAGGCGCGCTGGGTCGACTTCGAAAACGACTACAAGACACTCGATCTCTCGTACATGGAGAGTGTCATGTGGGCGTTCAAGACGCTCTGGGACAAGGGGCTCGTCTACGAGGGATATCGCGTCATCGCATACTGCTGGCGCTGCGAGACGCCCCTCAGCAACAGCGAGACGAGGCTCGACGACACCTACCGCGATCGGCAGGATCCGGCGCTCACCGTCGGATTCGAGCTCGAGACGGGGGAGCGCCTCCTCGCGTGGACCACCACGCCGTGGACGCTGCCGAGCAACCTGGCACTGGCCGTCGGGCCCGAGATCGTCTACGCGGTCGTCGAACTCGACGGTCGGCGGTTGATCCTCGCGGAGGATCGCCTCGATTCGTATGCGGCCGAATTGGGCGAGGCGACTCGCGTCGGCACGCTGACGGGGACCGACCTGGTCGGCCGTCGGTACGCGCCGCTCTACGACTTCTTCTCCGACACCGAGCACGCGTTCCAGGTGCTCGCTGCCGACTTCGTCACCATCGAGGACGGCACCGGGGTCGTGCACATGGCGCCGGGATTCGGTGAGGACGACCAGGTCGCCTGCAACGCCGTCGGCATCCCGACGATCTGTCCGATGGACGAACACGGCCGATTCACGACCGACGTCCCCCCGTGGGCCGGCACCCACGTCTTCGACGCCAATCCACTGATCATCCGTGACCTGAAAGAGCGGGACGTGGTCGTGCGTCACCAGACCTACGACCACTCGTACCCGCACTGCTGGCGTTGCAACCAGCCGCTCGTCTACCGGGCGATCTCCTCGTGGTTCGTGAAGGTCACCGAGTTCCGCGACCGGATGGTCGAGCTCAATGAGCAGATCACCTGGCAGCCCGAGCACGTCAAGAACGGCAGCTTCGGCAAGTGGCTCGAGAACGCCCGCGACTGGTCGATCAGCCGCAACCGATTCTGGGGATCACCGATCCCGGTATGGCGATCCGACGATCCCGCGTACCCGCGCATCGACGTCTACGGATCGATCGAACAACTCGAAGCTGACTTCGGCGTCGAGGTGAACGATCTCCATCGCCCGATGGTCGACGACCTCGTCCGCCCCAATCCCGACGATCCGACCGGTCGCTCGATGATGCGCCGCGTCCCGGAGGTGCTCGACTGCTGGTTCGAGTCCGGATCGATGCCGTACGCGCAGGTGCACTACCCGTTCGAGAACGCCGAGTGGTTCGAGCACCACTATCCGGGCGACTTCATCGTCGAGTACATCGGCCAGACGCGGGGCTGGTTCTACACGCTGCACGTCTTGGCGACCGCGTTGTTCGACCGACCCGCTTTCTCCAACTGTGTCAGCCACGGCAACGTGCTCGGCGACGACGGGCGCAAGATGTCCAAGAGCCTCGACAACTATCCCGATCCCGGCGCGATGTTCGAGAAGTACGGCGCCGACGCGATGCGTTGGCAGCTCCTGTCCTCGGCGATCCTGCGCGGCAGCGACGGTACGGTGACCGAGGAGGGGATGCGCGACTCGGTACGCCACGTCCTGCTCCCACTCTGGAACTCGTGGTACTTCCTGACGCTGTACGCGAACGCGGCGGACCATCACGGAGTATTCCGCACCGACTCGTCGCACCGCCTCGATCGGTACATCCTCGCCAAGACGAGAGACCTGGTCGACGACACGACCGACGCATTCGACCGATTCGACCTGTTCGCCGCCTGTCGCTCGGTGCGCGACTACCTCGACGTGCTCACCAACTGGTATGTCCGCCGCAGCCGCAGCCGCTTCTGGGAGGGTGACCACGACGCGATCGACACGTTGCACACGGTGTTGTCGGTGTTCTCGCGGGTCGTCGCGCCCCTCCTGCCGTTCGTCTCCGAGGCGATCTACGGCGGACTCCAAGAGGGCTCCGCCGGGAGCGTCCACCTCACCGACTGGCCCGACCGCGACGAGTTGCCCGCCGACGACGAACTGGTCGCCACGATGGATCTCGTGCGCAACGTGTGCTCCACGACGCTGTCGGTCCGCAAGACACATCAGCGCCGCGTCCGCCTCCCGCTCCCCTCGCTCACCGTCGCCTCTCCCGACGCCGAGCGCCTGGGCGACTTCCTCGACGTCATCCGCGACGAGGTCAACGTTCGCGAGGTCGTGCTCCTCGACGACGTCGCATCGGTCGCAACCGAACGGCTGAAGCTCGTTCCGGCAAAGCTCGGACCGCGCCTCGGCAAGTCGGTACAGCAGGTGATCGCGGCACACAAGGCGGGTGACTGGACGGTCGACGGCGAGCGCGTCGTCGTCGGCGGGCACGAGCTGCGAAGCGACGAGTACGTCCTCGAACTCGTTGCCGACGACGACCTGGCGAGCGCCGACCTCGGCGCCGGAAGGGGAGTCATCGCCCTCGACATCGATGTCACCCCCGAACTCGAGGTCGAGGGTCGTGCACGCGATCTGATCCGCCTGATCCAGCAGGCGCG
>CBDUYD010000125.1:0-8616 GCA_965371355.1 uncultured Ilumatobacteraceae bacterium
CCCGGTTGTCGAGACCCCGGTTGTCGAGACCCCGGTTGTCGAGACCCCGGTTGTCGAGACCCCGGTTGTCGAGACCCCGGCTGTCGACACCCCCGCTGTCGAGACTCCGGCCGCATCCACTGCGGACGCTTCCACCGCACTTCCCCCGGCCTCCGATGCGTCCGACGCAGCGACCGCTCCCGTCGCGCCTGCGACCGACGATGAGGCGACGACGACCGCGCCCACACCGGCCACCGACGCGCCGGCGGCTCCGGCGGGCGCCTTGCCCGATGCAAGCGAGCCGACCCCCGAGCATCCGGTGGCCGACTCCGAGCAGGTTCCGGTTGGGCAGGTCGCCGACGTGGTGGCCGAGCCGGAGGCGACTACAGAGCACGCGGCTCGCGTGATCTCGAGCGCTCGTCCGGCCGCGGACGGTCGCCCGCCCGAGCTGCCGCCCGAGACCCGACTGCGCCCCGAGACCGAGTCGGTGCCCTCCGCTCCGAAGCCGGTGTCCCCGAGCGGCAAGGCGGTCCCGCCGCCGCCAGGTCGCCCGCTCTCGCCGAGTGGTAAGCCGATTCCGCCACCTCCGGGGTCGTCGCGGCCGGCAGCTCGCACATCCGGAGGCCCAACCGGCCGTCCGGGTGGAGGCGGAGGCCGACCCGGTGGCTACGCACCCCGTCCCGGTGGTGGCCCAGGTGGCGGTCCCAGTGGCGGTCCCGGTCGCCCGGGTGGCGCTCCCGGTCGTCCCGGTGGCGGTCCCCGACCCAGCGGGCAGCGCCGTCCCCCTCGACGTAGCCGTCGCCGTCGCCGTCGCGATCGCGACGAGCTGCAGCCACAGTTCACGGCCTACACGTCTTCGGACGCTCCGGTCCCCGAGGGCGAGGTCATCATCGAGCGCGGCGTCTCCGCGCAGGAGTTCGCGCCCAAGCTCAACCGCACCGCCGCCGACGTCGTTCGGTTCCTGCTGAACAACGGCGAGATGGTCACGGCCACGATGACGCTCGCCGATGAGCAGATGGAGCTCTTCGCGCTCGAGATCGGCGCCGAGATCCTCCTCGTCGAGCCCGGACAGCAGGAGGAGGTCGAACTTCAGAAGCTGTTCGACGACTCCGACGACGACGAGGCCAACGAGGCACGCCCACCGGTCATCACGGTGATGGGTCACGTCGACCACGGCAAGACGACGCTGCTCGACCACATCCGCGGCGCCAACGTCGTCGAGGGCGAGGCTGGTGGCATCACCCAGCACATCGGTGCCTACCAGGTGGAGAACCAGCACGGCTCGGTCACGTTCCTCGATACGCCGGGACACGCTGCATTCACACAGATGCGCGCCCGCGGCGCCGAGGCGACCGACATCGTCGTGTTGATGGTCGCCGCCGACGACGGCATCATGCCCCAGACGATCGAGGCGATCGATCACGCCCGCGCCGCCGAAGTACCGATCGTGGTCGCCGTCAACAAGATCGACAAGGACAACGCCGATCCGCAGCGCGTGCTCACCCAACTCGCCGAGTACGAACTCGTGCCAGAGGCATGGGGTGGCGAGACGATCGTCGTCGAGATGTCGGCACTCCAGGGTGTTGGCGTCGACGATCTCATCGAACAACTCCAGGTGGTCGCCGAACTCGAGGAACTCACCGCCAACCCGACCGGTCGGGCGAAGGGAATCGTCATCGAGGCACAGCTCGACAAGGGGCGCGGCCCGGTTGCGACCGTGCTCGTCGACAAGGGTGAGCTGAAGATCGGCGACCCGATCGTGGCCGGTGCCGCGTGGGGTCGCGTCCGCGCGATGATCAACGACAAGGGCGAGCAGATCAAGATCGCCGGCCCGTCCACGCCGGTCCAGGTGCTCGGTCTCTCGTCGGTGCCCGAGGCGGGCGACGAGTTCCGTGCCGCCCCCGACGAGAAGATCGCGCGGACCGTCGGCGACGCCCGCGAGGAGCGCCTCAAGGCGCGTCATCTCCGCGAAGATGCGCGCGTCAAGACCGGAACCAAGCTCGAGGACCTGTTCTCGCAGATCCAGTCCGGCGAGAAGGCCTCGCTCAACGTCCTCCTCAAGGCCGATGTCCAGGGATCGCTCGAAGCGGTCACCGAGTCGCTGCGGCGGCTCGAACGCGACGAGGTCAACCTGTCGTTCGTGCATCGCGCGGTCGGCGGCATCACAGCGAACGACATCACGCTGGCCGCGGCGACGAACTCTACGATCATCGGTTTCAACGTCCGCCCCGATGGCAAGGCCCGCAAGTCGGCCGATCACGAAGGCGTCGAGATCCGCACGTACGAGATCATCTACAAGCTGCTCGAAGACATCGAGCAGGCGATGATCGGCATGCTCGAGCCCGAGTACGAAGAGGTCGTGACGGGCGAGGCCGAGGTGCGCGAGATCTTCCGTGTCCCCCGGATCGGCGCGATCGCCGGCTGCTACGTCCGGTCGGGTGTCATCACGCGCGGCTCGAAGGTGCGCTTCCTGCGCGACGGCACGATCATCTGGAAGGGCGACATCAGCTCGCTGCGCCGCTTCAAGGACGATGCGCGCGAGGTTCGCGAGGGCTTCGAATGTGGTGTCGGGCTCTCCGACTTCCAGGACCTGAAGCCCGGCGACCTCATCGAGACCTACGACGACGTCGAGATCGCCCGTACCTGACGCCCCGCGCGCACTACGCGGCGAACATCCCCGAACGAACCTCGCAAAAACGAACCTCGCAAAACGATCCTCGCCGGACGAACATCACGGTAGGTTTCGGCCATGGCTGCAGATCTCGACTTCTTCTGGGACCCCGTTTGACCATGGGCCTGGATCACCTCCCGTTGGGTGGTGGACGTGCAACAACAACGCTCGTACGACGTGGACTGGCGCTTCATCTCGTTGTGGATGGTCAACGACGACAACCACGCCGAGTGGTACACCCCGAAGTACAGGGCGGGCCACTACTTCGGCCATCAGGGCCTGCGGATCGCCGATGCGATCCGGCTCGGTGACGGCCCCGCCGCGGTGGGCCGTTGGTATACGGCACTCGGAACGGCCCTCCACGTCGACAAGCGGCGCGGAGAGGCGGCCGATGATGCAGCGGGATTCCTCGCTTCACTACTCGCCGCGAGCGGGTTCGACGAGGCATACGCCGCCGCGGCCGACGACGAGTCCCATGACGAGTACCTGCGGGCCGAGACCGATCTGGCGCTCGAGCGCACCGGTGACGACGTGGGAACCCCGATCCTCACGTTCCATCCCGGCGCACCGACCGAGGGCAGCTTCTTCGGCCCGGTGATCTCGAAGGCCCCACGCGGCGCCGAAGCGATCAAACTGTGGGAGGCGGTCGAGACACTCGCAACGATGTCGGGGATGGCCGAACTCAAGCGGTCGAATCGGATCAAACCAGACTTCACCTGACCGCGACGGCGGTCGAACGAATTGGAAGGAGCAGCGATGAGCGGAGGACGAGGCGGCGGAGGCCGCGGAGGCAAGCGCTATCCGCGCAGCGCCCGGATCGGGGAGACGCTGCGCGAGATAATCGCCGAGGAACTGGTCCGCATCGACGACGAGCGCCTCGGCTTCGTCACCGTGACGGGAATCGACGTCGATCCGGAACTCAACCGGGCGATCGTCTTCTTCGACTCGCTCGACGGCGAGGAAGGCGACGAGGAGATCATCGAGGCGCTCGGTCATCACCGGGTGCGACTGCAGGGTGCGATCGCCAAGCAGATCCGGGCGAAGAAGACACCGATCCTCCAGTTCCGTCCCGACGTGTCGATCCGCTCGGCCGAACGGATCGACGAGATCCTCCGCGCCGACCGCGAGCGCGGTTCCACCGACGACGCCTGATGGGTCGTCGGCGACGCCCTGCGACCACGCACGGAGTCGCCGTCGTCGACAAGCCGGCGGGCGTGACGAGCCACGACGTCGTCGGCATGCTCCGGCGGCGGTTCGACGAGAGACAGGTCGGCCATGCCGGCACCCTCGACCCGGATGCCACCGGGGTACTCGTCGTCGCCGTCGGCATGGCGACGAAACTGCTGCGCTTCGTCGAGAAGACCACGAAACAGTACGAGGGCGAGGTCGTGTTGGGGACCGAGACGAGCACTCTCGACGCAGCGGGAGACGTGATCGCAACGCACGAGATGTCGGGGGTCGAACTCTCCGACGTGCGCCGGGCCGTGAGGGAACACCTCATCGGTCGGATCGAACAGGTCCCCCCGATGGTGTCGGCGATCCGGGTCGACGGAAAGCGTCTGCACGAGCTGGCAAGGGAGGGCATCGAGGTAGAGCGCGAGCCGCGCTCCTGCACGATCACGCGCTTCGGAGTCGAGTCGACGCCGGAGGCCGGCGTCTACGCGATCGACGTCGAGTGCTCGGCGGGCACCTACGTCAGGTCGCTCGCCGCCGATCTCGGAACCCTTCTCGGCGGCGGTGCACACCTGCGCAACCTCCGCCGCACTGCGGTGGGCTCGTTCACGCTCGACGAGTCGGCGGCGCCCGACGAGTGCGCACTGCTGCCCGTCGACACCGCCGTCCGGCACCTCGCACGCGTCGACATCGATTCGGCGACGGCAGGGCTGGTCGCCAACGGTCGTGTGCTGCCCGCTTGGTCGGGTGAGGGGCCCTGGGCGGTGCACGGTCCCGATGGCGTGTTGCTCGCGGTCTACATCGCCTACCGGGATGGTGAGGTGAAGCCGGCGGTCGTGCTGCCGACCGCGCAGGACTCGGTCACCGGTGGACGCTGAGCGGACTCGTCGCCGGCTGCGCACGCATCGGACTGCGCTGGATTCGCACGAGATGGGTAGCTTTTCGCTGTGCAGATCGTGACCGACCTGGGGCAGCCACCATGGCCGGGCGAGCGCGCCGTCATCACGATCGGCGCATACGACGGTGTGCATCTCGGCCATCAGGCCGTGATCGATCAAGTTCGCCGCCGGGCCGATGAACTCGGCGCCGTATCCGTGGTCGTCACGTTCGACAAGCACCCGGCTGCCATCGTGCGTCCCGAGTCGGCCCCGCCACTCCTCACCACGCCCGAACGGAAATTCGAACTGCTCGAGGCGACCGGTGTCGACGCGTGTGTCATCGTGCACTTCGACGAGGAGCAGGCCGCGGAGAGTCCCGAGTCGTTCGTGCAGCGGGTGCTCGTCTCATGTCTCGCGACCCGTTCGATCGTCGTCGGCGAGGACTTCCACTTCGGCCGCCACCGCGACGGCAACGTCGATCTGCTGCGCAAGCTCGGGGCGGACGACGACTTCGACGTCGAGCCCGTCGTACTCGTGGCGAGAGCGGACGGTGTCGACGAACCGGTCAGTAGCACAGCGATTCGGCGGGCGCTCGCCGGTGGCGACATCGGCCGGGCCAACGAGATGCTTGGTCACCTCTTCCAGGCGCGCGGCAAGGTCGTCACCGGCGACCAGCGTGGCCGCCTGCTCGGCTTCCCGACCGCCAACGTCGAGGTGACCAACGCGATGTGCCTGCCCGCCGACGGTGTGTACGCCGGCTGGTACGAAAGGCCCGATGGCGAGACCTACCCGTGCGCGATCAACCTGGGGCGTCGTCCGACGTTCTACGAGCACGCCGACCATTCGCTGCTCGAGGCGCACTTGCTCGACTTCGACGACGATCTCTACGGCGAGACCGCCAAGGTCTGCTTCGCCAAGTTCCTCCGCAGCGAGCGCAAGTTCGACGGCGTCGACGCCCTGATCGCCCAGCTGGCGGTCGACGTCGGACACGCCCGTGAAGCCTTGAACGACGCCTGACCACGCGAGACGCGCCGACGCCGGGTATCCGACCCGCCGCTGTCGGAGTCTCGACGTCACAGCGATCGCAATTCGACGGAATCCACGTCGAGACGCGATACGCGCGAGCAAGTATGGAGGGATGGGTGCCGCACATTCCGACCTGGTCGACCTCGAGGAGTTCGCGCTCTCGTACCCCGAAGCGTTTCCTACCCGCGATGGGCTCGGCAAGCACGGGTGGGTCACGCTGTTTGTCTGAGCACGTCCCCGATGAAGAGCGTGATGTGCTCACCGACTTCGAAGAGAGCTATCGCGCGGTGACGACCAAAATGACAAATATGTGGTGAGACCGGCATAGGGTCCAACCTCCGACTGCAAGTGGAGGAACAGCTGAGTGGATTCATTGGCCGTGTTGCAACATTTCGACGCGATCGCGTCGAGTTACCGAACGGTGAGGACCACCGATGACCAGCATGTATCACATATTCGTCGTGAGTTACCAGATCGACCCCTCGTCGGCATCGACATCGGAGCGGGGACTGGCCGCTACACGGAGCGACTTCTCGACACGCTCAAACCACAGTCTCTTCTGATCGGTGCGGATTTCAATCACTCGATGCTTGTCAGGCTTGCACAAGACGAGGAACGGCTCCGTATTCCAGCCGTCGGTTGTATCAGCGAGCAACTCCCGTTCGCGGATTCCTCAGTGGACCTCGTGACCACATTCAACGCTGTTCACCACTTCGATCTCTGCCAGTTCGTAAACGAGGCGGGCCGAGTGCTGAAGCCTGGCGGTGATCTGTTCATCTACACCCGGACACCAGAACAGAATGCCAACTCGATCTGGGGCCGCCGTTTTCCGGATTTTGCCGCCCGCGAGACACGACTTCACGACGAGGCTGCTTTCCAACAGGCTCTCAGCGGGTTCGACCTCGTGCAGATGACCTGTTTCGAGTTCACCCGCCGAGCGACCAGGGCTCGACTGATCGACCAGGTCCGACACCACCACTACTCGACGTTCGCCTTGTACGAACCCGACGAACTGGCCGACGCCCTCGACCGGTTCCTCGACAACCTCGACGAGACCACCGAGCAGTGCTGGCAAGATCGGAACCTCCTCGTCCATGCCCGACGCCCTGTCGGTAGGGAGATGCGCTAGCCCTCCCTGCGCGATCAACCTCGCGCGGCATCCGACGTTCTACGAACACGCCCGCCGGGACGTTCGATCGCGGGTTCGAAACCGGGCGACGCCGACGCGTCGAGCGCCCCGTCCTGAATCGCTATCGTTGCGATCTGGGCGCGGTCTGTTCCGGTTTCTGACACGTTTGGTGCCCAGATCGGGTGAGCTCGGCGCCGAGGCTGGTTCGGTGCGCGCGAGACTGCGTCGATGTCGAAGGGGGTCCACCCGAGCCTCACAGGGGTCGATGACTTCGCGCTCTCGTTCCCGGAGGCGTGGCCCGACGAGCCGTGGGGCGACCGCGTCGTCAAGGTCGGCAAGAAGATCTTCGTGTTCCTGAGCGGGCCCGACTCGACCGAACCCGCGATCACCGTCAAGGTTCCCGAGTCACGCGAGCACGCGCTCTCGTATCCCCAAGCGTTCCCGACGCGATACGGGCTGGGCAAGCACGGATGGGTCACGTCGTTCGTCGATCACATCCCCGAGGGGGAACGTGACGTGTTGTTCGACTTCGTCGAGGAGAGCTATCGAGCGGTGGCGACCAAGACGCTCGTCAAGCGCCTCGATGCCGAGCGAACCGTCGACGAGACCTGACGGGCAGACGCTCAGCCGGGCCAGATCACCACGGCGTCGTCATAGATCGAGGCCATGATGTCGTTGCCGAGGCGAGACGCGGCATCGGGAACCTCGCCGTCGCCGAACATCCCGGTCTCGGAGTAGATGTCGAGTTCGACCTGGAGCTCGCTCGCGTCAGGAATACCGAACCCGACACCGGCCGGGGTCGTCGCCACGATCAGCGCGGCGTCGGTCGTCCAGCGGAACGTCTCGCCCTCCGGAGACAGGAAGTTGGGGTTGCCGCCGCCGTTGATCAGCGCGACGGCGGTCTCCGCCGCGGACTCGGGATCGTCGATCGCATCGGCGAGGCCGCGCATGGTCGCCCGCATGAAGTCCTCGGCGGCCGTCGGGTGCTCGGAGACGAACGTCCGGTTGGTGTAGATCGCTCCGAACGAGCCTGGGATGCCGTAGTCGAGGGGATCGAACAGGTCGTACTCGATGCCGGCGCGGGCGAGGGCGCCCGGCTCGTTGCTCTTCCAACCGGGGAAGCCGACGATCGAGTCGATCGCGATGTGAGCCGTCGGGTCGAACCCGTCGAGCAGCACCGTCGTGTAGTTCTCGCCCTCGACCAACCCGGCGCCGGCGAGCATTGCGTCGATGCTCGCGGGGAGTTTGCCCTTGACGCCGATCGTCGTCGCTTCGAGATCCTCGAGGGTGGCCGCCTCGCCCGGCTTGACGATCAAGCCGTCGATCGCCGTGCGCCCCTCGACCGCCATGATGATGAACTCGGCGTCATTGGCGTCGGCAAAGGCAACGACCTCGCTGAACGAACCTCCCGATGCGAACTGCGCCTGATTCTCGGCGATCAGCGGGTAGTTCGCCGTGGAGAAGCTCGGCAGGATCTTGACGTCGAGACAAAGCTCGTCGTAGTAGCCCTGGTCCTCGGCGACGATCACGTCGACGATCGACGCTGCCGCGGCGAAGTCGAAGCCTGTGAGATACGTGATTGTGCCGGCGGCCTCGTTCTGTGCGCAACGAGCCTCCGGGAACGGCTCGCCGGCGACCACGTCGGTGTCGGTCTCGACGGTTGCTCCGGTGCTCGCTGTCGTGTCGCCGGCGGTGTCGGCGGGCGCCTCCGCCTCGACCGGTGTCTCGGCCGGCGTCTCGGCCGTGTCGGTGGAGGTGTC
>CBDUYD010000126.1:0-8573 GCA_965371355.1 uncultured Ilumatobacteraceae bacterium
TCGGCGGCGATGACGACGTCGTAGCGGTCGTCGATCGTGTCGGGCAGCCCGGCGGAGAGGTCGGCGAGCACGAACCGTTGCATCCGGTCGCGAACCCCGTCGGCCTCGGTGGCATCGATGCCGGTGACATCGTGCCCGGCCACCGTGAGCTGCTCGGCCAGCCAGCCCGGGCCGCACCCGACGTCGAGGATACGTAGTCGTCCGCGGCCTCGAAGCATCTCGAGAATCCGGCCATGCGAGCTGTAGGGCGACGGCTTGAACGCATACTGCTCGCCGATGTGCCCGAGCCTGCCTCGGCCGAAGCCGGAGCGACCCAGCCGGTGGCCGGCGGTGTGGAGCACGACGTCCCACGCGTACTGGAGCCCGTTGACGTAGCAGATCTCGTCGCCGTAGTACGTGGGGATCGGCACCTCGACGATCTTCTTGCCGGCGTCGGCAAGCTGGAGGATGATCTCGGTGTCGAAGTCGAAACCGTCGGAGTTCTCGGAGAACGGCAGGTCTGCGAGCGCGCCGACCCTGTAGGCGCGATAGCCGGAATGCCACTCGGAGAGACGGAGCCCGGTGAGGGCGTTCTGGGTGGTGCTCAGTATCCGGTTGCCGACGAATTTGTACATCGGCATCCCGCCCCGCCGTGCGCCTCCGGGGGTGAGCATCCGCGAGCCGAAGACCGCGTCGGCGTCGCCCCGCAAGATCGGGTCGAGCAGGTCGGGCATCGCCTCGGGCGCGTACTGCCCGTCGCCGTGGAGGAGCACGACGACGTCCCAGCCGTGGTCGAGCGCGTAGCGGTAGCCGGCCTTCTGGTTGCCGCCGTAGCCGAGATTCTGGTCGTGCCGGACGACGGTGAGGTTGAGATCGGTCGCCGCGCCGAGGTACTCGCGGGCGACGCGGAGCGTGTCGTCTGAGGAGTGGTCGTCCTGCACCAGGACCTCGGCGAGCTGGAGCGATGCCGCACTGGGGATGCGGTCGAGCACGCGAGCGAGGGTGTGCTCGGCGTTGTAGGCGACGACGAGCACCCCGACCTTCACAGCGCCTCCATCTCGGCGCAGACTAGCGGGCGATCACCGACGCCGGGTCGTGGTCAGTACTTGCCGAGCAGGTCGACGACGATCACCACGTCGGTCTCGGCCGGGAGGCCGTTCTCGGGGCTGCCGTCGGGCCCGAAGCCCGACTCGGGCGGGATAGTGATCGCTCGGCGACCTCCGACCTTCATCCCTGGCATGCCCTCAACGAGGCCGGTAAATCCCTGCTCGTTCATCGGGACCTGCGTCGGCCCGCGCTCCCAAGTGCTGTTGAGGGCGACGAGGGTGTCGCCGCGGAAGAGGACGAAATGGATGACCGCCGTGTCACCCTCCTCGAGGACCGCGCCCTCCCCCTCGATCAGGTCGACGGTGCTGACCTCGACCGCGTCCGCGGACTCCGGCACACCTGCCGCGGTCGGCTTATCGCCCACGTCGGGTTTCACGATGACCGCGCGCACGTCGACGACGAAGGTCAGCGCCTCGTTCTCGCCGATCACCTCGCTGCGCGCTTCGGCGCCATAGGCGAGATCGCTCGGGATGTCGAGCTGGAGTCGCTGGCCGGTCTGCGCGCCGAGCAGGCCGTCGTCCCATCCCTTGATGACCGCTCCTGCTCCGAGGACGACCGGGAACGGCTCGAACCGGTCGTAGCTGTTGTCGAACTCGACGCCGTCGCTAGCGCGCACGCCGATGTAGTGAACGATCACCGTGTCGCCGACCTGGGCCTCGGGCCCCTCGCCCTCCCGGAGGACGGTGATCTCGAGTTCGGTCGGGATCTCGGAGGGAATCTCGACCTCGGGCTTGTCCGGGCTGGTCGGCGGCGGCGGAATCACCTCGCCCTCGGGATCCGTCTCAACGGTCGCCTCTGCACCCGCGGCGCCATCGGCAGCATCCTCCGCACCATCTTGGGTGGCGTCGCCTCCTGTGGTCACGGTGGTGTCGGCGGTTGCCTCGGTCGCCGTGTCGGACGTGGTGTCATCGCCCGCACCGTCACTCGCGTCGTCAGGACCGCACGCGGCGAGAACGAGGGTGGTGCAGGTAAGGACGAGGAGGGTCCGGCGCATCGCAGCGACGCTACCGGTCGACGTCTCGCTCCCGGCGTCGGCGCCCTCGAATTCCGGGCGCGCCGTTCAGACCCGCGCGTCGACCGACGCGAGAGCGTCGAGCAGCGTCGGGACGAAGCGATCGGCGTTGTACACGACCGCATCGTGGCCGCCGTCGACGCGGAACGCCTGGGCTCCCGGGATCATCTCGAAGAGCTCGGCCTGACGCGCGAGCGGTACGACGTCGTCGCGCATCGTGATCACGACCGAGGTCGGCGCAACGATCTCGCCGAGCCAGTCGAGCGACGAGAACGCGCCGATCGACTTTCCGGCCTCGAGGATCATCCGCCAGTCGTGACTCGACGCCTCCTGGATCGCCCACGGTTCCCACTCGCGCGACTTGCGCTGGAGGTACATCTGCTCGGTCGCCCAGATGCGCGCCTGTTCGGGGGTGAAGCGCGCGACGGCGGCGAGCCCGGTCAGCCCGAGGAACGAGAGGCGTTCGACCCGACGCCCCGAGAACCGCGACGCCGTGGCGCACAGCACCAGGCCGCGGACCGCGCCGGGATGGCGCCGCCAGACGAGCTGCGCCACCGCGCCTCCCATCGAGTAGCCGACGACGACGAACCGGTCGATGTCGAGCGCCTGCGCGACCGCGACGACGTCGTCGGCGCAGGCCTCGAGCGAGAAGCGTTCGCGGGTGCGCAGGCCCGTGCCGTGACCGCGATGGTCGAACGCGATCACACGGTGCTGCTCGGCGAGAGCGTTGAAACACCTGAACCAGTTGAGGTCGGCGGTCGCCGTCCAGCCGTGGAGCAGGATGATCGGAGGGTTGTCGCGCTTGCCGACCTCGCGGACGAGGAGCACGCCCCCTTCGTCGAGTTCGACGAACCTGCCCTGCGGGAGGTCGGGGGTGTCGACGCTCGTGGTGCTCAACTAGGACTCAGGCCTGCACGACGTCGAGGACGTGCACGGTCAGATCGCCGTTCGGCGCCTCGTAGGTGATCGTGGCTCCGGCCTCGGCTCCCTCGAGCGCCCGGCCGAGCGGCGAGTCCGGGCTGATGATGACGTCGATGCCCTCGAGCTTCTCCTCGGCATTGCCGATCGCGTACGTCTCGGCGGTGTCTCGCGAGTCACCGTCGTAGTACACGCTGTAGATGGTGATGCCATCGACGATCTCGGCGGTCTCGAGCAGGTATTCGAGTTGACGGATACGCCCCTCCATGTGGCCCTGCTCGTCCTTCGCGGCGTGGTAGCCGGCGTTCTCCTTGAGGTCGCCCTCCTCGCGGGCGACCTCGATCTTGTTGGCCACCTCGATGCGGCCGCGGGTGGTGAGGTCCTCGAACTCTTCGCGGAGGCGGTCGTACGCGGCGCGTGACAACTGTGGTGCGGTCATGGAGATCGAAGGCTATCTGGACCCGATTTCGTGCCGTCATCTATCGACGGACGAAATGCGTGCAACGAGTCGTGACGGGGAGCCGCATCGGCACGAGGGCTTCACGGCCTCGTTGTCCGAGGCGTATTACGCGACTATACTTTACTGTATGACAGACGGAGTACCGGACACCGCGAGTTCGAGTGATCGCTTCAGGTCGCTGGGGTTCTTCCCGGCCGACCACGCGGCGGCGGAGGGCGGCAAGGTCTACGCGAACGGCGCCTACTGGAACCGACTGCGATTCCCCGAGTTTCCTGCTGTGCTTCCCTCGACGACGGTGGTAGCGGTGTTGGAACAGCCAGTTCATGCGGCGCTCGCCGATCACCAGTTCAGGCTGCGGCTGCACGATTCCGGCGGGAACGCCCTGCCCAACGTGCAGGTCGAGGGCAAGTTCCGATCAGGTCTCACGGCGGATGGCAACAGGTTCGGCGAGTCGAGCGTGATCCCGCTCACCGTGCAACTGAACGGTCTGAGATTCGACGAGCCGGGAGACTACAAGTTCGTGCTCGAAGTTGACGGTGACGAGTTGGACGAGTACAGGTTCCGAGCCATTCAGGTTCCGAGTTCGCCGGTTGGAGTCGCGCCCGCGTAGCGAGGGCGCGGTGGCTGAGTCGGGCGGTCGGCAGAGACGTGAAGCTTTCCGATTTCGATGGCATCGACTGGGACGAAGAGGAGGACGAGAATGGCAACCTCGCTCATTGCCTTCGGGCGGACCGTCTGGACCGAGTCCTGAACGCTTGGTTGCCGAAGTGCTCGCCGAAGAACCGGTGCAGATCAGGTTCAGAGTGGACACCGCCGAGTTGGCGATCGTCGGACCCGACCGCTCTCGTACCGCATTGTGGCTGATCTTGTTCAGCCGTTCGCCCCTCCGTGGAGATTGGCTGCGACCTGTGACAGGCTGGAGAGCGGAGCCAGCAGAGAGACGACAGTGGGAACAGCAGCGAGGAAAGCTCCGATCATGATGGGAGAAGAGGTGAGCGAGAAGAAGCTGCGAGACCAGGCCTATCGGCACCGAGACCAGGTCGTCGAGGGCTCGGGCGAAGTGTTGGAACCGGCGCGCCTGTCCCAGATGGTCTCTCTTCGGCTGGATGGCGACGTGATCGGAGCGCTTCGCGACCTCGCGAATCGGAGACAGACCACGGTCAGTGAACTACTCCGCCAAGGCGCTTCGCTCGTACTCGCTCACGACGCGGCTCCAACGCAGACTCTGTTGGTCTTCGACGTGAAGACAGAAACCGGTTCGCCGCCGGCGCCAATGGCATGGCCGTCCGGACAAGCCGGTTCTCCGACAGATCAGGGTCTCGAGTATCAGAGCCCCGCCGTCACTGCGTAGGTTCTGTGTGCCGCAGAGTTGAGTGGTGCTCGTCATCTATTGTCGCTGCCCTATGAGCCACAACATTGCCGTGATCGGGGGCGACGGCATCGGACCCGAGGTCACCGCCGAGGCCATCAAGGTCGTCAACGCTGCCGGCGTGGCGATCGAGACGACCGAGTTCGACCTCGGGGGCGGCCGTTACCTGCGCGACGGCGAGATCCTCTCCGATGAGACGCTCCAGCAGTTGCGTGCCTTCGACTGCATCCTGCTAGGCGCGGTCGGAACGCCCGAGGTGCCGCCCGGCGTCATCGAGCGCGGCCTGCTGCTGAAGATGCGCTTCGATCTCGATCTCTACGTCAACCAGCGCCCGTTCGCCGGTACGGCCCCCGGATCCGACACGCCCCACGACTTCGTCGTCATCCGCGAGAACACCGAGGGGCCCTACGTAGGCGAGGGCGGCGTGCTGCGCCGGGGCACGCCGAACGAGGTGGCGACCCAGGGATCGGTCAACACGCGGCTCGGCGTCGAGCGGTGTATCCGCTACGCCTTCGAGTTGGCCGCCTCCCGAGAACGCAGGCACCTGACGCTCGTGCACAAGACCAACGTGTTGATCTTCGCCGGCGGGCTGTGGCAGCGCACCTTCGACGAGGTCGCCGCCGAGTACCAACATGTCGAGACCGCCTACAACCATGTCGACGCGGCGTGCATCTACTTCGTGCAGGACCCGCAGCGCTACGACGTGATCGTCACCGACAACCTGTTCGGCGACATCCTCACCGACCTCGGCGGGGCGGTCTCGGGTGGGATCGGGTTGGCATCCTCCGCGAACCTCAACCCGGCGCGGACCGGGCCCTCGATGTTCGAGCCGGTGCACGGCTCGGCGCCCGACATCGTCGGTACCGGACAGGCGAATCCGATCGCGGCGATCCTCAGCGCGGCGCTGATGCTCGACTTCCTCGGCGAGTCGGAGGCCGGCGATCGCATCCGCGCGGCGTGCGTCGAGCCTGTCACCGGGAGCACCACCGACGTGGGTGACTCGATCGCCTCCCGCGTGAGAAACTGATCCCATGCCCATCACACCCACACCGAAGATCTGGATGAACGGCGAACTCGTCGACTGGGACAAGGCCCAGGTCCACGTGCTCACCCACACGCTGCACTACGGCACGGGTGTGTTCGAAGGGATCCGCGCGTACGAGACGTCGCAGGGTCCTGCCGTCTTCCGGCTCACCGAACACATCGAGCGGCTCCACCAGTCGGCGCGGATCATCGGCATCGAGATCCCCTACAGCGTCGCCGAGATCGTCGAGGCGACCAAGGACACGGTGCGGTCGACCGGTCTGTCGTCGTGCTACGTCCGCCCGATCGCCTACCTCGGGTACGGCGAGATGGGACTCAACACGATGCCGTGCACCGTCGACGTCGCGATCGCCTGCTGGCCCTGGGGTGCGTATCTCGGAGACGACGCGGTCGACAAGGGTGTCCGGATGAAGATCTCGTCGTGGACGCGCCACGACCACAACACGATGCCGCCCGCGGCGAAGACGATCGGCAACTACGTCAACTCATCGCTCGCCAAGGTCGAGGCGCTGAAGGCCGGCTACGACGAGGCGATCATGCTCGCCCCCAACGGGTTGGTCGCCGAGTGCTCGGGCGAGAACATCTTCGTCGCGCGTCGGGGCAGGTTCCTGACCCCTCCACTGTCGGCGGGAGCCCTCGAGGGGATCACGCAGAACTCGGTGATGACGATCGCCCGCGACCTCGGCATCGAGGTGCTCGTCGACAACATCGCCCGCAGCGACCTCTACATCGCGGACGAGGCATTCGTCTGCGGAACCGCCGCCGAGGTGAGTTCGATCAACTCGGTCGACGACCGTCCGATCACGTGCCCCGGACCGATGACCAAGGCGATCGCCGAGGTCTACCACCGTGCGATCCGCGGCGAGGAAGACCAGTACAAGGACTGGTGCGAGCTCGTCAGCTGACCGCCGCCGCGATCTCGGCGGCGACCCTGATGTCGTCGTAGGCGTGCTCGAGTTCGGGGCCGGGGAAGTAGGCCACGTCGGCCGCGCCGGCGTCGACCAACGCTCCGGTGAAGGCGACCGCATCGTCGAGCGTGCCGATCGGGCCGATCTCGGCCCACCATGCCGCGGGCATGTCGGCGAGGCCGTCGTGGCCGCGCCTGTCGAAGCGTTCGCGGATCTCGTCGGCGTGTGGGTGCTCGAGGATGCAGGGCTCACCTCGCTCGAGCAACTCGGCGACGAGCGGCGCCATCGCACGGTATGCCGATTCGCGATCGGGAAGCACGCACAACGACGCGAACACGGCGACCCGAAAATCGGGATCGGCGATCCGGGCCGCCCGCTCGACGCATGTCCGCACGTGCGACGGACCGGAGCCGCCGACGAGCACGAGGCCATCGGCCACTCTCCCGGCGAGCGCCATCGAGCGTGGCCCCCGCGCGCCGACGAGGACCGGTGGCGACACGGTCGGCGCGGGATCGAGCGCGACCTCGTCGAGCTGCACGTGGCGACCGGTGAACGTGACGCGCTCGCCCGAGAGCAGACTCTTCACGACGACGACGACCTCTTCGAGGGTGGTGAGCGGCGACGGCGTGCGCGCGCCCATCTGGCCCATCCAGTCCTGCACGCCGTGGCCGATGCCGGCTATCACGCGACCCGGTGCGAGTTCGGCGAGGGTCGCAAGTTCCATCGCGGTGACGGCGGCGTTGCGGGAGACCGCGGGAAGGATGCCGAAACCCACCTGCAGCGTCGAGGTTCGCGCCAACGCCGCGGCACCGAGCGAGATCCCGGCGGTATGGAAGCAGTCCTCGATGATCCACAGCTGGTCGATCCCGGCGGCTTCGAGGCGTTCGGCGTAGTCGACGACCGCCCCGGCCGGATAGCCGGGGTCGAAGCACATTCCGATGTTGGCGACCACCGGGTCACCGTAACCGTCGCGGCTCCGGCGGTCAGATGAACATGTGGGTGCCGTACCAGCCCGAGGCGTCGCCGTGCATCCCGATACCGACCCGGGTGTGTTTCGGGTTGATCATGTTGTTGAGGTGGCCGGGACTGGCTACCCACATGTCGTGCAGTGTGGCGGCGGCCGTGGTGGGACTCATCGAGCCGAGACTGTGCCACGCGATGTTCTCGGCGTAGCCCGATCCGCTGTGCCGGAAGCCCGAGACCGACATCTGCCGCGACCAGTTGAGCGCCTGGTTCGAAATCGCCGCGTCGTACACGACTGGGGCGACACCGCGGGATGCCCGCAGCTGGTTGAGCAGGTACAGCGAGTGTGCAGCCGCCGCGGGGATCGCAGGCGCCCCGGTGCGGCTGTCGAGGAGGCGGGCGGGGTTGAGGGGTTTGTAGTCGGCGCCTGCGGGGAAGTAGCCGTTGACGTCGATGACGAGGTGGGTGCGTTGGTGGGTGTAGATGCAGACTTCGCCGTTGCTGCCGACTTTGGAGATGATGCCGTTGGCGACGGTGATGCCGGGGGTGAAGTTGATGGTGGAGGCCGAGGGTCGGCTGCTGCCGCAGGGGTAGATGGTGGCGAAGCCGGTCTTGGATGATTGGGTGGCGGTGATGTTGAGGGCGACGGCGGACGCGTTGTTGGGGGTGCCGCCGCGTCCGGTGACGTCGAGCCTCAGCACGGTGCCCGCGGTGCGGATGCCGGTGCCGGCGTAGCGGCCGTCGGTGGTCGGTTGGGAGGTGCGGCTGTCGAGGAGGCGGGCGGGGTTGAGGGGTTTGTAGTCGGCGCCTGCG
>CBDUYD010000127.1:0-8565 GCA_965371355.1 uncultured Ilumatobacteraceae bacterium
ACCACGATCGAGCCCGAGACCACGATCGCTGCCGAGACCACCGTCGCGCCCGACACCACGACGGTCGCGGCGCGCGGCTTCAACACCGCCATCGCCGGGCTCGGGGAGGGGATCCAGATCCCAGCCGGTGTGTTCCCCGACGGTGTCGCCCGCGACGCGGCAGGCGACCTCTGGGTGGCTGCGACGGGATCTGGAGAAGTGTTCCGGATCGACCCGGTGACCGGCGCCCGGGACCGCATCGAGGTCGGATTCGAGCCACTCGCCGTCACGACCTCGGACGCCTACGTCTGGGTGACCCTCCGTACGGGTGCCCAGGTGGCCCGGATCGACCCCGCCAGCTCGGCGGTGGAGCTCATCGCGGTCTCGGAGAGTCCGAGCTCGTTCGGCTGGGGGGCCGACTCGTTGTGGGTCACGGCCGGCGGATGGGTCGACCGGGTGAATCCCGCGACACTCGAGGTGATCGCGTCGATCGCCGTCGACTCGCCCAACGGCGTGGCCGTGGCCGGTGGCTACGCATGGGTCACGCTCGGCGAGCAGAACCGCCTGGCGAAGATCGACGTGCAGACCAACCAGGTGATCGGCACCGTCGACGTAGGTGTGGGCCCCGACGCCATCGCCACCGATGGCGAGGCCATCTGGGTCTCCCACCGCGGCGACGGGACCGTGTGGCGGATCGACGTCGCTACCGACGAGGTGACGCATCGGATACCGGTCGGCGCGGCGCTCTCGGCGATCGCCATCGACGGCGACCGCGTCTGGGTCGTGGACAACAACGATGGCACGCTCACCCTGATCGACCGGCTGACCGCCGAGATCGTCACCCAGGACTGGGTCGGGTCGGCCCCGCTGGGGCTGGTGACCGTCGGCCCGGAGTGTGCACAAGACGCTGGTACCACGCCGTGCGACAGCGTCTGGGTCACGCTGTCGCGCGAGGACGCCCTCGCCGAGGCACGAATCGAGTACACCGAATCGCCGACGACCCCCTCCGCCCAGGTGAACGAGATCGTCCTGACTCCGGAGGGCCGCTACGAAGTGTCCTTCGGCGCCGACCAGTTCACCCCGGACATCCTCGGTCAGTTCCACGTGCACCTCTTCTGGAACGACATCGCGGTCGTCGAGGCCGGCGTGCCGGGGGAGGGCGGCTGGTTGGTGTGGGACCAGCCCGATGTCGTGCTCGACCCGTACTTCGACTTCGGCAACCGTCCTCCGGGCGCGACAGCCGTCTGCATCGTCGTGGTCGACGTCGATCACGCGGTCGCCGATGTCGACGGCGACGGCACCGTCGACTACGACACCGGCAGCTGCATGGCGCTCCCCGACCTCTGATCCGCCCGGCCCTTGATCCCGGTGGCGTCGACCTCGGCCAACTCGGTGATCTGCGCGATGCTGCACACGTCATGAACGACTCAGAACGGGTGGCGGCGGCCCTTCCCGCCTACGACATCGGCGCCGAACTGGGCCGCGGCGGCTGGGGGATCGTCCTCGCCGGCCGCCACCGACACCTGCAACGAGACGTGGCGATCAAGCAGCTGCCCTCCGCATTCTCGTCCGACCCCGACGTGCGCGCCCGCTTCGTCACCGAGGCGCGGTTGCTGGCATCGCTCGACCATCCACACATCGTGCCGATCTACGACTTCGTCGAGCGTGACGGTCTCTGCCTCCTGGTGATGGAGAAGCTCTCCGGAGGCACGGTCTGGAAACGGTTCGTCGAATCCGGTCTCGAAGCGGAGGAGGCCTGCGCGATCGCGTTGGTCACCGCGGTGGCGTTGGAGTACGCGCACCAGCACGGCGTGCTGCACCGCGACGTGAAGCCCGAGAACATGTTGCTGACCGACGACGGTCGCCAGCTCAAGGTGGGCGACTTCGGCACCGCACGGGTGCTGGCCGGGAGCACCACGATGGCCACCCAGGCCGGCGAGGTCATCGGCACGCCGGCGTACATGGCACCCGAACAGGCGACGGGCTCGCGGGTCACCCCGGCGACCGACGTCTACGCCCTCGGAATGACGCTCTACGAGATGATGAGCGGCAAGCTCCCGTTCCGCCAGGGCGACTCGCCGCTGGCGGTGCTGTACCAGCGCGTCCACGAGGCCCCGATTCCGATCGGGGAGGTCGCACCCGAAGTGCCGACGCCGGTTGCCGACGTCATCATGGGCGCGATCATGACCGAACCGGGTGGTCGCCCGCAGAGCGCCGAGGCCTTCGCCGTCGAGCTGGCGAAGGCGGCGACCGACGCCTTCGGGCGCGGCTGGTTCGAGCAGACTGGGCTCCGCGGATCGCTCGGTACCCGTCTGGCCGGCATCACGACACGCGAGCTCGGTGCCGTCAAACCGTCCACGACCGCCACCCGGGCCCGCCCCGACCGCACGACGCGCGTCGTCGACCGCGGACCCGAGATCGATCCGACCAGCCTGGTTCCGGTGGCCGAGATCACCGCCGAGAACCGCGACGACACGTTGCACGATCTCCGCCTGCTCCTGGCCAGATCGGACAGCACCGACGCTCAGCGGCTGGCCCGCGAGATCGAGCGGGCGGAGTCGACGGCGCACGAATTGCACGAACTGGCGCTCCTCCGGCAGGTGAGGTCTGGGAGCCTCGGCCTCGACGCCGAGGACAACGCCGAGATCGAGCGGCTGGTCGGTGCGTCGGGCTACTCATGGAACGAGCGGGTCGGCCTGGGACCGACCGCGTCGGCCGAGGAGATTCGCGACCGGGCGCTCGGGATCGCCTCCCGCTGGAAACGCCGGGCGGCGCACCCGCTGTCGAGCCGCGCGCTCACCAACGCCGCGGCAGACGTCGTACGCGCCGCCGAGCGTGTGGTCGCCGAGGCCCGTGTGGAGCCCGGCCGGAACTGAAGTCTCAGATCAGCCGCCCGCCGCGGAACCTCCAGCGGACGAACGGCACCCGCATCGGGCCGATGACGAAGAGGAAGATCACCAGCCAAGTGGTGACGAAGGCCCACAGGAAGGTCGAGAGGGGAACACCGTCATCGATCCCCGGTGCGAGCCCGGCCTCGACGATCAGCCAGACGAGGATCCCCTCGTTGATCCCGGTGAGCAGGCCGAGCAGCGTTGGCCAGTCCTTCTCCCAGCGGAACTGCTGGAGGCCCTGGTAGAGGAACTCCCAGCCGAGACCGGCGATGCCGACGACGAGCAGGATCGAGAACGTCATCGAGTAGGGCACGCCGTCTGGTCCACCGCCGGGCAGCAGCGGCGTGACGATCAGCGTCCAGATCGAACCGACGACCGCGACCAGGAAGATACGCGTCTGCAGCCGGCCGGCGAGCGTGGGGGTCATACCGCCACCTGCTTGTCGAACATCCACTTCCACCATTGCGCCGTCGAGCGCAGCGGCCGGAGTTTGCGCACGAAGCCCTGTGATGCCAGGTCGTCGGCGATCTGCAGGGCGGCGTACTGGAGCCCGAGGAACGAATCGACCCCGGCGTAGTAGCCGCCGAGCGTCGCCGAACCGACCGCGTAGAGCCGTCCCTCGCCGCTGCGGGTGCCGCGCACCTCGAACGTCGGGTCGACGTCGAGCCGGCCGAACGGATTGCGGTCGGCGCCGCCGTGCACGAGCAGATCACCGAGGTACCGGTGTTCGGCGATGTCGGCCTCGAGGCCGGTCCCGTCGATGATGAAATTGGCCGACAGTTCGAGCACGCCGTCGCCGGTCTTGATCCGGGTGACGATGGTGCCGTCGTCACCCGGAACCACCTCGGCGACCGACCCGACCTGGGTCTTGTAGTACCCCTCGCGGCGACCCCGTTCGAGCTGTTGCTGCCAGAGCTTGCGGCGCGGGGTGTTGGTGCCGCCCGTGATCGCGATCAGTTCCTTGCGCCCCTCGCCGTCGAGTTTCTCGAGCCGTGTCTTGAGCTGCCCTCCCCACGCCGCCTTGGGGTAGTTGAAGGCCTGGTAGGCGAATCCATCGGCGCCGTCCCGGCGCATGAAGACGCTGTCGCCCTGGGGCTCGGACACGTAGGTGCGGAACAGGTGGATGATCGTGGTCTGCGCTCCGTGGTCGTCACGGTCGTCGATCAGGCGTTGCAACAGCCGTGATGCGACGATCCCGCTGCCGCGGATGATTACCGTGCCGGGCTTGCGCTGCAATTCTTCGTAGACGTGCTCGTGGGGTTCGTAGGCGTTGACCACGCGGCTGTGGTCGTGATGGCGCTGCCGGTACTCCTGCAGGTCGGGGAGGAACTTGGCCCCCGGATAGCCGACGGCCGAGTGCACGAAGCGGCTCCGGTACGCCACCCGCTTGGTGGCCGAGGTGCCCTCCGGGCGCGTGAGGATTGTGAAGTAGCCGCCGCCGACCCGCCGCCGCGTCATCCGCACCTGGCCCCGCGTCACCATGCCCCACCACCCGATGCGGTCGGCTTCTCGTTGCAGACCTCGATACACCTGGCCGGCCTTGGGGGTGTAGTAGTCGGTGAAGAACGGCTCGACGAGCACCTGGAAAAGCGGGGCGATGAACCCGCTCAGGCTGCGGGCGGCGAACGCCTCGCGCACCGCATAGGACGGAAATCCCCAGATGTTGTCGGCGGTCGAGCCGGCGTCCGAGCGCAGGCGCTCGCGTTCGGGCACTTGGGACACGCTGGCCAGATAGTTGTACGTGTCCCATGGGCGCTCGGCCTGGCCCAGGATGTGCATCGATGAAGGCGGCATCCCCGAGATCCGGAGAAGATCGGCCATCACGAACGAGCCGAGCCCACCGCCGACACTGAGCAGCGGGACGTCGTGCGCGGGGATACCGGCGGCCGCGACCTGCTCGTCGGTCCAGACATCGGTTGCCAGCAGCTCGTCGGTCAGATCGCCGCCGCCCGAAGCCCCGGCAGGCGTCGCCGGCGGGGGAGGAGGGGCCGCCGACGATGGTGGCGGCTCGCCGGGACGGGGAAGACGGATCGTCTCGCGCCCCGTGCGCGGCTGAGGGTCGTCGTTCATCTCATCACCCACGTCTCGTCTATCCCGTTTGTCACGTCACCCGTCACATCGCCCGTCGAAATGCCCTGCCACGTCCCCGATCCGCTCGCTGCGGTACCTTACCGATTCGTGTCCCCGGCGGATCGCATCGAGGCCCCGCGCGGGATTGCGAACTTCATCGATGCCGCGGCCGCCGAGCGGTCCGCGACCCGGCGCCGGCGGACGAGGCTGGCGCTCGCGGTGTCGCTGGGGGTCACCGTCGTCTGGCTGATCTATGCGAGCGCGTTCGGGCAGTGGGAGCGGATCATCGACAACTGGACCTCGGCGATCACGATGGTGTTCGGCAGCTTCGTCGCCGGCTCGACGCCACAGGGCGGGGGAGCGGTCGCGTTCCCGGTGTTCACCAAGGTGCTCGAGGTTCCCTCCGACGTCGCCCGCTCGTTCTCGCTGTGCATCCAGGCGATCGGGATGGGCACGGCCACGCTGTCGATCCTCATCCATCGCCGCACGGTCGAGTGGCGAGCGGTCGCGGTCGGCGCCCCTGTCGCGATGGTCTCCTTCGCGGCGGCGATGATCTTCCTCGCCGATGCCGATGAGCCGTTCTGGCCCTCGCGTCTTCCGGGCCCGTACGTGCGCGTGACCTTCACGATCCTGCTCGCCAGCATGGCCTTCGTCGTCTACCTCGGCACGCGCATCCGTATCCGCAAGGTCGATGCCGCGCTGCCGCCGCTCAACAACCGGCTGTATGTGGCGCTCGTGCTGGCAGGGGTGATCGGCGGCGGCGTGTCGGCGCTCACCGGATCGGGCGCGGACGTGTTGATCTACCTCTTCATCGTGGTCGTGCTGGGCCTCGACCCGCGGGTCGGCGTGCCGACGTGCGTGATCGTGATGACGGCGGTCTCGATCGTCGGGTTGATCATGCTGGGGCTCGGCGACGGGCAGCTCGACGTGCTCCTGAGCGGCGGCTCGACAGGCGATGTCGTCGCCCTCGGGGGTGCGCCGGTGACCGGCGTGGAGAAGGCGGGAGTGGTGATGGCGGCCTACGGCACCGGCGGCGCCGAACTCGGTGCGGTGCGCTTCGATCTGTTCGGCATGTGGATCGCCGCGATTCCGGTCGTCGCGTGGGGAGCGCCGTTCGGCTCGTACGTCGCCGGGAGGATGAAGGCACGCCAACTGGTCTACTTCGCGGTGGCGCTGGCGGTGGCCGAGGTACTCAGCACCGTGATCTTCCTCGACGAGCTGCACGAGTTCGGCGGCTTGGTCGTGTACGCCGTGGTTGGCATGATGGTCACCGGCGGCGGGCTCTACCTGCTGGCGAAGTACCGGCGGGTGATCTTCGGGCTGCCAGGGCTCTCGCTCGACGAGAGCCTCGGCCGTGGGCACCTCGATGTCGTGCCAGGATATGAGCAACAGTTGTCGGACGAAGAGCAGAATCGCACCGGCGGATCGGGATGAGGGTGAGCCAATGCGGCGGATAGCGGACTACGAGCTGATCGAGAGCCTCGGCTCGGGCAATCACGGCGAGTACTTCAGCGCCCGACCTCCGGGGCGGCTCGGCCTGGACGTAGATCGGGTCGCCGTCAAGGTGTTGGAGATGAACGCCTCCGAGGATGCGTTTCGTCGCGTGGCGAACGAACTGCGCCTGTTCGCCTCGATCGACAGCCCCGAACTGGTCACGCTCTACGACGCCGGCCAGCAGTCGGGATCGCTGTACTACGCGATGGAGTTCTTCGAGCGCGGGTCGCTGGCCAGTCCGATCGGCGAGTTGTCTCGCGCCGAGATACTGGGCGCGCTCGCCGACGCCGCCCGGGCCGCGCATGCGCTCCACGAGGCAGGTGTCGCCCACCGCGACATCAAGCCGGCGAACGTGATGCTCACCGCGGACGGGGCCAAGCTGAGCGACCTCGGGCTGGCGCAGATCCTGTCGCCGGGACAGACGGCCACGGGAATCGGGCCGATCGGGACCATCGAGTACATGGAGCCCGGCGTCGTGCTCGGCGAGCGCGCCGGCCGGGCTTCCGACATCTGGGCGCTCGGGATCACCGCGCACCGGGTGTTGACGGGCACGTCGGTGTACGGCGAGATCCCATCGGGCGAGTTGATCGGTGCCCTCCGACACGTCTTGGAGACGACGCCGGCGCTTTCGCCCGATCTCAGCGACGGCGAGGCCGAGGTGATCGCCTCCTGTCTCGAGCCCGAACGCGTCGACCGGCCGGTGACCGCGGCCGAGTTGGCCGAGCGATTCGACGCGCTGGCGGTGGCGGCATGATCTCGGGGAGCATCCTCCAGCTCGGCCCCGGCGATGGCGTCGTCGCGTCATTCGGTGCCGTCGCGCTCCTCGCCGGCCGCGGTACCGACCCGTCCGGCGTGCTGGTGGCGACCGTGCGCGATGCCGCCGGGTCCGGCCCGACCCCCGGACGGCGGGTGGCTCGCAAGCTGGCGGGTCTGCTGACGGGGGACGGGGCCGACGAGCTGGCCGACTTCGGCGTGCTGGCCGAGATGGACGACGGATTGCTCGTGTTCCTGTCCGGAGCGGTCGAGGCGGAGATCACCCAACTCGACGGGTCGACCATGTTGCTCGCCGGCGCCGATGCCGCGACCTGGGTCGATCGCGTACTGCCGGCGGGGACCGGTCCGGTGGAACTCCATTTCGCCGGCGACGGCGAGCCCCCCGGTCAGACGTCGTTCGAACTGCAATCGGGAGTCGTGCCGGGCGGTTGGATCCGCCTCGTACCAGCCGACCCGGCCGCTGCCGACGTCGTCGATCCGACCGGCGAGGTGGCCACCGTGCCACCCTCTCCCGGTTCCGACATGCCGACGATGCCGCCACCGGCGCCGACCACCTCCGGGCCGGCACCGGAACCCGAGGTCGAACCCCGACCCGATGCCGAACCCGAACCCGATTCCGAACCCGATACCGATGCCGATTTCGAGTCGTTCGTGCTCACGCCGGACCGCTCGACCCTGCGCGAGCCGTTGCCCCGCGAACTCGCCGACCAGCGGGCGACCATCGTCGAGCCCGTCCCCGGTACGGAATCCGACGATGCCGATCTGGTGGCCGGGATCCTGTGCTCGCGGCAGCACTTCAACAGCCCGGACTCGAGCTACTGCTCGACGTGCGGGATCTCGATGGTGCACCAGACCCACAACCTCGTTCGTCGCCAACGACCCCCGTTGGGTTTCGTGGTCTTCGACGACGGTTCGACGTTCACGCTCGACGGGCGGTACCTGCTCGGTCGTGAGCCCGAGACCGACCCACAGGTGCAGGTCGGCCAGGCGCGTGGAATCGCGCTGGACGACCCCGAGATGAGCGTCTCGCGCGTACACGCCGAGCTCCGACCGGTCGACTGGAACGTGGAGCTGATCGACCGCGGGTCGACGAACGGGACCCACATCTGGGACGCGGACGGGAGCGTCTGGGTACGGCTCTCGGCCGACGTGCCCCAGGTGCTACAGCCGGGGGCACACGCTGCGGTCGGGCAGCGGACGTTCGTCTACGAGAGCCCCCACCGGCGCTGAGGGCCGGTGTCGTAGATCAGGTCCGGTGTCGTCGATCAGGTCCGCCTCCGGAGGATCTCGAACTCGCACCGCGCCCCCGGCGCACCCGCGAGTCGCTCGTCGGAGGTGACCAACACCGCCCCGATCG
>CBDUYD010000128.1:0-8476 GCA_965371355.1 uncultured Ilumatobacteraceae bacterium
CTTCTTCTTCGCCGGCGCGGGACGGTAGGCATCGGCCTCGGCGGTGATCTCGTCGAGGACGGCGGGCAGGACGCCACGGTCCCGGAGGGTGTGGTAAAGACCTTCCTGGCACACTGCGGCGGCCTCGGCGTCGCCGTCGCGATCGAGCGCTGCTGATAGCTGATCGACGCGGCGATGCAGTTCGATGTGCCCGAAGCTGTCGGCCGCGCCGGGATCGTCGAGCGCGTCGAAGAGTTCGGCCGCGGCCTCTGGAACGGCAGCCGGCTCGACGTCGAGTGCCGCCGCTTCCGTGCCGCCCGCATCAGCGATGCGCAGGTACTTGAAGTCGTTCAGTCTGGGCGTCGCCAGCGCGGCGCGGGCGTGCAGAGCGGCACGACCGGTCGGAACGCGATCGATCACATTCTCGAGCACTCGATTGGCGCTCGCCATCGCCCGCGTCCCTCCGAGCGCCATCACCCTGTTGACCGGGTCGGTGAAGAAGTCGCCGGCGAGGTCCTCCTGCTCCCACGAGCGGGGCGTCTGCACGCGCAGCGCGAACGGGTTCGACACGACCATCGTCTCGCCTACTTCCAGCGCGACCTGCACCGAGTAGTTACCCGGCACGGCGAGATCGGCGCCGTTGAGGCCGGTCGAGATGGCGAGCGACGAGTAGCGCGCCTCACCGGGCCGGATCGCCTCGAGATCCTCGTCCCTTGCGTAGGACACGTACGGATACCACTGGCGTGCCGGGCTTCCGTCGCGCTTGATGATCACGGTGAGATCGTCGCCGTCGGACAACGAAGCGGTGTCGACGAGCGCGGGCCTCGACCCGTCGTTGACGAGCTTCAGTTCGAGCGTGACCGGCTCCATGAACTCGAACGCCCGGTCGCTGCGGTGCAACCGCAGTTCGAGGCGCAGTCCCGAACGATCGATCGCCGCCTGCTCGAATCCGTGATCGTCGAACCAGTCGGCGTTTCCCATCTGTACGAATCTCGCGGGAGCATGTCGGAGAAACAGCAGCTCCTGGTCACTGAACCGATTCTCGAAGTCGGAGAAGAAGGTCTGCTGTCCACCCGCTACCCGGAACGGATAGTTCATGAACGACCGCGAGGTCGGCTCGTTGGCGAGCGGGATCCACGACGAACCGAGGTTCTTCTGCCAGGCGTGCGCCAGATTGAACGAGTGGCCCATCTCGTGGACCGCCGTCCAGAAGCGCATCCGAGCGACCCACGCGTCGGGCTCGGGATCGCCGCGGGGCGGATCGCTGATGAAGGCCTCGGTGAAGATCGCGGTGCCCTGACGGTGGTTCGGTCCGATGTCGTCGAACATGATCCCACCGAGGCCGTTGCCGCGATCGTGGAGTGCGCACCAGAACGTCCACATGCTCCACTGCGGCCGGCCGTCGAACTGCGACCAGTAGGTCACCATCGCGTCGTGGAGCTCGGCATCGCTCCACGTGCCGTTCGAGCCGGCCCCCGAGAGCGACACGACCCCGTCACCGCCCGACTTCGAGACCTCGAAGCCGGCGCGCTCGAACACGTCGTCGATCGACAGGTTCTCGCACGGCGTCGAGGCCGGCCGGTTGGGATGCGCGCACGTGTCGATCGCGGTCACCGGGTTGGCGTCGGACGTGCGGTCGTACTCGAACTCCACCTCGCGGAAGTGCGCCGACCGCCATCGGTATCGACGCGTGCGGCGCATTGCGCCGCCGAGGAAGTGGATCGTGACGCTGCGCTGGTTGGAGAACCATGATCGGATCGCCGTGACGCGCACCTCGGTGAACGGCATCAGACTCCCCGCACCGTCGCGGTACCAGATCGGGCCCTCCCAGCTGTTGTACCCGGTCGATGTGAGTTCGGCGATCCAGTGCACCCGCCCGGTGAGACCGCTGCGGATCTCACCGCTGAGGGTCATCTGCGGATACCTGCCGTCGACGTCGAGCCGGACCGTCTCGCTCGACAACCACAGGGGCCACACCCCCTGGGTGTCGTCGGGCCCGCCGTCGTCTCGCCGATCATCATCGCGTCGACCGCTCCAAGGGAGCGAGATCTCGTCCGAACCATCGTCGAGCCGCGCCGGCTGCGCAATCCGGGCCCGCGACCTGGTGCCCAGCGACGACCAGTGGTAGCGCCCGCTGACCGGCGAGAAGAACGGCCACCGGAAGCGGCCGGGGAGTCCTCCGAAGTCGATCGCTGACCAGTCCTCTGCCATGACAATCCCCCTGCTCGCGGCAACCACCCGATCACCAACCTACGCGCGCCCGACTTCACCCGGGAACGAGCCTCGTCAGATCTGCTCCGAGCCCACGTCCCTGTGGTAGAGCACCGGGATCAGCGCGAACGCGATCAGCGCGCCGGTGATCTGGGCGACGACGAAGGCCGGCGCCGACGCGGGTTCGATTCCGGCGAACGTGTCGCTCAGGGTGCGGGCGATCGCAACCATCGGATTGGCGAAGCTGGTCGACGAGGTGAAGAAATAGGCCCCGCCGATCCACACCCCGACGGCCACCCCGACGACGTAGGGCTTGCGGTAGCGCAGCGCTCCGTGGATCACGAGGAGGAGACCGCACGTGGCGATCACCTCCGACACCAGCTCGGCGCCGGAATTGCGCTCGCGCTCGGAGAGGAACACGAGCCCTCGACCGGTCTGCTCGCTATACATCAGGTTGGTGAGCACGGCGCCGAGGCACCCGCCGACGAGCTGCGCGCCGACGTAGAGCGCCGCGACGCGGGTCGTCATGTTGCCCAACAGGCGATCGACGAGTGTGACCGCCGGATTGAAGTGTGCGCCCGAGACGGTCGCGAACATGATGATGAGTGCGATCAGCGCCCCGGCGGTGGCCATCGCATTCTCGAGCAGTTGGACCCCCACGTCGCCAGGGGACAGCGTCTCGGCCGTGATCCCCGAACCGATCACCGCGATGATCAAGAAGCCCGACCCGAGTGCCTCGGCGAGCAGCCGCGTCGACAGCGGTGAGGAGGAGGGCTCCGGAAACTGGGAGTCGGTCGCGGGCATCGTCGGGTGAGTAGCGTGAGGGTGGCAGCAGCGCACGTTAGCCTGTGGCATCGACGGCGATCAATATGACGAACCGAACACCACTCGAAGAACGACAGGTCGAAGAACGACAGGTCGAAGAACGACGAGCACCGGACGAACCACCGGTGGCCGACGGCTGTTGCGGCGGGGCGGTCGACTGGATCTCGACCGGCGATGCCGAGCGGATGGCCCATCAGCTCGCCGCCGTGGCCGACCCGGTTCGCCTCCAGGTGCTGTCGATCATCGCCAATGCCCCGACGGGCGAGGTGTGCGCCTGCGACTTCGTCGGACCGATCGAGAGATCTCAGCCGACGATCTCGCACCATCTGAAGGTGCTCACCGGCGCCGGCCTCGTCGAGGCGCAAAAGCGCGGCCGTTGGGTGTGGTACCAGCTCTCGCCGGGCGCCCTGACCGGGCTGCTCGGATCGGTCTCCAACGCTGTCACGGCGGCCGACTGACGCCGTGTGCGGACGATTCGTCTCGACCGGTCAACCCGACAAGATCGCCGACTACTTCGACGCGACCGCCGACGTCGAGTCGCTCGGAGAGAACTACAACGTTGCTCCGACCCACGACATCTACGCGGTGGTCATCTCACCCGACGGCACACGCCGCGTCGAGGCCTTCCACTGGGGGCTGATCCCGCACTGGGCAAAGGACCGCAAGATCGCTTCGCGCATGATCAACGCGAGATCCGAGACACTCGCCGAGAAGCCCTCCTACAAGGGACTCTTCCGCAAGAAGCGCTGCATCATCCCGATGGACGGCTTCTACGAGTGGAAGGCCGGTGCGGTCGACGGACCGCTCAACGCCAAGGGCAAGCCGCTCAAGCAGCCGATGTTCATCAGCCGCCTCGACGGCGAGCCGCTCGCGGTCGCCGGGCTGTGGAGCGCATGGAACGACCCGGACGATCCCGATGAGCGCTTCCTCCATTCGGCAACGATCGTCACGACGGCGGCGAACGAGACGATGCGCGCGGTGCACGATCGGATGCCGGTCCTCATTCCGAGGTCGCGGTGGGCCGAGTGGCTCGACCCCTCCAACGACGCGCTCGACCAGCTGTCGGAACTGTTCACCGTGCCAGACGACGGCTCGCTCGGGATGGTCCCCGTGCCCAGAGAGGTCAACAACGTGCGCAACAACGGACCCGAACTGATCGTGCCGATCGGCGACGAAACCTGAACCGGGTCGGGCGTCTCACCCGCCCTCGACCGAACGGATCGCGGCCCGATCGGCCACCCCCGGCGTGCCGAGCCCGATGTGCTCGGGGAGTTCGACGTGGAGTTCGTTGCCACCGTCGACCTGCAAGCTCCCCCGGAGCATCGTGAGGTCGAGCACGTGCCCGCCGTGCTCGCGGTCGTCCGACAGGAAGTGGAGGTGGTAGCCGGGAGCCTCGATCCCGGCGAGCAGGTCGGGAAACCGGAACCCGATGACGCTCCCCGAAGCCGCCGGCAGCGACCACTCGGTCTGGTGCTTCGTCACCTCGGTGAGTAGGGGATAGGGGCGCGACTGTGCGCGCACGCTACGGAGGCGGATCTCTGCGAAGTCGCCGTCGAGCCGGACCGCGAGCACGCTGTCCGCTGCGGGCAACATCGCGTCGATCACCTCGCGCAGCGCACGCAGAGGTAGTTCTCTATTCAGCGGACTGTGGGCGAGCGCCGAGAACCGGCAGACGACGGCGAAGGGGGTCGTCGTGTCGTTCGGCACGGCGCGCACGATGCCCTCGGCGGACACGACGAACGCCCGTCCGTCGACGATGATCATCTCGCCGTCGAGGTGCTCGATGGTTCCGATCCCGTGATCGCCCTTCTCGAGCATCGACCCGACGGTCGCGTCACCGTCGAAGTGACCATCCATCAGCGCATCGAGCGTCCCCGCCTGGAACGCGACGTGTTCGGCCAAGGGATCATGGGCGAACGCCGCCAGGTTCATCGCCCGTAGGTGGAGCGCCCCGAGCAGACGATCGTCGACGATGTCGCGGGTCATCGTGGCGCCTGCAGCTACGACGCCCGGTCGAGCTCCGCGCGGATCGCCGCCGCCCACGCCTCGAGATCAGCGGGTTCGACGTGCGCGGCAGCGTTGGCGAACGAGAGCTGGCCCATGTCGGTGGTGGGGATCGAGTGGATGTGCGTGTGGGGCACCTCGTAGCCGGCGATGATCACGCCGATCCGCTCGCATTCGAACGCGCGCCGTTGCGCGTCGGCGATCCGGTGTGTCACCGAGAAGAGGTGGGCGACGAGATCCGGCGATGCGTCGACCCAGTGGTCGACCTCTTCGATCGGCACGATCAGAACATGGCCGGGAGCCAGCGGATTGATCGACATGAACGCCACACAGCGCTCGTCGCGCAAGACGAACGTGCCCGGAATGTCGCCCTCGATGATCTTGGTGAAGATCGTGGTCACCGTCGAACTCCCGATCGCATGCCAGGCACCATACGCTGTCGACCGTGACGAGCGAGCAGGCGCAGAGCCGCGAGTCCGGAACGCGGTTGCTCGACGGCATCTGGACGATCCCGAACCTCGTCACCCTCATCCGGCTGCTCTGCATCCCGCTCTTCCTGTACCTCTTGTTCGGGCGCGAGAACCGGGTGGCTGCCGCCCTCCTCCTGGGGGCGCTCGGGGCCACCGATTGGGTCGACGGCTTCCTCGCCCGCCGGCTCGGACAGGTGAGCGAGTTCGGCAAGATGTTCGACCCGACCGTCGACCGGCTGCTCTTCATCGTCGGCATCACGGCGATCCTGATAGACGGCTCGATGCCGCTCTGGTTCGGATTGGCACTGGTCGTGCGCGAGGTGCTGGTCGGGCTGATGATGGTGATCGCGACATTCGTCTTCGACATGCCGCGCATCGACGTCACCTGGCTCGGCAAGACGTCGACGTTCCTGCTGATGTTCGCCGTCCCCGCGTTCCTCCTCGGCAACAGCGACCTCGCCTGGGCACCGCTCTTCGAGGCGGCCGCGTGGATCCTCGGTGTCCCGGGCCTCGTGCTGAGCTACTGGACCGGATTCGCCTACGTACCCCAGGTTCGTGCGAGTATCGCGGCCGGGCGGACCGCTCGAGGCGAAGCAATTTCGTCGACCCACTGATCCGGATACGGTTGCACCATGAACATTCCTGCCGACCTTCGCTACTCCAAGGACCACGAGTGGATCCGCCAGGATGGCGATGTCGTCACGATCGGGATCACCGAGTACGCCCAGGACTCCCTCGGTGATGTCGTGTTCGTCGAAATCCCCGAGCTCGGCTCCGCGGTCGTGGCCGGTGAGTCGTTCACCGAGATCGAGAGCACGAAGTCGGTCAGCGACATCTACGCACCGCTGTCCGGCACGATCTCCGAGGTCAACGATGCCCTCGACGAGCAGCCGGAGCTGCTCAACAACGATCCGTACGGCGACGGCTGGATCTGCTCGATCGAGATGTCGGATGCGGAAGAACTCGATTCACTGCTCGACGCCGACGGCTACCGGGCGCTGACGGAGGACTGACGATGACGTCCTATGTGTTCTGCAACCAGTGCGGTCACCGCAACCCACCCGAGAGCAGCTTCTGCTCGAGCTGCGGGTTGGCGCTCGACTCGCTCGACGACCGCACGATCACACTCACCGCGATCGACCCGCTCCAGGACGCTCCCGGAACCGATGATGACGTCGTAGTGCCTGTCGGCGATCTCCCGATCGAGACCGGCGTCCTGATCGTGCGCGCGGGGGCCCAGGCCGGGGCGCGCTTCACGCTCGACGACGAGATCACCCGACTCGGCCGGCACCCCGACAGCGAGATCAGCCTCGACGACATCACGGTCTCGCGTCGCCACGCCGACATCGAGCGCACCAACGACGGGTACGTCATCTCCGACGCCGGATCGCTCAACGGCACCTACGTCAACCGCGAGCGCGTCGACCGTCTTCTGCTCCGGCACGGCGACGAGCTTCAGATCGGCAAGTTCCGGCTCGTCTTCTTCGAACGGAACGATGCCTGAGCACACGACGCCGACGGCGACCCACCTCTCGATCGGAGAGGTTCTCGCCCTCGTGCTCGAGGAGTTCCCAGACATCACGATCTCGAAGATCCGTTTCCTCGAGAGCCAGGGGCTGATCGACCCCGAGCGGACCCCTTCGGGATATCGCAAGTTCTACGAGGACGACGTCGAACTCCTGCGCTGCATCCTGCGCGAGCAGCGCGAGAACTACCTACCCCTGCGGGTGATCAAGGACCGCCTCGACTCGGGCGAGATCGACCCCACCAACGAACAACCGCGGCCGGCGGGTATCAGGAACGTCTCGGTGCCGACCGATGGCGTTCCGGCCGCGTCCACCGATGGCGATCCGGCCGACGCAGCGCCGTCTCCCACAGCGCGATCTGGCTCGTCGCCACGGGCCGACCATCCGGCGGCATGGCCTGCCTCGCGCACGGGTTCGGCGGCGGCCGCGTCCTTCTTCGCCGCCGCCGATGCCGAGGCGTCCAACGGCCTCCCCGCCGACGATCTGGCGACGGCCGAGCCCGACTACGTCACCGCGGGGCACGAGCCGTTGCCCGTGCCTCCCGGTGGCCTCGATTCGGCCGAGGTGTGCTCGCTGACCGCCCTCACGTCGAACCAACTCGCCGAGTTGGTGTCGTACGGAGTCGTCGTCTCGTCCGACGGCAACGGGTTGCGGTTCGACGACAGAGCGCTCGAGATCGCGACGATCGCCAAGCGGATGCTCGACGCCGGACTCGATGCCCGCCATCTTCGCGGATGGCGGGTCGCAGTCGACCGCGAAGCAGGTCTGTACGAGCAGCTGATACAGCCACTGCTCCGAAAGCGCAATCCCGATGCGCAGGAACAGGCCCTGGTCAACCTGCGTGATCTCGAGCGCGGGGGAGCCGAGCTCCACAAAGCGCTGATGCGCGACGCCCTGCATCAACATCTCGACGACTGACCGAGCACGAATCGTCGTTCGCGCGGGACCGCGGGGTGGCCCGCGCGGTAACCTCGGATCGTGGTCCCGTTGGAACTCGTCGGCGTCCGGGTCGAAGTCCCGGCCAATACGCCCATGGTGCTGCTGCGCGAGCAGGAGGGCCGACACCGGCTGTTGCCGATCTACATCGGCAGTCCGGAGGCGTCGTCGATCCACTACGCGCTCGAAGGTCTCGAGCCACCACGTCCGCTCACACACGACCTGTTCCTCAGCACACTGTCAGAACTCGGCGCGGTCGTCACCCAGGTCGTGGTCACCGAGATGCGCGATCGCACCTACTATGCCGACCTCCACCTCCGGATCGGCGACGACGAGAAGATCATCTCGGCCCGCCCCTCCGATGCCATCGCGCTGGCCGTCCGCTGCGACGCGCCGCTCTTCGCCAGCGATCAGTTGATCGACGACGTCGGTCAGGAACCGCCGAGCGAACCCGAGACCGACGACGACGAGATCATCGACGAGTTCAAGGACTTCATCGAGAACGTCAGCCCCGAAGACTTCGGC
>CBDUYD010000129.1:0-8415 GCA_965371355.1 uncultured Ilumatobacteraceae bacterium
ACGAGTTGGCCGCCGCCGCCGAACTGGTCAAGGGCAACACCTCGCGGACCCCCGTCGCGGTGATCCGCGGTTACGAGTGGACGCCCGACGAGCAAGCGACGATGGCACCGGTACTCCGCGATCCCCAGCGCGATCTCTTCCGCTGACCGTCGGGCCGATCAGCCGACGAGGTCCTTGGCGATCCCGTAGAAGTAGTTGCCGGACAGACCGAGCGACTCGACGTCGATGCGTTCGTTGTTGCCGTGGAAGCGCGAGCCGAACGTGGCGAAATCCATCTTCGTCGAGAAGAGCCCCGCCCCGTACGCCGTCTTGCCGCGCTCGCGGAAGAATCGGGCGTCGGTGCCGCCGACGATCAGTCCCGGGACGAGTTCCGCTCCGGGATATGCGACCTGGGTGTGCTTGGCGATCGTGTCCCACAGCGGGTTGCCCGCGCCGCGCGGCGAGGCGGTCGAGGGCGCGCCCTGGATCGTGCTCACCTCGACGTGGTCGTAGAGATCGCCGATCGCCTCGCGCAGACTTGCCTCGACGTCGTCGCCGGTGATTCCGGGCACGGTGCGGATATCGACATCGATGTCGATCGCGTCCGGGATCATGTTGGTCTTCAAGCCACCGTGCACGACATTGGGCGAGAACGTGGTGTGTGTCTGGGCATGGCAGTACCGGGCGATCGGGGTCGGCAGGGTCTCGAGCGTCGCCCAGATCTGCTCGGGCGAGCGGAGACCGGCGTCGAGTTCGGCGGGGAGCTCCATCGCATCGAGCTGTGCCTCCCAGATGTCGTCGATGTGGGCGCGCGGTCGGTACTCGGCGAGGCGACGGATGACCTCGGCGGCCTTGACCAGGGCGTTGTCGGAACCGAAGGGCATCGACCCGTGGCCCGGCGTGCCCGTGACACGTATCCGTCGCCAGGCGAGCCCCTTCTCGCCGACGTTGATCGTGACCCGCCGGGTGCCGTCGGAGGCGAGCGACGACCACCCGCCGAGTTCGGTGAGGACGTAGTCGGCCTCGATCGCTTCCCAGCGGTGCTCGGCGATCCACTCGGCGCCGTAAACCCCTCCGGCCTCCTCGTCGCCGACACCGAAGTAGATGAGATCACCCTTCGGGTGGAAGCCTTCGCTCGCGAGACGCCGGAACGCGACCGCCATCGACGATGTGAGGTTGAGCATGTCGATCGCACCGCGTCCCCAGACCTCGCCGTCGATGATCTCGCCGGCGAACGGATCGTTGTCCCAGCCGTCCGGGTTCACCGGTACGACGTCGGTGTGGCCCATCAGACACAGCGACGGTGCGTCGGGATCGGATCCCTCGATGCGGGCGACGATCGAGTCGCGCCCGGCCCGCGGTGTGATCCGCTCGACGTCGAGCCCAGCGCCCTCGAGGTGGTGAACGAGGAGGTCCGCGTTCCGTGTCTCGTTGCCGGAGTCGGGTGTGCCGTCGTTGACGCACTCGCTGCGGATCAGTTCCTGCAGCAACTCGGTGGTCGGGCCCGTGAACTCCTCTGGTGTCGCCATGCCCGAACGCTACCGCGCCTCGGCGATCAGTTGAGCTTGCGGATCGGTTCGTGGTCGGGCTCGTGCGCCGTGAGCTCGATGTGCGCGTCGGCCACCGCCGCGCCGTGGTCGGAGACGACGACCGGATTGAGGTCGAGCACCGCGATCTCGTGATGATCGGCGGCGAGCTGGGTCGCCTCGACGATCACCTCGACGAGCGACGAGGGCTCGATTCCGGCGTCGCCGAGCGCGTGGAGGACCACGGTCTCGCCGAGCATCGCCATGGCACTCGCCGGTGAGACGGGTGCGATCCGGGTGGTGCGGTCGCCGATCACGTCGGCCTGGACACCACCGAGTCCGACATGCACGATGACGCCGAGCCGATCGTCGTGTTCACACCTCACCCGGGCATCGACGCCAGGCGTTGCCATCGCCTGCACGATCAGTTCGTCGGCGTCGCTCCCCAGCGTCTCGTGCATCGCCTCGAGGGCGCGCTGGACGTCGTCGTCGGATCCGAGGTCGAGTCCGACACCGGCCCGAACAGAGCGTCCGGCGCGTCGATGGGTGGCCTTGACGGCGACCGGGTAGCCGATCTCGCGTGCTGCGGCGACCGCTCCCTCGGCGTCGGTCAGACGCGTGGGCGGCATGAAAATGCCGTACGACGAGAGCAGCTCTCGCTGCGTCGCGATGTCGGCGTGACGGTGTTCGGCACCGGCGAGAGCCGCCGCGATGATCGAGCGCGCGGCGCCCGGATTCACCTCGCGGTCGGGTTCGGGCGAAGCGGCCGCCTCGGTCGCGAGCCACCTGCCGTATGAATACGATCGACCCAGCGTCGCGGCGGCCTGCTCGGGGAAGGTGAACGCCGGGACGTCGGACCCCGGCGAGATCGGGCCATCGGATGCCCCGAGCATCACGGCGACGACGGGCTTGGTGGCGTCGGCGGCGGCCTGCTCGATACCTGCGACGACAGCACTCACATCGTCGGCGACCGCCGGCGCGTGGATGACGAGTACCCCGTCGATCGACTCGCTCGCCAGGGCGTCGGCGAGTGCCGCCCGGTACGCGTCGTCGCCGGAGCGCCAGTCGAGCCGTGTCGGGGGTTGCACCGGATCGAGTCCGTACGACGCGAGCGCGTGTTCGGCGAGCGTGCCGGGGCTGCGCGAGTTTGTCAGCACGGCGACCCTCGGACCGCCGAGCACCGGTTGCCCGGCGAGTACCCGTGCCGTGTCGAGCATGTCGTGAACGGTCGGCACCTCGATCAGTCCGGACTGCTGGAACAGCGCCCCGCCCATGTCCTCGGTCGCGGCGCGTCCGGCGCGGACCGCCACGATCGGGCGAGACCTCGACACGCGCCGCGCGAGGCGGGCGAACTTGCGGGGATTCCCGAACGACTCGGTGTACATCGCGATCACGCGGGTGTTGTCGTCGTCCTCCCAGAACTGCAGCAGGTCGTTGCTCGAGACGTCGCTCTTGTCGCCGAGCGACACGAACCACGACAGCCCGAGATGCAGTTGGCTCGCTCGCCTGAGTACCGACCCGCCGAGCGAGCCCGACTGCATCGAGATGGCTACGCGCCCCGGCGGTAGGTTCACCTCGACGAGTGCGGCCTGGAGGAGCGACTCGGGGCGCGGTGACGCGATCCCCATGCTGGACGGGCCGATGATCCGCAGCCCGTTTCGACGAGCGCGCGCGACGAGCGCGTCGATATCGATCCCCGAACCGTCCGTGCCCGAAACGTCCGTTGTGGTGACGATGACAGCGCCCCGCATCCGCTTACGGATGCACGCATCGATCGTGTCGACCAGGACATCGGCCGGAACCGCGATCACCGCGAGCGACACATCATCGGGCAGGTCGTCGACCGAGTGCAGGCACGGGTGTCCGTCGATCTCGGTGTGCCGCGGGTTCACGGGATACGCGGGGACCTGCACGCTGTTGACGACGTGATCCCACAGGAAAGTGCCGACCGCTCCCGGCCGGTCGGATGCACCGATCACCGCGACCGCCCGCGGCAGGAGGATGCGCGCCACAGCCCGGGAGTCGGCACGGTGCTCGCGGCCTTCGACGCTGTCGAGGTACTCGTCGGTCGTCTCGATATCCCAGTCGAGGTCGATCACGCCGGAGTCGAAGCGGCGCTTCAGCGGCCATCCGGCCTTGGCGAACACGGCGAGCATCGCCCGGTTGTCGCCGAGCACCTCTGCGGTGAACCGCTCGATCCCGTTCGCCCTGGCGAACGCGGCCAGGTGCTCGAGTAGCAGCGTCGCGATACCGAGGCCGTGGTGGTCGTCGTCGACCATGAACGCGGCCTCGGCCTCGTTGCGGCCCGCCCACCGCTCGTAGCTCGCCCAGGCGACGAATTCGTCGCGCAGCTCGACCACGAGAGCGACGCGATCGACCATGTCGACGGTGGTGAAGTGGGCGAGCTCCGTGTCGGTCAGCGTCGGCTTCGGCGAGAAGAACCGGCGGTAGATGCTCGTCGACGACTGCCGCTCGTGGAAGGCGGCGAGCGCGGCTTGATCGGCGGGAACGATCGGGCGTATCACCGCCGTGTCGCCGTTGCCGAGGACGACGGAGGCGGAGCGGTCTTCGGGCGACGTGGAGTGATCGCTCATCGGCGCAATCTTGGCAGGAACACCGACCGGCGGCGGCGATCGGGGGTCGGCGGACGACGATCGGTAGCTTTGACGTCGTGTCGACCCCGATCGCGCTCTTCACCACCGTCGAGCGAGATCAACACGCGACGCCGCCGTGGCACCCCGAGCGCAGGGAACGGCTCCCGGCGGCCCTGGAAGGCATCACCGAGGCCGGTCTGACCGAGGCGGTGACGTGGTACCAGCCCCGACCGGCCGAGGTGAGCGAACTCGAGCGGGTTCATACGCCGTCGTACGTGGCCTCGATCGAGCGGTTCTGTGCCGCTGGTGGTGGCGACATCGACGCCGACACGTATGCCGCGCCCGGCTCGTGGGAAACGGCGCGGCTGGCGGCCGGCGCGACGCTCGAGGCGGTCGACGCGTTGCGCGCCGGGCGCTGCGACCTCGCGTTCACCGCGTGCCGGCCGCCGGGACATCACGCCGTGGCCGACGCTGCGATGGGGTTCTGCCTCTTCAACAGTGTGGCCGTCGTCGCGGCCGAACTCGCCGAGCGGGGCGAGCGGGTGGCGATCGTCGATTGGGATGTGCATCACGGAAACGGCACCCAGGACATCTTCTACGACGATCCGCGAGTGCTGTATGTGTCGACCCACGAGGCTCCGCTCTATCCGTTCACCGGCCGCGCCGACGAGACGGGCGGCCCGAACGCGCCCTTCACCAATCTCAACCTCCCGTTCCCTGCGGGAACCCGCGGCGACGTGTACCGCCGAGCGGTCGACGAGGTGATCGCACCCATCGTCAGCGCGTTCTCGCCCGACTGGCTCCTCATCTCGGCCGGGTTCGACGGCCATCGCGACGACCCGCTCGCCGGCCTCGAGCTGACGTCGGCCGACTTCGCCGATCTCGCCGTGCGCCTCCAGGCGCTCGTGCCCGCGCGGCGGACCGCGGTCGTGCTCGAAGGGGGATACGACCTCAAGGTGCTGGCGCAGTCGACCGGTGCCACGCTGGCGGCGATGATCGGCGAGCCGTACCGGCCAGAGGATGCGTCGAGCGGTGAGATCGGGCTGCCGACGATCCTGGCCGCGAAGCAGCGCTGGGGACTGATCTGACCGCCGGTCGAGCGGTTCAGATCGAAGACCGCGTCGGGGTCCCCGCCCAGAACCCGAGATCCGCTGCCAGCGCCGGCTCGATCGTGTCGCACACAGCGCCTCCGGTGGCCGGCCGCTCTCCTGAGATCGTCGTGGCCATCACCGTTCGACCGCCTTCGAGGATCCATGCGCAGGCGACCGCTCCGCCGACGGTGCCGGTGTGGCCGAACCCGTACTGGTCGATGAATCCGCCCGGTAGGTGCAGCGACGCGTAGTCGGCAGGGGTCAGCTGCGCGAGCGCGCCGGCGACCGAATCGGTGGAGACGATCAGATTCCCCGCGCCGCCGAGGCGGGCGAGTCTGGCGACCCCTCGTCGGTGGGCGATGTCGTCGGGTATCTGACCGGCGTCGGCGAGATGGGCAGGGCTCAGTCCGGCGGGGTCGAAGACCAGTTCGGCCAGCGCCACGTCGAGTGGGTGGCCGGTGAGGAACTCGACGAGGAGGCCGAGCGCGCAGTAGTTGCCGTTGGAGTACGTCCACGTTCCGCGGTGGCCGCGCGGAGCCTGCGCGATCAGTGCGGGGAGGTACGACGCGCAGTTGCCACCGTCGGTGAACCACGAGGTGCGCACCACGGGCATGCCGGCGGCATGACCGAGGAGGTCTCGCGGGGTGACGTCGTGCCACCCGGCATGCGGGTCGAGGCCGAGGAAAGCCCACGGGACAGGCTCGTCGAGGTCGAGTGGACCGGCCTGCGAGAGCCGGGCGACGGCGAGCGCCGTCATCATCTTGCTGACGCTGGCGATGACCATCGGGGTGTCGCTTGTCGCGGGCGCACCCGCGATCGTTTGGCCGGTCGCCCTCGCGAGGATCGTCCGGCCGTCGCGGATCACGGTGATCGAAGCTGCCTCGGCCGAGGCAGCGAGCCTGTCGAAGGCGGCGTTGGTCGCGGCGAGTGGGGGCGTGTCGGGCAGCGCGTCCTCGCCGGGCACGGCGCCGCCATCGATCTGTCCACCGGCCGGTTCGATGGTGGTGGTCGCGACGGTGGTGGTGGTCGTGGTCGTGGTCGTGGTGGTCGTGGTCGTGGCCGCCGGAACGACGACGCTCGCCGTGCTCGTCGTCACCCCAGCGCTCCGGAGGGTTGTCGTATCCGGGAGGATCGTCGTGCGCGGGAGCGACGCGATGATCGACTCGCGCAGCGTTGTCGTCGACTCGATCACCGACGTCGTGCGCTCACCGCCCTGATCGCCGTCGCCGGGACCGCAAGCGAGCAATAGGAGCGCTCCGGCGATGACCAGCGCACCGGCCCGCCGCAGGTCGTGGCGTGCCCACACGCGACGAGAGTACCGGTGATTCAGTGCCGATCTCCGGCATCGAGCGATCGGTGCGTTCAGAGGCCCGACCAGAACTCGACGAGTCCGTCCGCGGCCTTCGCCGGATCTTCGGTCATCCACCAGTGGCCGAGACCCTCGAGGCGGAGTTCGCCGGCGCCGAGCCGGGCTGCGACCTCGCTGCCCAGTTCGGGCGATACGTAGGCGTCGGCGGTCGCGTTGATCACGAGGCCGGGCGGAGGGGTGGTGGCGAACACGCGGGCACCCAACTCGCTCACGGCCGGCTGGGCCGCGTCGCGGTAGAAGGCGAGGATGCACCTGCCCATCTGCTCGTCGACGCCGGCGGCGAGGGCGCCGGCGATCTCGGGGGAGACCCCCATGCCGGTGAACAGGGCCGTCCGGTCGTCGAGCGGTGCCGACACCATGCCGTCGATGAACTGCTCGCCGACATCGGGCGTCTGCCAGGCCTGCGCCGCATCGTGCCAGACGTAGTCCTCGTGGATGAGCCCGGCGACGTCGGCTGCGTACGAGCGGATGAGGTCAGGCCTCTCGGCGAGCAGTCCGTAGACGAAGCCGGCGCCGAGGTCGTGGCCGACGATGTCGACGACTTCCCCAGACTCCGCGGCGACCGACTCGAGTTCGCCGATGAGCCATCCGACGTAGCTCTGCAGGGTCGCATCCCAGCCGTCGGGGACCGGCGCTCCGAAGCCCGGCGGTGAGAGCAGGACGATGTCGTCGACGCCGCGCGCTTCCAGCTCGTCGACGAGCGGACCCCACAGCGCGTCGACCTCGGGATTGCCGTGTACGAACACCTTCGTCATCCCGCGACCATAGGCACAACGTGTGCCATCCGGCGCCATCCCGTGCCGTCTCGATCTGGTCGATGACGCGTCGCGCGTGGAAGGATGCGCTCGACGATGAGCACGGACACGACCAGCATGGACACCACACCACGGCATCGCCCCACGGCCGGGATCGTGCCCGTGCTCCAGGCGGTGGATCTCGACGCGATGGTCGAGTTCTTCGTCGGCGAACTCGGCTTCCGTATCGAGATCGTGTCACCGGCCGATTCGCCGGCCGAGTTCGCGATGAGCGGCCTCGGCGGGCGCATCATCGTTCGGCGCTCCGACCGCGACGTCGCGGCGAAGCTCGTGGTCGAGTCGGGTGACCGCGCACTGGTTGAGCGCAGCCCGCTCGGAGCGCCGAACGGGACCGTGATCGAGGTGCGTTCGTCGAGCGCGGAGCCCCTCGTGCCGCCCAACCGTCCATCGCTGTCGATCGTGCGTGCGAGCGATGCAGGCTCGGGCACCGGCCGCGCCGGGATGCTCTACCGCGACCTGCTCCCCGATCGTTGGGGAGGTCGCTTCATCGCCTCGCACATCCGCATCCCCGGCGGTGGAGAGGTACCCGACTGGGTGCACTTCCACCGGATCCGCTTCCAGATGATCTTCTGTGCCGCCGGCTGGGTCGAGGTGGTGTACGAGGATCAGGGGCCGCCGTTCCGGCTCGAGGCGGGAGACTGCGTTGTGCAGCCGCCCGAGATCCGGCACCGCGTGCTCCGCAGCTCGCCCGGCCTCGAGGTGATCGAGATCGGGTGTCCCGCCGTGCACGACACGCTCGCCGACCACGAGCTCGACCTGCCGACCCCGACCCTCGACCCGGACCGTGACTTCGGAGGCCAGCGGTTCATCCGCCACATCGCCGCGGACGCTGCGGTGCAGCCGTGGCTCGACCCGGGCTTCGCATTCCGCGACACCGGCATCGGTGAGGCGACCGGCGGGCTGGCCGGTGCACGGGTCGTCACGGCGACGGGAGCGGGCGAAGGCGACCGGGCCACGACGCTCACCCATCGCGGCGAGTTCGTGTTCGACGTCGTACTGGCGGGGTCGGCCGACCTCGAACTCGCCGACGACAGCGGGGGA
>CBDUYD010000130.1:0-8356 GCA_965371355.1 uncultured Ilumatobacteraceae bacterium
CCGTGTCCGATGTGCGGCGGGCCGTACACCGTTGGCCCGCACAGGTAGATGCTCACCTTGCCCGGCTCGCGCAGCGCGAGCTCGCGGACCTCGCGGGTGGCGGTGTCGTAGAGGCGGAGCACGGTGCGATCCTACGAGCGGTCGACCCGGCGCCGGTCGTTGGTTCGACGTGCCCGACGCGATCGGTGTCACCGTCGTGGTCGGCGGTCGAGGGCAATCGGGCGCGGAGTCACAGGCGCACGTTCGACCCCACGACGGTCGATACCACTGGTTCACGTTCTGCGATCGGTGACCGATCCGAGTGATCGGGAATAGTCGGCGACACGTCGGTGGTTGATCAATGCATGAGTGACGATGCCTCCTTCGACCCGAACGAGATGAACCGGCAGATCGTCGCCGAGTTCCGGGCCAACGGTGGCAAGGTCGGCGGCATGTTCGACGGCATGCCGCTCGTCATCCTCCACTCGACGGGCGCCAAGTCGGGCAAGGAGCGCCTCAACCCGGTCGCCTACCAGGCGGTCGGCGACCACTGGGCGGTCTTCGCCTCCAAGGCGGGTGCGACATCGAACCCGGACTGGTACTACAACGTGCTCGCCACCCCGTCCGTGTCGATCGAGGTCGGAACCGAGAACTACGACGTCACCGCGCGGGTCGCATCGGGCGACGAGCGCACAACGATTTGGGAAACCCAGAAGACCAACCATCCGGGTTTCGCCGAGTACGAGCAGACGGCCGGCGACAGGGAGATCCCAGTCGTCGTCCTCGAACGAGCCTGACCGATCGGGATCCTCCCCTCCCCCGGGATCCCAACCTTCCCCAGATCAGGAAAGCTCGTTCCGACCCTCCCGCGACAACGCGGGAGGGTCGCTCGCGTCCGCATCGGTAGCCTCTGACCACTATGGCGAAGATCCCCGAACGGCCGACGCTCGACGGCATCGAGGCTCGCTGGGCCGACCAGTGGGACACCGATGACATCTACCGATTCGACGCCTCGGTACCCCGCGAACAGGTCTTTTCCATCGACACGCCTCCACCGACGGTCAGCGGATCACTGCACATGGGTCATGTGTTCAGCTACACCCACACCGACACGATCGCCAGGTTCCAACGGATGCTCGGAAAGTCGGTGTTCTACCCGATGGGGTGGGACGACAACGGCCTTCCCACCGAGCGCCGCGTCCAGAACTACTACGGCGTGCGGTGCGACCCGGGCCAGCCGTACGAGGCCGGATTCGAGCCACCGTTCCGAGGCGATCCGCCCAAGAAGCACCATGCACTTGCGATCTCGCGGCCGAACTTCCTCGAACTCTGTGGCGAGCTGATCAAGATCGACGAGATGGTTTTCGAGGAGTTGTTCAGGCGGCTCGGGCTGTCTGTCGATTGGCGCTACCACTACACGACGATCGGCGAGGGCGCGCGCAGGGCGAGTCAGCGCGCGTTCCTCCGCAACATCGCCCGCGGCGAGGCGTACAGCCAGGAGGCACCCACGCTGTGGGACATCGACTTCCGCACCGCGGTGGCGCAGGCCGAACTGGAAGACCGCGACCGCCCCGGCGCGTATCACAAGATCGCGTTCGCGACCGATGACGGTTCGATCGAGATCGACACCACCCGTCCCGAACTGCTCGCCGCGTGCGTGGCGCTCGTCGCGCATCCCGACGACGAGCGTTACCGGAGCGCGTTCGGGACCACGGCGCGCACTCCGCTGTACGGCGTCGACGTTCCGGTCGTCGCGCACGAACTCGCCGAACCCGACAAGGGCACCGGCATCGCCATGATCTGCACGTTCGGAGACGGCAACGACGTCACCTGGTGGCGCGAACTCGATCTGCCGATGCGCGCCATCATCGGCCGCGACGGTCGCATCCTCGACGACGTCCCCGCCGATGTCGACGCCGACGCCTACTCGAAGATCGTCGGCCTGACCACCAAGCAGGCGCAGCGCACCGTGGTCGAGCAACTCACCGACGCGGGCGCGTTGATCGGCGATGTGCGCGAGATCCAACATCCGGTGAAGTTCTACGAACGCGGTGAGCGACCCCTCGAGATCGTCACGTCGCGCCAGTGGTACATCCGTAACGGTGGCCGTGACGCCGAACTGCGCAATCAGCTGGTCGCCCGCGGCGCGGAGGTCACCTGGCATCCGGCGCACATGCAGCACCGCTACGACAATTGGGTCGAGGGCCTCAACGGCGACTGGCTCGTGAGCCGGCAGCGCTTCTTCGGGCCGCCGATCCCGGTCTGGTACCCGCTCGACGACGCCGCCGAACCCATCCACGACGAGCCGCTGCTCCCCTCCGAGTCCGATCTGCCGATCGATCCGTCGACCGACGTTCCCGCCGGCTACAGCGCCGACCAGCGCGGGGTGCCGGGTGGCTTCGTCGGTGATCCCGACGTGTTCGACACGTGGGCCACTTCGTCGCTGAGTCCTGAGATCGCCGGCCGGTGGGAGGACGATCCCGCCCTCTTCGAGCGCGTCTTCCCGATGGACATGCGGCCGCAGGGCCACGACATCATCCGCACATGGCTCTTCTCGAGCATCGTCCGGAGCAATTTCGAGTTCGACTGCGTTCCGTGGCGGAACGCCACGCTGTCGGGGTGGATCCTCGATCCCGATCGCAAGAAGATGGCGAAGTCGAAGGGCAACGTCGTCACGCCGATGGAGCTGTTCGAGCGGTACGGCACCGACGCCGTCCGCTACTGGGCGACATCGGCACGCCCCGGCGTCGATACCGCGTACAGCGAAGATCAGATGAAGGTCGGTCGCAAGCTCGCCAACAAGCTTCTCAACGTCAGCAAGTTCGTGCTCGGGTTGGGTGAGACCGACGACGACACCGAGCTGTCGGCGATGGTCGACGATCCGATCGACCTCTCGATGCTCGCCAAACTCGACGACGTCATCACCGAGGCGACCGATGCATTCGAGGGCTTCGACTACGCACGCGCCCTCGAGCGCACCGAAGAGTTCTTCTGGTGGTTCTGCGACAACTACGTCGAACTGGTCAAGGGGCGCGCATACGAATCGAGGGGCCAGGACACCGCCGTGTCGGCTCGGCGCGCGCTCCGCCAGGCGCTGAGCGCGCTCCAGCGCCTCTTCGCGCCGCTGCTCCCCTTCGCCACCGAGGAGGCGTGGAGCTGGTGGCATGTGGGAAGCGTGCACCGCGCGACGTGGCCGACGACCTCGGACCTGGGAGGTGATCCGAGCCTGATCGACCCCGTGATCGAGGTGCTCACCCGCGTCCGTCGCGCCAAGACCGAAGCGAAACAGAGCCAGCGCGCATCGGTCGAGCGGCTCGATGTGCTCGCCCCCGCGGCTGTGCTGGCCGGGCTGTCGGCCGGTGAGGCAGATCTGGTCGACGCCGGATCGATAGACGCTGTTTCGATCGCCGAGGGGTCCCCCCTGTCGTGCGACGTCACGCTCGCTCAGCCCGCCTGAGCTGGGGGATTGTCCGATTGTCCGGGACGTGTGACCCCGGTCACAACCGACCGCGGGTATCATCTGGCCCATGCGAACAAAGTTGGGGCTTATCGCAGCGGCGGCGACCCTCACATCGGTGCTCGCGCTCGGCACACCCGGTCAGGCCGCTGACGAGGCACCAGACCCCCCTCCCGAAACCACGGCGCCCGAGCCGGTCGACACGCTCAGCGCGGCGCCGGCGCCGACCACCACGCTCCCACCGCTCGTCATCGACGGCGCCGCTACCGCCGAGGGCACACTCCCACGGCGGACCGGCAACGAGCAGGTACAGGTGGCTCCCCTTCCGCCGCCACCGCCCACGCTCCCGCCGGAATGGTTCGTCCCGGCCAACTCGGGCAGCGGTCGCCGGGTGGTCTACTCCAAGTCACGCCAGCGCTTGTGGGTCGTCGACAGCAGCGGCAAGATGATCAAGACGCACCGCGTCTCGGGCAGGCAGACCCCGCTCGATCCGCGGCCCGGCACGTACCAGGTCTTCTCGCGGTCGCGCTACACCTACTCGATCAACAATCCGACCATCAAGTGGGGCTACATGGTGCGCTTCGCGCACGGCGCCCGGGGCGGCAACATCGGCTTCCACGAGATCCCCACCCAGTACGGCAGGCCCGTCCAGTCGGTCTGGCAGCTCGGCCAGCCCCTGTCGGGTGGCTGTGTGCGCCAGGCCATACCCGACGCGATCTGGATGTGGAACTGGGCCTACGTCGGCACCAAGGTCGTCACGCTCCCCTGAGCCGGGGTGCCTGGACACGCACCGCGGTAGAGCGGCGGTCGGCGACCGATATCGTCGCTCTGAATGTCGAGCGACGAGACCCCCTCCCCCGAGCCGACATCGCGGCCGGCCTCGACGCGTCGCACGCGCCGAACGTGGCCGCAGCGCCTCACGATCGTGGCGGTGTTCCTCGCCGCGATCGCCGCCTTCGCCGCAGCCGGCGGCATCTACGCCGCCCAGCGCGTGCTCGAGGATCGCAACCTCGCCCCGGCGATCATCGACCCGCGCACCAATGCCGACGCCGGGTTCGCCGCGGGAGCGACCGCTCCGATCGCGGCCGATAGCGCCTCCCCCGATGGCGATGCCGCAGCCGCGGATCCCGACATCCCCACCTCGACGTTTCCGCCCGCCGAACCTCAGGCCAAGAACTTCCTGATCACCGGCGCCGACAACAACTCGTGCATCGACCCGGAATCGCCGTACTCGGCGGCATTCGGTGACCGCTCCGAGTTCGGTGAGCGCAGCGACACGATCATGATGTGGCGCATCAATCCCGAGACCAGCCAGGCGGCGGTGCTCTCGTTCCCCCGCGACCTGTGGGTCACGATCGCCGGACGCTCCAGCGCGCAACGGATCAACGTCGCCTACCAGCGCGACAACTCCCAGCGCCTGATCGACACCATCTACCAGAACTTCGGGATCGTCACCGACCACACGATCCAGATCGACTTCTGCGCGTTCAAGACCTTGGTCGATGCGGTCGACGGCATCGGCGTGCCCTTCGACACCCCGGTCCGCGACGAGAAGACGGGCCTCGACGTACCCGAGGCGGGGTGTTACTACTTCGACGGCGACCACGCACTCGCGTATGTGCGGTCGCGCTCGATGCAGTCGTTCGTCGACGGCGAGTGGGTCACCGACGGGACAAGCGACCTCGGGCGCATCTCACGCCAGCAGGACTTCATCCGCCGCGTCAGCCAGAGCCTGCGGTCTGCCGGCATCTTCAGCGCCGATGTGATCGGTGGTCTGATCGAGACCAACTCCGAGTACATCGTGACCGACCCGAGCCTCACCATCGACAAGATGCTCGAGTTCGCCGGCGTGATGAGCGCTATCGACTCGACCCAGATCACGACCTATCAGATCGAGGCGCGACCCGACGTGATCCAGGGCAACGCCGTGCTCGTCCCCCGCATCGGCGGCGACAACATGCAGGCGATCCTCTCGGTGTTCCGTGGCGAGGCCACGATCGCCAGCGCTCCCGACCAACTCTTCGACGCCGATACGGCCGAACCGCAGGTGATCATCGCCGAGGGTGAGGAAGTGACCGTCGCCGTCATCGACGCCGGATCCGGCGAGCCCGCCGGGGATGACCCGGCGCCGACCACGATCGTGCCGTCGCTCGTCGTCGACGAGAACGTGTACGGCGTCGTGCCCGACAGCAGCATTCGCTGCTGACGCGCGGTCCGACCATGGCCGGTCGCGCCGACACTTTCGACGTGATTCCCGTCGACTTCCGATGGATTCGCCGTCGAGAGTGTCGGCGGACAGCAGCGAGCGAGCGGCCAAGCCCCTGACCCTCAGCGGTCGAGTGCGGCGCTCAGTGCGCGGGCCACGTCGCTCGGCCCCGACACCGTGACGATCGAGGCGCCCGTTCGGGCAGCGAGTTCGGCGGCCTCCTCCGAGTCCGACTCGGGCGCGACGATGATCAACTCGTCGAGTCGCGCCGCCGCCGCCGCCGGGTCGCCCGGCTCGGTCGCCCGGCAATCCGACAGCAGGATCACGATCTTGCGGCCCGCCCGCGACCGCTCGAGCTGGTCGGCGGCGGCGGTTAGCGCGCCCGCGACGTCTGTGGTACCGAAGCCCCGCAGCGCGAGGACGGAGTCGACCACCGCCTCGTTCGACTTCGGCGCGTCCTGTGACTTGGCGGCGATGACCTCCCTGCCGAACGAAAGGACCGAGTAGTCGTCGGGCGAACGCCAAGCGACTGCGGCCGCCGCGACGGCAGCGGTTGCCAGCGGACGGCCCCCCATCGAGCCGCTGCGGTCGACGGCGAGGCAGATCGCGGTCCCGGGCGTCGCCCACGCCTGCACGCGAAGGTCGGCGGGATCGACCGCCAGACCCTGGGAACGCGCGGACGTCAGCGCATCGATCGACGCGTCGATGTCGATGTCACCGCGATCGGGCCGGTAGGGCTGTGTGCGCAGCAGCCCGACGCCTCGCGGGCGTGCCGGCCCGCGGCGCGACACGTCGAGGAACAGCGCGCCGGCCAGACGACGGGCGAGCTCGCGCAGCTTCGGGTCGGTGGCGCCGGTGAGGTCGGCGAGCAGCGCCAGCGCCTCGTCGGGATCCTCCTGCATCGCCTCGTCGAACGCCTGCTCGTCGATCTCACCCACCTCGGGGGAGATCTCGTCGAAGTGGGGGTTGCGCTGCAGTTCGCGACGCGAGGTCGTCCGCCTCCGGCTCTTGGCGACCTCATCGTCCGCCTCGTCGCCCTCCTTCGCGGTCGGAGGTGATTTCAGCTGGAGGTCGTGGCCCCAATCGGGGCGCTCGCTTTTCCCTCGCCGGGACCCTCCTCACCGGCGCTGCGTGCGAACACCGACTCCCAGAGTTCGCGGACGATGTCCTCGGCGGAGCGCGACACGCCCTCGCGGAGGCGGACCCTTCCAGAGAGCGCGACGAGCGCTGCATCGAGCGACACACTCGGCGCATCGGCAGACCGGCCGCGGATCGCGGCGAGCGAGGATGCGACAGCGCACATGTCGATCGCCCCGCGCACCGACGATCCCACCCGCAGATCGGCGTGCGTGCGGGTCAGCCGAACGAGATCGACGACACGGGCGACCCAGTCGGGATCGAGCTCGTCCGCCGTGGATTCGCGCGTCGTGATCTCGGCCTCGTCCAGCGCCGACTGGTAGCCGACCGAGAGCCGGCAGACCCGGTCGTAGACCGCGCTCGAGATCCGCGCGGTACCGATCGCGTCGAACGGGTTCATCGCCGACACCAGCCGGAACCCGGGTGCGGCCACGACCCTGCCGAGCCGCGGCACGTGCAGCTCTCCCTCGCTCATCACCGTGATCAGCACATTCAGCGTCTCCTCGGGCACGCGGTTGATCTCCTCGAGGTAGAGGAGCGAACCCTCCCGCAGCGCCGCCGCCAGCGGCCCGTCGACGAACACGTCGGGGTCGTACCCCTCGGCAAGTACCCGCGCCGGGTCGAAGTGTCCCACGAGGCGTGCGGGCGTCAGCTCGGCATTCCCCTCGACGAACTCGAAGCCGACGCCGAGTTCGTGGGCGACCGTCCGCAGCAGAGTCGACTTGCCGGTGCCGGGAGGACCCTCGATCACGATGTGGCGGTCGGCGATCAGGGCCGCGACGACAAGTTCGATCTCGCGCCGTCGTCCGACGACCTCGGCACCGATGCGTTCGACGAGTTCAGCGGGCGCGATGGTGCTCGAGTCGCTGTCGATCTCGGAGACGGGGTCAGTCATACACGATCACGCCGCGTATGTTCTCCCCGTCGCGCATCGCCCGATAGCCCTCGTTGACCTCGTCGAGCGTGTAGCGGTTGGTGATCAGCTCGTCGAGCTTGAGCTGGCCGTCGCGGTACATGCCCAGCAGCTTCGGTATGTCGGCGCGCGGATTCAGCGAGCCGAAGAGCGCACCCTTGATCTCCTTCTGCCACATCGCCAGCTCGAACAGGTTGACCGACGACTCGGTCTGTGTCATCGGCGCCACCGCGGTGACGACGATCGTGCCACCCTTGCCGGCGAGCTGCGTGCCCATCGCCATCATGTCGCCGTACATGACTCCGGGGGTCATGATCACCTTGTCGGCCATCATCCCCCAGCTCATCTCCTGCACGGCGGGGAAGGCCTCCTCCATCGAGGCGAACGTGTGGGTGGCGCCGAACTCCATCGCCTTCTCACGCTTGAACTCGAGCGGGTCGATGGCGACGACGTGGCTCGCACCGGCCATCGCCGCGCCCTGCACGGCGTTGATCCCGATACCGCCGATGCCGACGACCACGACCGTGTCACCCGCTTGGACGCCTGCGCGTACCGTGGCCGAGCCCCAGCCGGTCGCGACGCCGCACGACACGAGCGAAACCGCGTCCATCGGCAGGTCGGGTTCGACCTTGATCACCTGCGACTCGGCGACGCACGTGTACTC
>CBDUYD010000131.1:0-8246 GCA_965371355.1 uncultured Ilumatobacteraceae bacterium
GGACACCTGCGCCCGCCGAGAGTCTCAAGTCCAACAGGACGAGCGAATCGATCTCGGTGAACCCGGCCGAGAGAAAGGCCTCGGTCGATTTCGGGAACAGCGCTCCGGTGCGGATACCGCGTAGACCGCGCCCTCTCGCGGCGGCGAGCCAGCCCGCGACGTCGTGCGAGGTGGGGATCATCTCGTGATCGACGAGCACGAGATGACCTATGTCGGGCTCATGGGGCCACGCTCCGAGCCGCGCCCGAGCGGCAACGGTCGCCAGGTTCACTCCATCGACGGTAGAGGATCGACGGTAGGGGATCGGAGCGCCAGGGGGACACCGCCGGAAAATGCCGCCGGAGCATCCGGGGTGGAACGCACGCGGTCGGGCGTTTCCGGGTGTCGACGTCGGCGTCTCGGCCCGCCGTGGGCAATAGCCTGTCGAGGTGGTCCCAGAACGCTTCATGCCGGTGCTGCGCGAACTCGCACCTCTGGCCGATCGGTTTGCCGGCGCCGGATTCCGTCTCTATCTCGTCGGTGGCACGGTCCGCGATCTGCTGCTCGGTGAGGGCCGGGGCGATCACGACCTCGACCTGACGACCGACGCCCGACCTGACGACATCAAGCGGTGTCTCGACGGCTGGGCCGATGCCATCTGGACACAGGGCGAACGGTTCGGCACGATCGGCGCCCACCGCCGCCGCGCCGATGGCGGGGTGCGTCCGTACGAGATCACCACGTTCCGCGCCGAGGCGTACACCGACGCGTCGCGCAAGCCTCACGTCGAGTTCGCGGACGACATCGAGGTCGATCTCTCCCGGCGCGATTTCACGGTCAACTCGATGGCTCTCGAACTCGGTGGTGACGACGCGGCACTCGTCGATCCGTTCGACGGTGCGCTCGATCTCGCCTCCGGGGTTCTCCGCACGCCGCTCGCACCCGAGGTGAGTTTCAACGACGACCCGCTGAGGATGCTGCGCGCGGCCCGCTTCATCGCCAAGCACGAGCTCGAGCCGACCGCTGAGTTGGTCGCCGCGGTCCGCGACCTCGCGCCTCGGCTCGAGATCGTCTCGGCCGAGCGGATCCGCGACGAACTCGACAAGTTGATCACGGTCGATCATCCCGCCGCCGGGCTCTGGTTCCTCGTCGATACCGGCCTCGCCGAACAGTTCCTGCCCGAGCTCCCTGCGATGCGTCTCGAACACGATCCGATCCACCGCCACAAGGACGTGCTCACCCACACGATCGCGGTCGTCGACAACGTTCGCCCTCCGCACGAATCCGGCGCCGACGACGATCCCTTCGACTTCCGGATCACGAGGCTCGCGGCGTTGTTCCATGACGTCGGCAAGCCGCGGACCCGCGGGTACGCAGCCGGCAAGGGGACCACATTCCACCACCACGACGCGGTCGGCGCGCGGATGACCCGCAAGCGGTTGACCGCGCTGCGCTACTCCAACGACGACGTGGCGAAGGTGACCGAACTCGTTGCGCTGCACCTCCGTTTCCACACCTACTCGATGGGGTGGTCCGACTCGGCCGTGCGTCGATATGTCAGAGATGCCGGCGACCTCCTCGACGAACTCAACGTGTTGACCCGCGGCGACTGTACGACACGCAATGCCAAGAAGGCGGCGCGGCTCTCGCGTCGGATGGACGAACTCGAGGAACGGATCACCGAACTCGCGGCGGCCGAGGAACTCGCCTCGCTGCGTCCCGAACTCGATGGGAACCAGGTGATCGAGCAGCTCGGGATCGATCCGGGGCGAGAGGTCGGCGATGCGATGAGGTTCCTGATGGAGATCCGGCTCGAGGAGGGCGTGATCGGCGACGAAGCGATCCGCAAGCGCCTCGACGCCTGGTGGTCCGACCGTCCGAACTGATCCAAAGCCCGATCGCGGCACCGGTCGATCGGGCACCGGCCGGGGATTCTCGTGCGGATGTTGCGCCAGCGCTCCCGGTGCGCAACATCCTCACGAGTTGCCATGGTTCGGGTGGGTGGAGGGGCCGGTCAGGAGCCTTCCTTGCGGGCGCGCAGGATGAGGGTGGTCGGGATGGGGCCGGCGGCGCCGACGCCGAGTTCGATCACCTGGTCGACGCGGAAGTTGGCGCGTCCGAGGGCGGTGAACCACTCGCCGATCGAGCGGTCGCCGATGCCGTAGTGGCGGTCGGCGCTCACCGACTGGAACGGGTGGGGCGTCGAGATCACGAACGGCATGCTCAGCGCGAGGATGCGGTGCACCTGTCGCAGCAGGCGCCCGAGATCGTCGACGTCGCCGAGCGTCTGCGCCGCGACGACGACGTCACAGGTTCCCGATGTGATGGCGCCGAGATCGGCGAGTCCGGTCTCGTGACATTGCACGCTGACCTCGGCCTGCTCGGCGCGCCGGCGTAGTTCGCTGACCCGGTCCGGGCGCGCGTCTACGGCGATCGCCCGGGCGCCGGCGCGCGCGAAGGCGATCGAGTTCATCCACTCGGACACGCCGAGTTCGACGGCGCGCTTCGCGTCGCCGACGTCTCCGCAGAGCCTCAACTCGGCCTCGCCGGGAATCGCGGATCCGTAGGTGATGTTGGCGACCACGCCCCCAGTCTGGCCGCTCGGGCCGTGGTCGTCGCGGATCGGTGACGGGCTACCCTCGTTGGGCATGAGCTTCTCGGTGCGGGCCGTCAACGGCACCGACGGCTCGCGCGGCATCATCGACCACCGTCTGGCGCGCCTGATGCTCATCAACGAGGTCAGGAAGGGCCGCGTCCCGCTCGAGACGGTCTGTGACGCGCACCCCGAACTGATCCGCGCGGCGAGGAACGTCGGCACGAAGACCGAGACGACGTGTCCGATCTGCGAGGAGACCGACCTGCGACTCGTCACCTACGTGTTCGGCCACGGCATCGGTCCCCAGGGGCGCTGCGTGTCGACCGCCAAGCAGATGCGCGCACTCAATGCGCGGTCGGCCGAGTTGAGCGCGTATGTCGTCGAGGCGTGCGTCGAGTGCCGGTGGAATCATCTGCTCCGGATCCTGCCCATCGGCGGACGGGTCTGAGGGCGCACGCGCTCGTCGCCGCGGCTCTCGTCGCGGTCGGCGCGGCGTGTGGCGGCACCGACGACGGCCCCTCGACCGAAGCGCCCGCCGCGACGGTGTCCGCCGGCGACGATGCCGGCGCGGTCGTGACGTCAGGATCCGGCACGCCCGCGACATCGGATTCTGAAGCATCGGATTCTGAACCGGCCGCATCGTCGGATGCCGGCTCGCCGGCGGCATCGGAACCCGGGGGGGTCCAGCCGATCGGCTTCACCACGGCAACGGTTCGCATCACCGAGGTCGACGGCGAAGTGTGTGATGTCTGCGTGTGGCTCGCCGATGTTGCCGACGAACGCAGCCGAGGCTTGATGGGCGTGACCGACCTCGGCGATGCGGCGGGGATGTTGTTCGTCTACCCCTCGCCGGTCGCCTCGAACTTCTACATGTTCCAGACGCCGAGACCGCTGTCGATCGCATGGTTCGCCGAGGACGGCACGTTCGTCGGCGAGTCCGACATGGCACCGTGCCTGGGTGTCCCCGCGGACGAGTGTGAGCGCTACCCCCCCGGCGCCGAGTACCTGATGGCCCTCGAGGTCTTTGAGGGCGAACTCCCCGGCCTCGGGATCGGCGCAGGGGCGAGTCTCGAACTGATCGCCGGCTCGGAGGCGGTGAGGTGCTCACCATAGGGATCGCGTTCTCGGTCCCGAATCCGCGCCCTCTCGCCGGATCTCGGACCGAGAGCCCGTGAAACCGGCCGACATCGGGTTCACGCCGGGTTCGCGCCGGGTCGGGGGCGCGGCGCCCGCGGGCCTTTGTGACACCCCCCGGTCAGGATGGTCGACATGACACGTCGAGGCAGAGATCACCATCGGCCCGATAGGGTGGTGCGGTCCATATTGGCCCTGCCCCACACCGGGGCTCCGGCGCCCGCTTCATCGGCGGGTCGACGGATCCGAAGGGAGGAATCGCACGTATGCGTGCTTACGAAATGATGATCATCATCGACGGCGATGTCGATGATCCGAAGGCCCAGGCCTACATGAAGACCGTGACCGACGGGGTCGCGGCGGCCGGTGGAGAACTCCACGGCAAGATCGACTGGTGGGGCAAGCGCCAGTTCGCCTATGCGATCAACAAGAAGCCCTCCGGCTACTACATGGTCACCGAGATCATCGCGCCGCCCGGAGCCCTCGACGAGCTCGAGCGCACGCTCCGCCTCGCGGACGACGTCGTCCGCCACAAGCTCATCCGTCTGCCCGATGCCGAGGCCGAGCGCCGCGGCATGGTGGTCACCGCTGCCTGAGCCGCAGCAGCAACAAAGGGGAAATCACATGGCACAGGGAAACAACGTCACACTCGTCGGCAACCTCACGAGGGATCCGGAGCTGCGTTACACGCCGTCCGGCCTCGGGGTCGCGGCCCTAGGGATCGCCGTCAATCACCGCCGCCAGGTCAATGGCGAGTGGCAGGAAGAGGTGTCCTTCTTCAACATCACCGCGTTCGGCGACATGGGCGAGAACGTGGCCGCGAGCCTCAACAAGGGCAACCGGATCATGGTCAGCGGCCGGCTTCAGCAGCGCTCTTATGAGACCAAAGAGGGCGAGAAGCGCAACGTCGTCGAAGTGATCGCCGACGAGATCGGACCCAGCCTGCGCTGGGCCCGCGCCCAAGTCGAACGCATCAGCCGTGACTCCGCCGACGGCGGCGGTGGCGGACAAGGCGGTGGCGGACAAGGCGGTGGCGGACAAGGCGACGGTGGCGGTGGCGGCGGTGCCGCACGAGCCCCCGATCCCGTCTACGGCGACGAAGAGCCGTTCTGATCGTTCGCACACCAAATCTCCTGTACAACTCTCTGCCGCACAACTGAGGAAGACACACGATGGCAAGCAAGAAGAACCGGGCCCGTTCGGCCCGTGACGCCAACCCCCGCAAGTTCAAGAAGAAGACGAGCGTGCTCGTCATTGAAAAGGTCGAGTTCGTCGATTACAAAGACGTCGACCTGCTCCAGCGCTTCATGAGCGACCGGGCCAAGATCCGCAACCGACGCGTTGCGGGCAACACCCTCCAGCAACAGCGCGAGGTCGCCAACGCGATCAAGAACGCGCGCGAGATGGCGCTCCTGCCGTACTTCAAGCGCGTCGCGTCCACACGTACGGGTGGACGCCGCGGCGACGATCGCCGCGGCGGTCGTGACGAGTCGCGCGACCGGCGCCCGAGCGAGGGCGCCTCGACCGATGAGAAGCCGACCGATGAGAAGCCGACCGATGAGCGGTCGGACCAGGCCGCGGCGGTCGAGAACGTCGAGGGTGCCGAGGTTGCTGCCGAGGTCGGCGCCGACGTCGTTGTCGACGTCGCCGCAGAGGCCGTCGCGACGAGCAGCGAGGAGTCCTGAGATGCAGGTTGTTCTCCGCTCCGATGTCGATGGACTCGGTAAGCGCGGCGACATCGTCGACGTCGCCGATGGTCACGCCCGCAACTTCCTGCTGCCCAAGGGGCACGCGATCAAGGCCTCTGCCGGAGCGGTCGACCAGGCCGGCCGCATGCGCAAGGCCCGCGATCAGCGCGATGCGGTCGCCCGCGAGTCGGCCACCGCGGTCGCCAGCACGCTCGTCCCCAAGGTGATCACGGTCGAGGCCAAGGCAGCGGCAGAGGGCAGGCTGTTCGGCTCCGTCACCGCTGCGGACATCGTCGAGGCCGTCAAGGCGCAGACCGACATCGACCTCGACCGCCGGCAGCTCGACGTCGAAGCGATCAAGACCACGGGCCAGCACACGGTCACGGCGTCGCTGCACAGCGACGTCTCGTTCCCGATCACCGTCGACGTCGTCGCCGCAGAGTGATGGGCTGCGGTGTCAACTCCGACACCGCCCGCCCACCGGTTCCGGCCTCGTTCCGGCGAAGCTCCGGCGCGCAAGCGCGGGCGTCCAGGCCTCGGCGGCGCGATCGTTATCCACATCGTTGTCCACAAGCACTAATCCACAGATTCGACCCCTCATCCACAGGTCGTCAACATCCAAAACCCAGGGTTGTTCCCCTTCCAACGCACAGCAAACCCCTGACAGAGTGGGGTTCTAATGGCCGATGATCACTCCTTCGCCCCGGAGCGCCCCGCGTTCGACGACCGCCCCCGACGAAGCGCGGGACGGGTACCCCCCCACAATCTCCAGGCAGAGGAATCTGTGCTGGGCGCAGCGCTGCTGTCGCGCGACGCGATCGGCATCGTCGGCGAGCTCGGTCTCACCGTGCGCGATTTCTACAGCCCTGCCCACCAGAACGTCTTCGACGCAGCGTTGTCGATCTACTCGTCGTCGGGCCCCGTCGATGTGGTCACGGTCGCCGACGAACTGAGACGCAACGGACTGCTCGACGAGATCGGCGGGATCGAGAGGCTCAACCAACTCCAGGACGCGACACCGTCGGTCTCCGGTGCCGAGCACTACGCACGGATCGTGATGGACACGGCGCTACTGCGGAGGCTGATCCGCACCGCCGGGGAGATCACCGACATCGCGTTCGGTGAACCCGACGATGTAATAAAGGCCGTCGACATCGCCGAGTCGAAGATGTTCCAGGTCGCCGAGGACCGCGCGGTCGACTCCACGCGCGACATCCAGATCCTGCTCAACGAGGCGATGGATCAACTCGAGGAGAACTACGAGCGTGGCGACTCGATCACCGGCGTGGCCACCGGGTACGACGACCTCGACGACCTGCTGTCGGGGCTGCAGCCGAGCACGCTCAACATCGTCGGCGCGAGGCCGGCGGTCGGCAAGACGGCGTTCGGGCTCGGCCTCGCCACACACATCGCCAAACACGATGGCCGGCCGGCACTCGTGTTCTCGCTCGAGATGGGCCACGCCGAACTCACCCAGCGCATCCTCGCGAGCGAGGCCAAGGTCGACTCCACCAAGCTGCGGACGGGCAAGTTGAGCGAGTCCGACTGGTCGAAGATCGGCCTCGCCGTCGGCCGGCTCGAGGTACCCCTCTTCCTCGACGACAATCCGCAGGTCACCGTCATGGAGATCCGCTCGAAGGCGAGGCGCATCAAGTCTCAGCACGGTGGACTCGCGGTGATCGTGATCGACTACCTCCAGCTGATGAGCGGGCACGGCCGTCCGGAGAACCGCCAGCTCGAGGTGTCCGAGATCAGCCGGAACCTCAAGGTGCTCGCTCGCGAGCTCGAGGTACCGATCGTCGCGCTCAGCCAGCTCAGCCGTAACCTCGAGACGCGTTCCGACAAGCGCCCGATGCTCGCCGACCTGCGCGAGTCCGGCTCGCTCGAGCAGGACGCCGACGTCGTGATGTTCCTCTACCGCGACGAGGTGTACAACCCCGACTCGCCCGACAAGGGCTCCGCCGAGGTCATCGTGGCGAAGCACCGGTCCGGTCCGATCGGCACGAAGCGGCTCGTCTACCTCGGCCAGTACACGCGGTTCGACAACGCCGCTCGGTCGATGTAACAAGTCGGTACCAGTCGCCGATACGGGAGCCGACATGCAACTTGAGATCACACCCTCCGGACAAGCCTGCGGAGCGACGGTGCGCGGGCTGGACCTCACCTCGCCGCTCGACGAGGAGACCGTACGTGCGATCGACGAGGCGTCGGCGCTGCATCATGTGCTGGCATTCCCCGACCAGGAGATGTCCGACGATGATCTCGAGCGGTTCACCCTCTCGCTCGGCGACTTCGGCGACGATCCGTTCATCGAGTCGATCGAGGGCCACGAGCACGTGATCGCGGTGCACCGTCGAGCGGACGAGACCGCGCCGGTGTTCGCCACCTCGTGGCACTCCGATTGGAGCTTCCAGGAGATCCCTCCGGCGGCGACCTGCCTGTTCGGCATCGTGATCCCCCCGGTCGGTGGCGACACATTGTTCGCCGACCAGCACCTCGCCGCCGAGACGATGCCAGACGACTTGCGTCAGCGGCTCGACGGGTTGATGGCGGTGCACTCCGCGGGTGTCGCCTATGGCCGTGGCGGCATCTACGGCGATGTCGAGGACGAGGCAGGCGTCGAGCGGGCGATGACGATCATCACCTCCGACGAGGCCGACGCCACCGGGACGCACCCGGTCATCTGCCGTCACCCCGGCAACGGCCGCGCCGCGTTCCTCGGATGCCTCGGGTACGTCCAGGGCTACGAAGGGCTCGACGCCTCCGAAGCGTGGGACCTGCTCCGCGAGGTACACCAATGGCAGACCCTCGAGCGTTTCCAGTACCGGCACGTCTGGGAGCCGAACATG
>CBDUYD010000132.1:0-8237 GCA_965371355.1 uncultured Ilumatobacteraceae bacterium
GACACCGGATCGTCCGAGCCCGTGGTCACCTCGCAGATCACCCGCGACGACTGGGAGAACACGATCCGGCCCACGCTCCGCAGCATGGCGCGTGCGGTCTACGCGCCCGCCGACTTCCTCTCCAGCACGCGTGACACCGTGACGCTCTCGCTCCCGAACGCGGTCCACTGCAAGAAGTGTGAGCAACAGCGCTCCACCGTCGAGGCCGCGCTGAGCGAGCACGCCGGTTCGCCGGTCACGATCGAGCTGGTCAGCGGCGACGATGGTCCGGGCGGCGATGACAGCCGAGGTGTCGCTCCAACGTCGAGCCCGGGCCCCGGCGATTCGGGCCGGGCGATGGATGATCCGACATCTCCGCCCGCCGACGACGAGCACGGTCGAGACGGCGGCACCGGATCGTCCGTGATCCCACCGGGGGACGGCAGATCAGCTGAGTCGTCCGAGGTCCCGGTCGCCGCGCTCCCCGCCGACGACGAGGTCGACCTCGACGATCTCGTCGAGGTCCCGCCCGAGTCGATCAAGAGCCCGATCGATCGACTCGCAGAAGCATTCCCGGGCTCCGAGCTGATCGTCGAAACCGCCTGATCGGTCATCGATGGCCTCCACGTACACACCTCCGGTCCAGACCCTGATCGACGAACTCGGACGCCTCCCCGGCATCGGCCCGAAATCCGCCCAGAGAATCGCGTTCCACCTGCTGAAGGTTCCCGACGAGGACGCCACACGCTTGTCGCACGCGATCTCCGATGCGAAGGCTCGCGTGCGATTCTGCGAGCGCTGCTTCAACGTGGCCGAGAATGCGCTGTGCCCGATCTGCGACGATCCGTCCCGCGACGCCGCGTCACTCTGTGTCGTAGAGGAATCGCGCGACATCGTCGCGATCGAGAAGACCGGCGAGTTCCGCGGGCGTTATCACGTCCTGCTCGGAGCTATGAGTCCGCTCGAGGGCATCGGGCCCGAGCAGCTCAAGGTCCGCGAGTTACTCGCGCGCCTCGAACCCGAGGGGGTCACCGAGGTGATCCTCTGCACCAATCCGAACATCGAGGGCGACGTGACTGCGATGTACCTCGCCCGTCTGCTGAAGCACGTCGACGTCGAGGTGACACGTCTTGCCAGCGGACTCCCGGTCGGGGGTGATCTCGAGTACGCCGACGAGGTCACGCTCGGCCGTGCGCTCGAGGGTCGCCGACCGGTCGAGGACACCTGAGCCCACCGGCGAACCGGCCCGAAAAAGACTGGAACACCACCTTCACGAACCGGTAGCGGGCGGACGGGCCGATTCGTGTCGATGGTGTTCCAGAAGGTGGGAGGTCAACACTCTCGGCCCCGAAAACCATCTCAGGTTCAAGCGAGCTGACCGCCTCGTTCTGTTGTTGCAATCATGTTACAAACTTGATCTTCGCGCTGCAACTCATCGACGGAAAAGACAGCGATTGCGCCACTTGTTTCGCCGTCGTCCCCTCGCCCGCAATGGTTGGCGCGCCCGTGCCGGCGTCGGACGCCGGACGGTTCAGACGGTCCGCAGGATCGCCGCGTCGCCCTGGCCGCCGCCGCCACAGAGCCCGACGGCGCCGATGCCACCGCCACGGCGCTTCAGCTCGTGCAGCAGCGTGAGTGCGAGACGGTTGCCGCTCATGCCGATCGGGTGGCCGAGTGCGATTGCGCCACCGTTGACGTTGACCACGTCGTCGGAGATACCGAGATCGCGTATCGACGCGACACCGACGGCGGCGAACGCCTCGTTGATCTCGAACAGATCGAGATCGGCGATGGCAACCCCCGCCTTGTCGGCCGCCTTCATGATCGCCCGGCTCGGCTGCTGCAGCAGCGACGCGCTGTCCGGTCCGGCGACCATGCCGTACGAGACGAACTCACCGAGTGGCGCGACGCCGCGCCGTTCGGCCTCGGCCTTCGACATCATCACGACTGCGCTCGCGCCGTCGGAGAGCTGCGAGGCGTTGCCGGCGGTGACCGTGCCCTCCGGATCGAACGCGGGGCGCAGCTTGCCGAGACTCTCCGCCGTCGTTCCCGGCCGCACACCCTCGTCGTGCTCGACGAGGATCGGCTCACCGCGTCGCTGGGGAACCTCGACCGTCACGATCTCGTCGGCCATCCGTCCGTCCTTGATGGCGGCGGCCGCCCGCTCATGGGACTGTGCCGACAACTCGTCCTGCTCGGCACGAGTGATGGTGTCGGAGGTGTAGCGGTCGGTGCCGAGGCCCATCAGACAGGCATCGAAGGCGCACCACAGACCGTCCTTGATGATCGCGTCGGCGAGTTCGGTGTTGCCGTACCGGAATCCCGCCCGCGCACCCTCGGCGATGTAGGGCGCGTTGGTCATCGACTCCATGCCACCGGCGAGCACGATGTCGGCCTCGCCGGCGGCGATCATCTGGTTGGCGAGGTAGATCGTGTTCAGCCCCGACAAGCAGACCTTGTTGACGTTGACCGACGGCACGCTCATCGGGATACCCGCCTTGACCGCGGCCTGACGGCTGGGAACCTGGCCCTGGCCGGCCATCAGGACCTGACCGATGATGACGTGCTGTACCTCGTCGGGCGCGACCCCGGAACGTTCGAGCGCGGCCGCGATCGCGAGACCGCCGAGATCGGCCGCGCTGAAGGGTGCGAACGCGCCGCTCATCTTCCCGATCGGGGTACGAGCGCCTGCGACGATGTAGGAACCGGACGTTGCTGCCATGACGAAACGGTACCCCTATCTCGGCGGTCACCGAAATGTGACCGAGGTGTTCGAGGAGGGATCCCTTGGGGGTTGGGAGGGAGCGGTTACCCATCGGTAGGTTTCTGACCCATGGAAAAGATCCTCGAGGCCATCCAGGCTGGGGCCGACAGCGACGACATCGCCGACCTCGCGATCCCGCCGAGCTATCGGGCGGCGTTCGTCCGCCGCGACGAGACCGACATGTTCGAGGGGGTCGACTCATGGGACAAGGATCCGCGCACGTCGATCCACGTCGAGGAGGTCGCGACGCCCGAACTCGCACCCGACGAGGTCTATCTCGCGGTGATGGCGTCGAGCATCAACTTCAACACGGTGTGGACCTCGATCTTCGAACCTCTTCCGACATTCGGGTTCCTCGACCGGCTCGCGCGCGAGAGCGAATGGGCGGCGCGGCACTCGCTGCCCTACCACGTCATCGGTTCCGACGCATCGGGTGTCGTGCTGCGGGTCGGGTCGAGCGTGCGCAACTGGAAGCCAGGTGATCGGGTGACCGTGCACTGCAACTACGTCGACGACCAGGACCCGTCGGCGCACGACGACTCGATGCTCGCCGCGAACCAGCGAATCTGGGGCTTCGAGTCGAACTTCGGTGGCCTCGCAGACCTGTCGGTGGTGAAGGCCAACCAGTTGATGCCGAAGCCGTCACACCTCAGCTGGGAGGAGGCGGCGGTCAACGCGTTGTGCAGTTCCACCTCCTACCGGATGCTGGTCGGCGCGAACGGGGCGCGGATGAAGCAGGGTGACAGCGTGTTGATCTGGGGGGCGACGGGCGGCATCGGCGGCTACGCGGTGCAGTACGTGCTCAACGGCGGTGGGACGCCGATCGGCGTCGTGTCGTCGCCTGAACGGGCCGAGTTGCTCAATCGGATGGGCTGCGAGGCCGTGATCGACCGCCGGGCGGAGGGTTACCAGTTCTGGTCCGACGAGCACACCCAGGACGAGTCGGAGTGGCGTCGGCTCGGCAAGAAGATCCGTGGTCTCAACGGTGGCGACGACGTAGACATCGTCTTCGAGCACCCAGGACGGTCCACGATGGGTGCGTCGATATTCGCCGTCAAGCGGGGCGGGACGGTCGTCACGTGCGCGGCGACCTCCGGCTACATGGTCGAGTTCGACAACCGCCACTTCTGGATGAAGCTGAAGAAGCTCATCGCCTCCCACTTCGCCAACTACGCCGAGGCGTGGGCAGCGAACCGGCTGCTCGACCAGGGCCGGATCCAGCCGATGCTGACGTCGACCTACACGCTCGACCGGGTCGGTGACGCCGCGCTCGCGGTGCACCACAACGAGGCCGAGGGCAAGCTCGGCGTGTTGTGTCTCGCGCCAGGGGAGGGCCTCGGCATCGACGACCCCGAGAAGCGCGAGCGCATCGGCGAGGACCGGATCACGATGTTCCGGAGCTGAGCGGCCGCTCGACTACCCGTGCGGCCGACCGTGGAATCGGTGCGGGTGCTGGCAGACTGCGCCGGTGACGAGACCGGCAGCCGTGCTGTGGGACATGGACGGAACGCTCGTCGACACCGAGCCGATCTGGATCGAGTGTGAAGGCGAGCTCGTCGCCGAGTACGGCGGCACCTGGTCGTCCTCCGACGCGCATTCGATCGTCGGATTCGACCTGATCGACGCGGCGAACGTCCTGCGCGATCGCGGTGGCGTCCCCCTCGAGCCGATCGACATCGTCGAGCATCTGCTCGATTGCGTCATCTCCCGCATCCGGTCGACCGTGCCGTGGCGGCCCGGAGCCGCCGAGCTGCTCGCCGATTGTCGGAGGGAATCGATCCCGACCGGGCTCGTCACGATGTCGTGGCGGCGATTCGCCGAGGCGGTACTCGAATCGGCACCACCCGGTTCGTTCCACACGCTGGTAACTGGCGACGAGGTGTCGCGCGGCAAGCCCGATCCCGAACCGTACCTGGCGGCCGCCGAGGCTCTCGGCGTCGAGCCGCGCGAGTGCATCGCGATCGAGGACTCGCCGACCGGTGTCGCGGCGGCGCTCGGCGCGGGCTGTCTCACCGTGGGCGTGCCCCATGTCGTGCCGCTCGAGGAGATGCCCGGGCTCACGATCATCGAGACCCTCGAGGGTCTCGGAGTGGAAGAGCTCGAAGCGCTTGTCGCCTGATCGATCGCAGGTCGACGACCAGGACGCATCCGCAATCGGCGGCTGGCGCCGCCGGCTCAGGATCGGGGTCGGACTCGCCCTGGTGGCTGCGGTGCTCGGCGTCGGACTCGTACTGACGAGATCCGACGAGCGCCCGCCGCCGCGACCCGACATCCCGCTCGACGCGTGGGCCCCTTACTGGGCGCTCGACTCATCGGTCCCCGAGCTCCGGTCGAGACTCCCGCTCCTTCGCGATGTGTCGCCGTTCTGGTTCGACACCGTCGGCGAGACCGAGATCGTGGTGGCCATGCACGCCCCGGAGGGTCCGACCGAGGAGTTCCTCGAGGCGATCCGGGCGTCGGACGCGAACCTGGTCCCGTCGATCGTCGACGCGACGCCCTCGGGCGAGATGGCGGCGATTCTCGCCGACCCCGATCGCAGGGCGAACCACGTCCGGGCCCTCCTCGACTTCGCTGACGACGGTGGATACGACGGACTCGACATCGACTACGAGCAGTTCGCGTTCGCCGACGGCCGTTCGACGTGGGCGGCGACCCGCCCGAACTGGGTTGCGTTCATCGAAGAGCTGGCGGCGGGGCTCCACTCGGCCGGTCGCACGCTGACGGTGAGCATCCCGCCGGTGTACGACGCCGAGCGCACGGGTGCGAGCGGCTTTTGGGTGTACGACTACGGCGCGATCGCCCCCAACGTCGACCGGATCCGCATCATGGCCTACGACTACTCGGTCGGATCGGCCGGCCCGATCGCGCCGCTCGATTTCGTCGAGTCGGCAATCGAGGGTGCGATCGCCGCCACCGGGGCGCCCGAGAAGCTGGTGCTCGGCCTGCCTGCGTATGGGCGCAACTGGGTCACGCGCGTGTCCGGCGAGTGTCCGGAATCGGCCCCGGGAAGGACCGCTGTCACCACTCGCTCGGTCGACGAGTTGATCGCCACCAGGGCGGCCGCGCCGGTCTTCGTCGAGGAGACCGGCGAATGGACATTCGACTACGAACTCGAGCTGAGCGAGGGAGATCTCGCCTGCGTGCAGACCAGGCGCGTGCACTACGTCGACGCGGATGGCGTCCGACTCCGAATGGATCTGGCGCGGGAGTACCACCTCGACGGCGTCTCGCTGTGGGCCCTCGGCTTCGACGACCCCAGCGTGTGGTCGGCCATCCTCCCCACCATCGCCGACCCCACCCCCACGACCACGATCCCCGACTGAACGCTCGATCGGTGTCCTGCGCCGCCGCTCACCCCCCGAAATGTGTACGGATCTTCCCGCTGAGCGCGACGTGACGTACAAGTTTCGGGTGAGTGTCGGTGGGGGTCCGTTCTGTGTACGGATCTTCCCGCTGAGCGCGACGTGGCGTACAAGTTTCGGGTGAGTGTCGGTCAGGAGTACTGGTCGAGGATCGTCGACTCGGTGACCCTCGCCAGGGTGTCGCGGATCGACTTGGCTGTGGCCGCATCGACGCCGTCGACCGCGGTGAGATCGTCGAGCGTCGCCCGCTGGAGCTTGGCGAGGCCGCCGAAGTGGTCGGCGATCCGGGCGGCCGTCGGCTTCGGCAGACGGCTGACCCGGTGGAGTATCCGCAGGCCTTTCGGAGCGACCTCCTGGCCGAGGTCGTCGTTGTCGCCGCCGCGATGCAGGGTCGTCGCGGCGAGGCGGAGATCGAGCACATCGTCGTCGGAGAGCTTGGACATCTCCTCCAACGTCGTCTGCGGGGAGTGGCCGGGTGGGATGTAGTCCTCGATCACGAGGTCGAGTTCGTCGTCGATCTCGCCGTACAGCTCATCGAGCTGGAGCCGGAGCAGCCGGGCATCGACGCCGAGCTCGATGATCATCGTCTCGATCTCGTCGGCGATCCGGTGCACCATCTCGCCGCGTTGCACGACGGCGACCACGTCGCGGAGACTGGTCACGTCCTCGATCTCGACCGCTGTGAGATTGGCGATCGCGGAGTCGAGACGCGCCTTGTACCGCTCGAGGGTCTGCAGCGCCTGATTCGCGCGCTCGAGCAGTTGGCCGACCTCTTGCAGCTGGCGCTTGCCGCCGTCGGTGTAGACGTTGATGACCCCCATCTCCTCGCTCGCCGAGACGACGGGAACGGCGAGCGATCTGGCGACCCTCTCCGCCGTGCGATGCCGGGTGCCGGTCTCGCTCGTCGGCACGGTGGGGTCTGGGACGAGATGGACGTTCGCACGGGCGATCCGGCCGCCATCGTTGGAGATGATGATCGCGCCGTCCATCTTCGCCAGCTCGGACAGTCGCTGGGGGCTGTAGGGGGCATCGACGAGAAAGCCGCCAGAACAGATCGACAGCACGTCGGGATCGTCGCTGAGGACCAGCAGCGCACCGGCACTCGAGCGGACGACGCGGTCGATGCCATCTCGCAAGGGAGTTCCGGGCGCGACTCGAGCGAGCGCACTGCGCATGTCCTCGCTCGTACCGCTCTGTCGCGACTCCACGTTCCGATGATAGAGGATCGGCGTCACCGCTCGCCGTGGGCGATTCGGCGGGCCATGATGGTCGGGTGATCGATCGGGGGACGCGCTGGACCGAGGCGGAGTCCCTCGTCGACGAGCCGTTCACCGAGCCCTGGCAGAGCCGTGCCGTCGCGCTCGCAGTCGAAGCGGTCGAGTCTTCGGGTGCGTCGTGGGACGACTTCCGCGAGCACCTGATCGCGGCGATCGACCTCGACCCGCCCCGTCCGTACTTCGAGAGCTGGCTGCTCGCACTCGAGCGGTTCACGCTCGATGTGGGCGCGACCGCTGCGGCCCAGCTGGAAACAGAGCGGATGCTGGCGGCCTCGTACCGCGCCGACGAGTCGGGTCACGCCGATCTCGAGGTCTTCCCGATCGCCGTCACCGAAGGGGTCGTGCTCGCTCTCCTTACGGACATCTTCGAGAACCACTGGCGGCAGATCCGGTTCGGCCCGGTAATCGAGGGAGCGGTGTACGAGCTGCGCCCGCCGCATCGTCCCGAGCTGTCGATGCTGGACGGCTATCTCACGATCGGCTTCGAGGGCTGGCATGTGCACCTCTGCATCGGCGAGCACCGGGGTCTACCGGGCAAACCTGTCGGCGACGATCTGGCGCGGCGCCGTCGCTGCAGCCACCTCGAGTTGCAGCGGCTGTGGGCGGAGGGGTCGCCGTGCGCATGGATGGTGCGGCTGTTCAACGGCGACGGTGACCAGCAGATGACGGTGCTCCTGCCAGGTCCGTTCCTCGACGACGAGCAGCGGATCCTCGACGAGCCCGACAACTCGCGGCTCGAACTCTGGGATCACCTCCGGTCGCAGTACCTCGGATTGCCCCCGGACCCCGTCGACCGTTCGGCGTCGCGGTTCGTCCACGCGTGAAGTGCGCGTGCCGTCGGGCTCAGGCCGTCGG
>CBDUYD010000133.1:0-8060 GCA_965371355.1 uncultured Ilumatobacteraceae bacterium
CCGCCGGGCTGCCCGACACGATCGACGACCGCTACGACGTCGTCATCGCCGCCGACATCATCGAGCATCTCGACGACGCCCGCGGGATGCTCGCCGCCCTCGCCAGACACGTCCGGCCCGACGGATCCGTGATCGTCAGCGTGCCGAACTTCGCACACTGGTATCCCCGTGCACGCGTCGCGTCCGGTCGGTTCGACTACGACCAACGGGGCATCCTCGACGCCACGCACCTCCGCTTCTTCACCCGCCGTTCGTTCCTGCGGGCGGCGCGCGAGGCCGGGCTCGAGCCACTGCAACACGCGCACACCGGGCTCCCACTCGATGCGCTCGGAGCTGCGGGGCCGGCCCCCGCGATGACCGTCGTCGGTCGGATCGACCGGGCGCTGGTCACGTCGTGGCCCACGATGTTCGCGTACCAGTTCGTCTACGAGCTCATCCCACACGCCACCGGTGAGAGCGGCACCGACGCTCCCTCGAGCTGATCGGGTCGCCCGACCCGATGTGGCTCACCGATCCGCTCGTACCCGACGACGAACGGCGCTGGGCGCGAGGTGTGACGCTGGCGGCGACCACCCTCTTCACGCTCGTCCTGACCCGCTGGAGGCCGTGGAACCTCTTCGCCCGCGGCGGGTTCACGACCGACTTCTACGACGCCCAGGCCGATGCGTTCTGGCACGTCCGGCTCGAGATACCGGCGGATATCGCCGGCATCGAAGGCTTCACGATCGACGGCAACACCTACCTCTACTACGGGCCATTCCTCGCCCTTGCCCGTATGCCGATCGCGCTGTTCGGGGGGTGGGCGGACGGACGCCTCACGCGCATCTCGATGGTGATCGCCTTCGTATGCCTCTGCACGGTCGCATTCCACGTCGCCCGCCGCGCGGCACGGCTTGTGGGATCGCCTGTCGGCGCGCCGTGGCGACCGGCCTTGCTGGTGACGGCGGTCGCCCTGTCGCCGGCGCTCGCACTCGCCGGTCAGGCGAGCGTCTACCACGAAACCGAACTGTGGGCGCTCGTGCTCATCCTCGCCACATTCGTTGCACTCATGGACGTGCTGCGCGAGCCGTCGCGGCGCGCGCTCGCCGTGGCCGGAATCGCCGCGGTGGCAACCGTGCTCACCCGTGCCTCGATCGGATTCGGTGCGCTCGCCGCGCTCGCGATCACTGGCGGGTGGCTTCTCTGGCGAGACCGGCGTCTCGCGCTCGGCGCCCTCGCCACGGCGGCGGCCGGACTACTCGCGTACGTCGCGATCAACATCGCCAAGTTCGGCACACCACTCGACCTACCGGCGAATGAGCAGGTACTCACCCAGCTCAGCTCGGATCGGGCGGCCTGGCTGGCGGGCAACGACGGCAGCTTCTTCGGGCTCCGGTTCCTCCCGACGACCGTCTGGCAGTATGCGCGGCCCGACGCGATCCGTATCGAGCGTCTCGTCCCATTCGTGCGGTTCGGACCTCGAGCGCAAGAGTTCGGTAGTTACCCTCTCGAGAGCAACACGCCGTCGAGTTCGCTGACCGCGTCGGCGACCCTGCTCGTCGTGATGGCGCTCATCGGCGGGGTGATCCTCATCCGCGGTCGGCACTGGAAGCTCATCGTGTTGATCGCGGGTGCAGCGGTCGCCGCCGCGCCGACACTGGTGATCGGATTCATCGCCAACCGCTACCTCGTCGACCTGCTACCGCTGCTCGTGGTGCCGGCCGCGCTCGCGGTGGCGCATTTCCATACGGCCTGGCGCGGCGCGGCGATCGCTGCGGTGCTCGCGCTCGCCTCGTGGGGGGCGGTCGTGAACACGGCGCTCGCCGTCTGGCAGGACGGCATCGGGAGACCCGAGTTCACGGCGGCGCGGTACCGGTTCGACGACAGCGTGTTCGGGGGGACCCCGCCGAGTGTCATCGAACTCGATCGCGATGGGCCCGTGCCGCGCGACGGCGTCGTCGGGATCGACGGCCCGTGCGCCGGTCTGTACATCGCCTCCCAGGGGGAGTGGGTGCCGCTCGAACTCGCCGATGGCGCCCGCCACCTCCGCGCAATGTTCGACCCGGCCGGCGGTGTCGGTGTCCTCGCGAACGGGCGCGGCGACACGATCACGATCGGCGTGTCGCCGGACGGGTCGTCGATCGTCACCGTCTACCAGGGTGGCGATGGCTCCACCCTGCACGGGTCGATCGTTGCGTGGGACGGCGGCCCGGTCGACGTCGAGGTCACGTCCGACCCCATCGCCGGCGGATTGCTCGGCGGCTTGTCGGTGACGGTCGACCGACGTGACACCCTCCGCGCGTTCGTCGCACCCGAACTCGGCGACATGACGGCATCGGGTGGCCTCACGATCACGACCCCCTCGGGTCCGGACACGCCGATCTGTGACAGATTGACGGCGCGGCGCTGATCGGTTCGTCGTCAACCGGTTGGCGCGCCCTGATCCGATAGCAGGTGGATGTCGAGACCGATGTCGAGGATCCGGGCCGAGTGCGTCAGCTCGCCGACCGCGATGAAATCGACGCCCGTCTCCGCCACCTCGCGGGCGTTCTCGATGGTGAGGCCGCCGCTCGCCTCGAGGCTGACGCCGGGCCGCAGTTCGTCGCGTAACGCGACCGCCCGACGCATCTCGTCGGGCGTGAAGTTGTCGATCAGCACCTCGTCGGCACCCGCCTCGATCGCCTCGCGTAAGCCGTCGAGCGTGTCTACCTCGATCTCGATCGGTATGCGGTCGAGTTCGCGGACGAGATCGTAGGCCTCGGTGATACCGCCGGCGGCCGCGACGTGGTTGTCCTTCACCAGCGCCATGTCGGACAGCCCCATGCGGTGGTTCGAGCCGCCGCCGCAGCGCACCGCGTACTTCTCGAGCGCGCGCAGCCCCGGTGTGGTCTTGCGCGTGTCGCGCACGCTCGCGCCGGTGCCGTCGAGCGCGTCGACCCAGCGGCGGGTGAGCGTGGCGACACCCGACATGTGACACAGCAGGTTGAGCGCGGTGCGCTCGGCGGTGAGCAGTGATCGCGTCGGTGCGGTCACCTCGCCGACGACCGTTCCGGCGACGACGCGTTCGCCGTCGGCGACGCGGTACACGAACGGGTCGGCCGGCGCGCCGCACGCGGTGTCGATCACCGCCGCCGCGACCGCGAGACCGGCGACCACGCCTGGAGCCCGGGCGACGAACGCCGCGCGGCTGCGGTGGTCGGCGGGGATCGTCGCCACCGACGTCACGTCGATCCCGCCGAGTAGATCTTCCCGCAGCGCCGCTCGCACGAGCGCGGAGACGGCATCGGGGTCGAGTCGTGCTGCTCGCAGCAGCGCCGTCGTCGCGTCCGACAGTGGCTGGAACACGAGCATCACAGAAGTGTACGAACGCCGATCACGGCCGGTCGTCGACGCTGATCCGACCGTCGGCGCCGAGGGTCACGGCGAGATGACGGCGCCACGCGTCGTCGGGTTCGGGATGGTCGGTCCGGCGATGGCAGCCGCGACTCTCGGTGCGCCGTAGGGCGGATGCGACCATCGCCGACGCGACGGTCAGCAGATTGGTCGCCTCCCAGCTCCCACGACCGGGCTCGACATCGACGTCCATGCGTCCGGCGAGCGAGCCGAGAGCCAAGGTCGCCACACGCAGCGATTGCTCGCTGCGGAGCACCCCGACCTCACGCGACATCACCGATCGCATCTCGGCGAGGTGCTTCGGATCGAGGAGCGGTGCCAGGGGCGGGGCGTCGAGGGCGTCGACCGGATCTCCGGGCTCCATCCCGGGCGGGAGCTCCCACGCGAGATCGCGCCCGACGCGGGTGCCCGCCACGATCGATTCGGTGAGCGAGTTCGAGGCGAGCCGGTTGGCGCCGTGAATGCCTGTGGCGCTGACCTCCCCGACCGCGAAGAAGCCGCGCAGCGAGGTCGTGCCGTCGAGCGTCGCCTCGATCCCACCGCACGCATAGTGCGCGGCGGGCGCGACGGGAATGCGGTCGCGCGCTGGGTCGAGACCGAGTTCGGCGGCGGCTGCGGTGATCGACGGGAAGCGGGTCGCGAACCGCTCGCCCATGTGGGTGGCGTCGATGTAGACGTGGTCGCCGACACCTGCGGGAGACTCGGCCATCCGGCTGCTGATCGCGGCGGCGACGACATCGCGCGGCGCGAGATCTTCCAGGGGATGGACTCCGGCCATCACCCGCTCGCCCGCCGCGTCGTAGAGGAGTGCTCCCTCCCCACGGACGGCCTCGGACACCAGCGCCTGCTGGCCTGTCGCCTCGGCGCCGCGCCACATCACGGTCGGGTGGAACTGGACGAACTCGAGGTCGGTCGCGGTGAGGCCCGCCCGCAGCGCCAGCGCCACGCCGTCACCGGTGACCTCGGGTGGATTGGAGGTCGAACCGAAGACCTGCCCGAAGCCTCCACACGCCACGACGACCGCACGGGCGCGGACGACGCCCACGTCGACGACCCGTCCGGACTCGTCGACCCGACCGATCCGTACCCCGGCGACCTGGCGTGCGCCATCGACCCCGTCGCCGAGGACGAGGTCGAGAGCGAACGCGCGGCTCATCACCTCGACGCCCGCGGCCAGTGCCGACTGGTCGAGCGTGCGCTGGACCTCGGCGCCCGAGCGATCGCCACCGGAGTGGACGATCCGGTTGTGGCTGTGCCCGCCCTCCCTGGTGAGCGCGATGTCGGTGCCACCCTGATCGGGATCGAACGCCGCGCCGAGCCGCATCAGGTAGCGGATCGACTTGGGCGCCTCGATGACGAGTTCGCGTACGGCGTCCTCATCGCACAGCCCTGCACCGGCCTCGAGCGTGTCGCGCACATGATCCTCGATCGAGTCGGTCGGGTCGAGGACGCCGGCGAGGCCGCCCTGCGCCCACTGGGTCGATCCCGCCGAGAGCACGTCCTTGGTCACGACGAGCACGCTGCGCACCGGTCGGGCCGCGAGCGCTGCCGACAGTCCCGCGGCACCCGAGCCGACGACGACGACATCGACGTCGCGTTCCCAGGTGGGCGCTGGCGAGCTCAGGCGGCGCGGCAGGCGCGACCCGGTCGGTGACATCGGCGGGTCACTCCGCGGTCGGCGACGGCGTACCGATCGCGATCATCCGCTCGACCGAGGCCCGGGCCCGATCGGCGATATCGCGATCGAGGGTGATCTCGTCGACCCCGTCGCGCAACGAGGCGAGCAGTTTCGCCGGGGTGATCATCTTCATGTACTTGCAGACGGCGGCACGGTTGACCGGCTCGAAATCGACGTCGGGAGCGGCGCGCTCGAGTTGGTGGAGCATGCCGGTCTCGGTGGCGACGAGCACCTTGCTCGCCGTCGTCTCGCGGGCGGCGGTGATCATCCCACTCGTCGACAGGATCCTCGTGCGCTCGGCGGGCACGACGCCCGCCGTCACGAGGTAGAGCGCGCTCGTCGTGCACCCGCACTCGGGATGCACGAACAGCTCCGCGTCGGGCTCGGCCTCGACCCGCGCCTTGAGCTCGGCGCCGTTGATGCCGGCGTGGACGTGGCATTCGCCCATCCAGATGTGCATGTTCTCGCGGCCGGTGAGGCGCTGCACGTGGGCGCCGAGGAACTGGTCGGGACAGAAGAGGATCTCGCGATCGCGGGCGATCGACTCGACCACCTCGACCGCGTTGGAGGACGTGCAGCAGATGTCGGTCTCGGCCTTCACCGCGGCGGTTGTGTTGACGTAGCTCACGACGACGGCGTCGGGGTACTCGTCGCGCCAGGCGCGGAGCTGGCCGGCGGTGATCGTCTCGGCGAGCGAACAGCCGGCGCGGGCGTCAGGGATCAGCACCCGCTTGTCGTAGCTGAGGATCTTGGCGGTCTCGGCCATGAAGTGCACACCGCAGAAGACGATCGTCGAGGCTTCGGCCTCGGCCGCGACCCGTGCGAGCCCGAGTGAGTCGCCGGTGTGGTGGGCGATGTCCTGGATCTCGGGCAGCTGGTAGTTGTGGGCCAGGATGACCGCGTCGTGTTCGTCGGCGAGGCCGAGCACCTGCTCGCGCCAGTCGGTGGGCAACACATCGACGGTGCTGTTCGTCACGCCCTCAGCGTACGGGGCACGGCGACGATCTCGGCCCGCCCGGCCCCGTCAATCGAGCTGGATGCGCTCGGCCGCGGCGACGACCGCGGGACCGAACCGTTCGCCCGGCGCCCGGGACAAACGCTCGATCGGACCGCTCACCGAGACGGCGGCAAGCACCGTCCCGTCCCTCGAGCGGACGGGCGCGCTGACCGAAGCGACCCCCGCCTCGCGTTCGCCGACGCTCTCGATCCACCCGGTCGTACCGAGGTGCGCAGCGTCCGCAGAGTCGCCGACCTCAGAGTCGCCGACCAGTAGGCGACCCGACGACCCCACGCCGAGAGGGAGCAGCGCCCCCTCGGGCACGATCCAGCGCAGACCGTGGGGCGACTCGATCGAGACGACGCATCGACGCCGGTCGCCCTCGCGGACGAAGAGCTGGACGCTCTCGCCGGTCGTGGCGGCGAGCCCTTCGAGAACGGGCCGTGCGAGGTCGGCCAACTGGAATCGCCGCGCCGCCTCGCGACCGAGAGCGATGAGACCGTGGCCGAGGTCGTACCGGCCATCGGCGTCGCGGCGCAGCACCGCGTGCGCCTCGAGCGCGGCGGCGAGCCGGTGGACGGTCGCTCGCGGGATGCCTGTCGCCGACTGGAGCTCGGCCAGGCTCATCGGTCGGTCGGCGACCGCGGACAGCACGATCATCGCCTTGTCGAGCACACCGACGCCCGATATGGTGTCCATATCACAGGAACGTTATCCCACATCATGGGATCGTCGCAAGATGAGAACGGAGAGGTTCGTGGGCAAGACACTGCCGGAGAAGGTGTGGGATCAGCACGTGGTGCACTCCGCGCCTGACGAGCCCGATCTGCTGTACATCGACCTCCACCTCGTGCACGAGGTCACCAGTCCGCAGGCGTTCGAGGGCCTCCGCGTGAGTGGCCGCACGGTCAGACGCCCCGACCTCACCGTCGCCACCGAGGACCACAACGTCCCGACCGAGGACATCCACCTGCCGATCGCCGACGAGGTGTCGGCGAAACAGGTCCAGGTGCTGCGCGACAACGCCGCCGAACACGGCATCACGCACTACCCGATGGGCCACGAGGGGCAGGGCATCGTCCACGTGATCGGTCCCGAGCAGGGCCGCACGCTGCCGGGAACGACCATCGTGTGCGGCGACTCGCACACCGCGACGCACGGCGCGTTCGGCGCGCTCGCGTTCGGCATCGGCACGAGCGAGGTCGAGCATGTCCTGGCGACCCAGACGTTGCACCAGAACCGGCCGAAGTGGATGTCGGTCACCGTCGACGGCGAGTTGCAGCGCGGCGTCACCGCGAAGGACGTGATCCTCGCGATCCTCGGTGAGATCGGTACGAGCGGCGGGATCGGCCACGTCATCGAGTACCGCGGCTCGGTCATCCGGGCGCTCTCGATGGAGGGTCGTATGACCGTCTGCAACATGTCGATCGAGGCGGGGGCGAAGGCCGGGATGATCGCTCCCGACGAGACGACATTCGAGTACCTGCGTGGGCGAGAGCACGCTCCGGCCGACGAGGCGTGGGACGAAGCGGTGGCCCACTGGTCCGAGCTCTACTCCGACGACGACGCGGTGTGGGATGCCGAGGTCGTGATCGACGGATCGGCGATCACCCCGCACGTCACGTGGGGAACCAACCCCGGCCAGGTCGCGGCTATCGACCAGCCGATCCCCTCCCCCGACGAGTACGAGAATACGACGACCCGCGAGAACGTCGCCAGGGCGCTCGCCTACATGGATCTCGAGCCGGGAACGCTGCTGAGCGATGTCGCTGTCGACACGGTGTTCATCGGGTCGTGCACGAACAGCCGCATCGAAGACCTCCGCCTCGCCGCAGAGGTTCTGGAGGGACGCCAGGTCACCGTGCCGCGGGTGATGATCGTGCCCGGCAGCCACGCGGTGAGGAAGCAGGCGATGGACGAGGGCCTCCACGAGGTGTTCATCGCGGCGGGCGCCGATTGGCGCGAGCCGGGCTGCTCGATGTGCCTCGCGATGAACCCGGACAAACTGGCACC
>CBDUYD010000134.1:0-7985 GCA_965371355.1 uncultured Ilumatobacteraceae bacterium
GCTGTCCGATGATGGTGCGCTGACGACGGTGGTCGAGGGCATCGTCGTCTCGAACGGGCTCGGATGGAGCCCGGATGGGCAGACGATGTACTACACCGACTCGGGCCCGCGGACGATCTGGGCATTCGACTTCGACCCGCTGACCGGCACGCCCAGCGATCGCCGGGTGTTCGCCACCGACGTCGACTACTTCCCCGACGGCCTCACCGTCGACGCCGAAGGCGGGGTTTGGTCGGCGAAGTGGGCCGGTGGCCGCGTCGTGCGGTACGACGCCGACGGATCGGTGAGCGCGGTGATCACGGCGCCGGTGTCGAAGCCGACGAGTTGCATGTTCGGTGGCCCCGACCTCGACATCTTGTACGTCACGTCGGCTCGGGTCGGCCTCGACGCGGCCGAGCTCGCCGGGTCGCCCGCGGGTTCCGTGCTCGCCGTCGAACCCGGGGTCGTCGGGATCCCCGAGGAGCCGTGGCGAGGTCTCGGCGAACACGAGGCATCATTGCGGTCATGAACGACGACCGCCTCGACTTCTTCGTACGGCTCGAGACCGACGTGTGGGAGGCGATGCTCGTCGGCGACGCGGAGGCCGATCGGCGTCTGCTGTCCGACGACTTCCTCGGCGTCTACCCACGCGGCTTCGAGGGCCACGACGCCCACGCCGGCCACCTCGCCCACGGCCCGGTCGCCGCGCGGTACACGATCGCCGACGCCCGTCTGCGGGTGCTCGCCGACGACACCGTGCTGCTCGCCTACCGCGCCGACTACCAGCCGATCGTCGACGGAACGCCAGGTGACGACGCGGCGATGTACATCAGCTCGATCTGGTGCCGTCGCGGTGCGACGTGGCTCAACGTGTTCAGCCAGGACACGCCGACGACCGCGCGCCCGACCCCGTAGTGTCACCCGGTCCGCCGGCCCGCTGATTCAGGAGCCGCCGATCAAGGCGATCGGGATCCCGGCGAGTTGGGACGCGACGATCCCGCCGACGATCAGCAGGAGCCAGATCCACCGCGGCACGCGTGATCCGGTGCGGGTCGAGTTGACGATCAGCGCGAGGAGGGGCAGCGCGACGAGCGTGATCGCGTGCAGCATTCCCATCGTCAGCAGGAGGCCGGCGACCCTGATCGCGGCGTCGCCGAGTTGTTCGCTCCACAGGAGCAGCGACTCGTCGCGAGGTGCGAGGAACTCGACGGTCAGCAGGATGTAGCCACCGAAGATGAGGAAGTAGGCGAGGTCGAGCAGCCGCAACATCGTTCCCGCGGTGCTGCGACTCGTGGCGAACAGGTCGGATGCGTAACCCCGACCGAATCGCGTGATGGCGGGACCGAGGGCGATGATCAGCACGCCGAGGGTGATCGCCTCGAGTACCTCCATCACCTGCCACCGGACGTGGGTCCCCGAGGGCCCGTCCGTGAGAGCGAGGAGGGCGACGACGACGAGGGCGATGAGCACGGCGCCTGCCGCGAATGCGGTACGGCGCAGTCGCTTGCGGTGTAGGCGGTCCTCTTCGATCGAGTGCACGATCCGTGACCACAGGTCGGGACTCGGCTCGAGTCGATCGGTGTGGGCGAAGGCGTCCGCCAGACGTTGCTCGGCGTTCGTCATCGTTCCCCCTCCCCGGATCGCAGCTCGGTCGGCGTGGCGAGTTGCGCTTCGAGCGCAGCCAGTCCGCGGCGGGCGTGGGTCTTCACCGAGTTCTTGGAGATGCCGAGCGTGTCGGCGATGTCGCGCTCGGACAGGTCGAGGTAGTACCGCAGCACGAGGCAGGCCCGTTGCCGGTCGGGCAGTGTTCGCAGCGCGTTCAACGTCTCGTGGTCGGCCTCGGCGATCGCGTCGTCCTCGAAGCTCGGACTCGCCTCGGGCCGGCGCATCGCACCCTGGTGCCTGAGCGACATCAGACCGCGCCGGTTGTGGTCGCGGGCGAGGTTGATCACGATCGAGCGGAGGAACGCCGGGGCCCTCGACACGTCACGGATCGAACCCGCCGACCGGTGCAGCCGGATGAACGCCTCCTGCACGAGGTCCTCGGCGGCGTCCCGATCCTCGCAGAAGATCCGCGCCAGTCGGACGAGCGATCGACCCTCGGCGGCGAAGAGTTCTTCGACGAGGTCGTCCGCGGCGCGTGCGTCGGTCGATCCGGCCTCGATCGCCATCGATTCCGACATCGAGTAGATCGCGTCGATAGTCATCGTGGAATGGGTGCCGTGGCGAGCGTGCGAACAGCGATGGTGTCCAGGCCTACGTGTTTCCGGCGCTCCAGACCGGGCCGAGGTCGACCTGCGGCTGCGGGTGCGGCGGCGGAGTCGTCATGTCGCCGGATCGCTCGATCGGCGGTGGCAGAGGTGCGTCGGGCGCCTCGTCGAGTCGCCGGTTGAGCGTGAAGATGCGGCCGATGATCGGCAGGGTCAACACGTTGAGGCCGTGCAGCAGCCCCATCAGCAGGATCATTCCGCCGATCCGGGCCACCGAGCCCTGGAACTGCTCGGCGTTGACCTCATCACCCCAGCCCTTGTCGGGTTCCCACTTGATGACGAACAGGATGTAGGCGCCGAAGATCATGTAGTAGGCGAAGTCCATCAACACCAGATAGCTCTTGCCCGTGCGCGGATTGGCGCGGAACACGTCGGCGGCGTACGCCTTGCCGAAGCGCTTGATCAGCGGCCCCAGAACGGCGACGATCGCGATGAGCACCGCGATCGTGATGATCTCGAGAATCCACCAGTCCACGGCGAACCCCTTTCGTGTCGGCTCTCGGTTGCTCGGATGTCAATACAGACGAAGAACCGAGCGCTCCGGGTGACACGTTCGCGCAGAACCCAGATCCGATGACCCGCCTCTCGGCCCCGACGCCCGCTCGTACCGCGTCGGGACCGAGAAAACGGCTGCCCGCTGAACCTGGCCGATGCGCGTGCTAGGCGATGCGCGTGTAGAGCGCCCGCTCGCCGGAGCCCGGCACGAACAGTGCGCCATTGCCGTCGAGCGACGCGATGTACTCGGCGCTCGCATTCAGCTTGTCCTGCGCTGCGTCGACGGCTGCCGCATCGGGGTAGACGATCAGCCAGGTCATCTGGCCGAACGTGCCGTAGGCGTCGAGCCAGAACGAGACGGGAACACCCGTGACGCTGGTCGCCAGATTCGCGATCTCGACCGCCCATCCCATCGCCGCGCTGATCTGTCCCGCCGCCGGTACCACCGTGATCGACTCGGCGAACGAGCCGACCGGTGGACCGTCTCCGGCGAGCTCGGTCGGGTGTACGAGCTGTCGGAGCACGTCCTCTGCCGGGGTCGCTCCAGCGAACTCCTGTCCCCGCTCGAGCTGCTCGACGTACGCCGGGTTTCCCATCAGCGCTGCGGTGGCCGACCCGAGCGCGGCGCGCCCGTCGACCATCGTGTTGAACGAGAACGTACCGGCCGGCTGGCCGAACACGTTGCTCCAGAGAGCCACTTCGAGGTCGATCGTGTCGTTGACCATCGCGGCCGTCTTCAACGCGTACTCGATCGTTCGTCCGGGGCTGCCGGTCAACGTGACCGAGCGGGTGAACAGATACATGGTTACCCCCAGGTTCCCATCACGCCGACGACGCGGTGTCGCCGGGGAACTCGGACGCTACGCCAGCGTCCCCTGTTGGTCAAGTGGCACCATCTGTGACATTTGGCCCGCGAGCAGGGGCGATCCGCCCGCGGTGGACCGGGCGGGCAGGCCCTGCCGGCGACGGGCACACCGGGTCGATGCGAACGTAACGCCGAGACGAGCCCCGACCTGCGTACTCTCGTCTCATGACGCGGCAGATCCTCGTCCTCAACGGACCGAACCTGAACCTGCTCGGCACACGCGAACCCGAGGTCTACGGATCCGACACACTCGAGCAGCTGATGTCCGAGCTGCGCGCGTTCGCCGATTCCCGAGACGCCGAACTACGGACGTTGCAGTCCAACGGCGAGGGTGAGTTGATCGACGCGCTCCACGACGCCCGCGGTTGGGCACACGGCGTGGTGTTCAACCCCGGGGCGTATGCGCACACCAGCGTCGCTCTGCGCGATGCGATCGCGGCGGTCGAGTTGCCCGTCGTCGAGACACACCTCTCGAACGTCCACGCCCGCGAGGAGTTCCGCCACCGGTCGCTGCTGAGCGCCGTCTGCCTCGGTGTGGTCGGCGGATTCGGACGGCACAGTTATGTCGTCGCGCTCGACGGTCTGCTCCGGCACCTCGGCGGCTGATGCCGCCGCACCTGACGTGCCGTAACATCGCGGCGCGGTCGGACATGCGCAGGAGGACACATCGATGGGATTCAGGTTCGCCAACGTTGCGGGACGATCGGCGCTGGTCGACGGTGACGGCGGCTGGTACGACGCCGAGCGCGTCAGCGGCGGTTCGGTATCCGCCGACCCGATGTCCGCGCTGCGTTCCACCGATGCGCTGAACGCCGCATCGAGGACGCTGGCCGACGCGACGGCCGATGGGTCGCTCGCGGATGCCGATGTCCGCGCTCCGGTTCCCGCGCCGCTGAAGGTGTTCGGCGTAGGACTGAACTACGCCGGCCACGCGGCCGAGTCGGGCGTGGAACTCCCCGAGAGTCCGGTCGTGTTCACCAAGTTCCCGAGCTGCATCGTCGGGCCGACGGCAGAGGTCGAGCTGCGATCCGACACGGGCGACTACGAGGTCGAACTCGTCGTTGTCATCGGTGGTCGCACCCGTGATGTCACACCCGCGAACGCGTGGGATCATGTCCTGGGCCTCACCGTCGGCCAGGACATCTCCGACCGCGCACTGCAGTTCGCCGCGAAGCCGGCGCACTTCGATCTCGGCAAGTCGCGCGACACGTACGGCCCGATCGGACCGGTCGTCGTGTCGACCGACCATTTCGACGACCCGACCGACCTCGCGCTGCGCTGCGAGGTCAACGGAGATCAGCGTCAGAGCGACCGCACCTCGAACCTCATCTTCTCGGTCGCCCACCTGGTGTCGTACCTCTCGGCGATCATGACGCTCGAGACCGGCGACCTCATCTTCACCGGGACACCCGAGGGCGTCGGCGTGTCGTCGCGTACGTTCCTGCAGGCCGGCGACGTGATCACATCGACGATCGACGGGATCGGCACGATGACGAACCGCTGCGTCTAGTGACCTCGACCGACACCGATCTACTCGTCGTCGGAGGCGGGCCCGTCGGCGTGGCGATGGGCCTGTTCGCCGTGCACCACGGGCTCACCGCAACCGTGGTCGAGCGGGTCCCCGAGGTGTACAACAAGGCGCGGGCGATCGGGATGGACGACGAGATCGTCCGGACGTTCCAGACCGTCGGTCTCGCCGACGCGATCCTCGCGATCTCGACGCCGATCCACGGCGCCGAGTTCGTCGACCCCGACGGCCGACGCCTCACCGGCGTCGAACTCCCACCCGGCACCGTGACGCCGCTCGGCCATCCGCCGATGAACATGTACTTCCAGCCCACCCTCGAAGCCTTGCTCCGCGAGCGCGCCCTCGATGCCGGAGTCGAACTGCTGCTCGGCAACGACGTCACCGGTTTCGGGCAGACGGATGTTGGTGTCGACGTCGCGATCCGGGCCTCGAGCGGGTCGGGCTCGGAGCGGACCATCTCGACACGGTGGATGGTCGGAGCCGACGGTGCGTCGAGCGGAGTCCGCAAGCAACTCGGCATCGGGTTCGTCGACCTCGGCTTCGATCAGGAATGGCTCGTCGTCGACACCGAGCTCACCGCCGACGTCGAGCTGTCACGTCTCGCGCAGCAGATCTGCGACCCCGCCAGGCCGACCACGTTCGTTCCGGGGCACGACCGCAACCGGCGGTGGGAGTTCCAGGTGCAGCCCGACGACGATCGCGACGTGATCGCGACCCATGACCGGGTGTGGGAACTGCTGGCCCCCTGGATCAACCCGGGCAACGCGGCGATCACCCGCACCGTCGTCTACCGATTCCACGCCACGGTCGCGGCGGGAATGCGCGCCGGTTCGGTGTTTCTCGCCGGCGATGCCGCGCATCAGATGCCGCCGTTCCTCGGTCAAGGCCTCTGCTCGGGCTTCCGCGACGTCGCCAACCTGGTGTGGAAGCTCCGGGCGGTCGACGAGGGGTGGGCATCGGACCGGCTGCTCGACACCTACGACATCGAGCGACGGCCTCACGTGACCGGCCTCGCCGAGCACGCCTGTGACACGGGGAGGCTGATCGATCAGCTCTCCGGGCGGGTCGACAGCGATGTCCGGACCGACTCGGGTTACGGCGGTTCGCGGCCGTTTCCGCGCCTCACCACTGGCATCATCGAGGGCGATCATCCGATGGTCGGCCGCCAGTTGCCGCAGCCGACGATCGACGGCCTCCGCTTCGACGAACGGCTCGGGCCAGGATTCTCGGTCGTGTGCGACGACGGGGCGCACGTCGGTGCCGACATCCGCACGCGCTGGGAATCGGTCGGGGGTCGCGTCGTGGTCGCGCCAGACGCACTGGCGGCGATTCCGTTCGCGCCACCCGGCGATGTGATCGTCGTGCGGCCCGACCGCGTCGTGGCAGCGGTCGTGCGGCCAGATGATCTGGCCTTGGTGACCGATCGCCTGATGGCCTGGTTCGCCTGAGGCCCTGGTTCCGGCCGACCCGGCCGCGGCGCGGCTACTTCGTCGAGAAGTCGTCGCCGGTGCGGATCGTGGCCGACCGCACGCCGTCGACCTCGATCGTGATGCTGTCTCCGCGCGCCCCGGTGGCGCAGGCGTACTCGACCGTGCGGGCGCCGAACTTGTACGTGTGGCGGCTTCCGTCGCGGAACTCGCAGACGTACTCCTTCTCACCGCTCGGGAAGCCGATCACCCTGAACCCGGCGAGCAGACAGCTATTGCCGAACTTGCACGGCCCGGTTGTGCCCTCGATGACTACGACGCGTCCGTCGCCCTTGTCGTCGCCCCCATCGGTGCCCGAACCTCCCGTACCTCCCGTACCTCCCGAACCCCCGGAACCTCCCGTACCTCCCGAACCACCGCCAGACGGCGAGGTGGTGGCCGGAGTGGTCGGCTGCGTGATGGGTGGCGAGGTCGTCGGAGCCGACGTCGTGTCTGGAGAGGTGGCGTCGGGAGACGTGGTGTCGGGCGACGTGGCGTCGGGAGCCACGGTGGTGGCGTCGTCGGTGTCCGACGGATCGGTCGGATCGGTGGACTCCTGGCTCGTCGATGCACCGTTGTCGTCGCCGGCGTCGTCGCCGTCGCGGTCCCACAAGGCGCTCGCGATGAGCACGAGGATCAGCAGGACGGCCGCGATCGCCAGCAGGATCGGCATCGATCCTCCCCGCTGCCACCACGAGGCTCCACCCGCGCCGGCGGATGCAGCGGTCGGGTCTCCGAGGTCGCCGCTCGGCTCACCGGACGGTGGGGGCATCGCCATGACGACGACAGTAGTTGTGGCGTCTCCCGATCAGGTGGCAATCGGAATGTAGGCGGTGACCGCCTCGAACGACTCGCCGGCGCGGTGCCGCGCGCTGAGATCGTCGAAGTCGGCGTCGACCCCGATCGGGTTGGCGGCGAACACGGTGCCGCGCATGAACTCGTCCGCCTCGTCGAGCGAGCAGATGTCGACTTGGAACTCGACCCGGTTGCCGTCGGGGTCGCGGTAGTAGGCCGAGAGGGTCATGCCGTGGTTGACCGTCCATTCCGGTGCGATGCCGTCGGACTTCAGGCGTTCGTACAGGTCGAAAAGGGCGTTGAGGTCGGCCATCGTGAACGCGAAGTGGTCGACCCCGTAAGCCCTTGCATCAGGCTCGGTCAGACCGGGCATGCCGACGATCGCCATGCGGTGATGCTCGTCGTCGTACGACAGGAACGTGAGGAACTCGTTGCCGTGGCGCACGTCGGCCTCGAGGACGCCGAGCCACCAGGCCAACATCTCTTCGTAGCGGGTGGTCCTCAGGACGATGTGGGCGAACTTGATCGGAGATGCCATCGGATTCCTCTGGTGCTCAGCCGTTGGTCCGGCGTTGGATGTCTCGGCA